>JBEBTS010000027.1:0-17045 GCA_040393665.1 Conexibacter woesei
TTCTGGTTCACGACGACCGGCTGGATGATGTGGAACTTCCTCACCTCCTGCCTGCTCACCGACGCTGCGATCGTGCTCTACGACGGCAACCCCGGCTACCCGGACTTGTCCGCCCTGTGGCAGCTCGCGGCCAATGCCGAGGTCACCTGCTTCGGCACCTCAGCCAGCTACATCGCGGCGTGCATGAAGGACGGGGTCGAGCCCGGCGCCGGTCGCGACCTGTCCCGTCTGCGGGCGGTCGGCTCGACCGGCTCCCCCCTGGCCCCCGAGGGCTTCGACTGGGTCTACGAGCACATCGGGGCCGACACCTGGCTCTTCTCGACCTCCGGCGGCACCGACCTGTGCACCGCGTTCGTCGGCGGGGTCCCGATCCTGCCGGTCTACCGCGGCGAGCTGCAGGGAAGGGCGCTGGGCGCAGCCGTCGAATCCTGGGACGAGGAAGGCAAGCCGCACGTCGGCGAGGTCGGCGAGCTGGTCATCACCAAGCCGATGCCGTCGATGCCGCTCTACCTGTGGGGCGATGAGGACGGCTCGCGCTACCACGAGAGCTACTTCGACACCTACCCCGGCGCCTGGCGCCATGGTGACTGGATCGAGATCACCGAGCGCGGCACCGCGATCATCTACGGCCGCTCCGACTCGACCATTAACCGCGGCGGGATTCGCATGGGCACCTCCGAGATCTATCGGGCGGTGCTGGCCGACGACGACGTCGCCGACGCCCTGGTGGTCGACATCCCCAGGGAAGGCACCGAGGGCTGGATGCCGCTCTTCGTGGTTCTGGCCGAGGGGGCCGAGCTGACCGACGACCTGAAGAAGCGGGTCGCCTCCGCGGTCCGCTCGCGCTGCTCCCCCCGCCACGTCCCCAACGAGATGATCGTGATCCCGGAGGTGCCCCGCACGCTCTCGGGCAAGGTCCTCGAGGTCCCCGTCAAGCGGATCCTCACCGGCACGCCGGTCGAGAAGGCGGCCAGCCGCGACTCGATGGCCAACCCGGACAGCCTCGACTTCTTCGTCGAGTACGCCCGGTCGCTCGAAGGCGTCTGACCGACCAGCTTCCCCCGGTGCCGGCCCGGCGCCGACGCCGAACGGGCTCGGACCCGGACTTTTACGTCTATTTGACGCAAAAGTCCGGGTCCGAGTGCCCCTGAGAAGAGGCAGGCGCGGGACTTACCGCGCGGCTCAGTGCCGGTGGCAGTTGCCCGTCAGGACGTCCTTCGCGTCCGCCCGGACGTGGTTGCCCGTGCCCTTGCAGATCACCCTGTCGCGCTGACCATCCCGCACGTCGACCAGGGCACGCCCCCGGGGAGAGGTGATGATCCGGTCGCGCCCCGGCCCGCCGATCAGGAGGGTGCGACCGCTGCTGTTCGAGCGGATCACATCCGCACCGGGGCCGCCGGTGGCGACGCTGTTCCGGCCGATGACCGTGATCCGGTCGGCGCCGAGGCCGCCGTGGGCCGTCCCGCGCTTGTTGACGATCCGGAGGCGATCGGCTCCCGGTCCGCCGTACAGGGTCGCGCCCTCGCTACGGGTGCTCATCCGGTCGGCGTCGCGGGTGCCGAAACCGACCCGCTTCGCGAGCATCCGGGACTTGCCGGACTTGCGGCAGGTCACCTGGATCGTGGCCAGGTTGCCGCGACCGACCGCGCCGGACTTGAGGCTGACCCCGCGAGAGCCGTACTGGAGCGACCGGGCGGTGTTCGCGCCGAACAGCTCGGCGTGGAGCGGAACGGTGCCGCTCGGGCACTCCACCTTCAGGCCCGACGGCATCCGGGCCGACTTCTCCCGCACCGTCACTCCGGGGTCGGACTCCTCCGCGCTGACCGTCGCGACCGGCTCGGATGCGAGCGCGTTCGAGATCAGGCTCGGCTCGACCGGCGACGCGATGCCCGTGGACGACGCCGACAGCGGCACCGGCTGGGTCGTGATCCGCTTCTTGACCGTCACCGGCACGTTCTGCGAGACCCCGCCGGTGTACCCGCAGGACTTCGCCGCGGCCGGGCAGGCCGAGACGTCACCGCCGTAGGCGGCGGTGAGCACGAAGGTCGCGTCGACCCCGACGGGCGGAGAGGTCCAGACGATCGAGAACTTCCCGTTCTGGATCGGCCCTCCGACCGGCTTCCCGTCCTTGGTCGCCTGGACTCCGTTGACCATCAGGCCGACGCCGCCGGTGGCGCTGGAAGGCGAGACGGTGCCGGCGATCGTCAGGGGCTCTCCCCCGACCTTGTTGCCGGTGACGCTGTCGATGGTCACCTTCTGGGTGATCTTCTTGATGCTGTTCTCGATCTTGCCGTCGCCGTTGGCGCAGTTGCTGCTGCTCTTGATCTGGTCGCCGTTCACCGATCCGGTGGTGAAGATCACCCCGGTGCCGAAGTGACGGGTGCTCGTGGCCCAGTTGGTGAAGGTCGCGACGTAGCTGGGACCGGTGCCGACCCAGGTCCAGCTGACGGCGTCCTTGTCGCTGCGGTAAGCGCACTTCGACTCGACGTTGTAGCCCAGGGCCGTATCCGAGGACCAGCTCTTCGTGTCCCAGGCGCCAATCGACTTCTTGCTCGACCAGTTGTGGACCGCGCACTGGTAGGGCGGGTCGTTCTTGGAGTAGTCGAGGACGGTCTGATCGGACGGACAGCCGTCGGCTTGGGCGGCCGGCGCTCCGGCGACCAGTGCGATCACGGCCAGTCCTGCGATCGTCGTCAACAGCTTGGTGAGCCTCATGGTTCCCTCTCGTTTAGGTGGTTCTTTTCCCTGAAGTTGACGCTCGTCAACTTAATGCGGAAGTTATAGCAAAAGCTGATTCACGTCAACTTTAACGAGAACGGGCTTCCACCGGAGTCAGGGCGGCGAGCGCCAGAGACCCCCAGAAACCGACCACGAGGACCGCGCCGAGGACGTCGCTGACGTAGTGCCAACCGGCGATGACCACGCCGGCCGCCACCACCAGGCCGTAGGCGATGCCCACCCAGGCGGCCCGCCGCCGAAAGCGAGGCGGAGCGACCAGCCAGAGCGCGAATCCGGCCGAGAAGGCGGCCGTCGTGTGACCGCTGGGATAGCCGACCTCGATGTGCTGGGTGGCGCCGAAGGCGCCCTGGAGCCGAGGATGGGAGAGCGCCGCCTTCATCACCTGGGTGGTGACGTTGGCCGCCAGCACCACCCCGCCGGCCGCCAGCAGTTGCCACGGCCTCCCCCAGGCCAGCCCCAGCCCGGCGACCACCGCCAGGGCGATCGCCAGCGGCACCGGCTCCGCCAGGTCAGCGGCGGCGTGGAAGAGCGACTCGCGAAGCGACCCGTCCGGCGCCAGCAGCCTGCCCGTCACCCGGTGGTCGAGGTCGTTGAACCGGTCCGAGCCGTAGAACAGCAGGGCCAGGAGCGCCACCCCGGCGGCACAGCCGAGGGCGAGGATCAGGAGGCGACGGACGGTTCGGCCCATCCCCGGACCCTAGCCGCGGGAGCCCGACCCGGCCCCACGGGGAGCCGGGCGGACCGGCGGCGGACTAACCCTCGGCCTGGGCCGCCACCCGGTCGATCACGCGCAGGAATCGCCCTTCGATCTCGTCGATGACCTCCGGGCCCATCGCGGTCGAGATCGCCATCAGGCCACGGGTCGCGAAGAACAGTCCCTCCTCCAGGCCGGCCCGGTGGAACCGGCGCAGGTTGGCGCTGCCCAGGTTGGTGTCGGCGAAGCACCGGATGTCCTCGGAGGCGGTGTCCAGATGCAGGTGGAGCAGCGAGCCGCAGCCCAGCACCCGACCGTCGAAGGGCGAGTCGGCCAGCGCCCCGTCCAGGCGGGCGGTGAGGTCCTCGCCGAGGGCGTTGATCCGCTCGACCTCGGCCTCGTCCAGGGCGGCCAGCGTGGCCACCCCGGCCGCCATCGTCATCACGTTCCCGTTGTAGGTGCCGGCGTGCTCGAGATGGCCGGTCTGCCCGGGGTCGAACCCCTCCATCACCTCGGCCCGGCCGCCGAAGGCGCCCACCGGCAGGCCGCCGCCGATCATCTTGCCCATCGTGGTCAGGTCCGGGGAGACCGGCGTCGCCGCCTGGCGCCCGCCGTGCTCCAGCCGGGCCGAGATCACCTCGTCGAAGATCAACAGCGCCCCGGCCGAGTCCGCCAGCCGGCGGGCGGCCAGCAGGAACTCGTCCTCGAGCACCACCACCCCCTCGCCCATCACCGGCTCGAGGATGATCGCGGCGAGCACGCCCTCGGCCCGCGCCACGGCATCCTCCAGGGCGCCGACGTCGTTGGCGTCGACCATCTCGACCAGGTCACGGCTCGGCCCGGGGATGCCGCGCAGCGGGCGCTCGTCGCCCAGCGTCATCGGGACCTGCTCCCAGGAGCCGTGGTACCCGCCGTCCAGCTTGATCAGCCGCTCGCGACCGGTGTGGGCCCGAGCCGCGCGCACCGCCATCATCACCGCCTCGCTGCCTGAGTTGGTGAACCGGATCAGGTCGACCGAGTCGACCCGGGAGTGGATCGCCTCGGCCAGCTCGGCCTGCTGGGCGCCGGGCGCCGGGAAGGCGGTCCCCATCAGGGCCTGTTGCCCCAGCGCCTCAGCCACCGGGCCGAAGGCGTGGCCGTGGATCAGCGCGGTGAAGTTGTTGAGCAGGTCGATGTACTCGTTGCCGTCGACGTCCTCGATCCGGCACCCCTCGCCGCGGACGATCGCCAGCGGGAACGGCGTGTAGAAGGTCGAGGTGCGCGTATCGCCCCCGGGGAAGCTCCGGCGGAGCCGGGTGGCCAGCTCCGCGGACTTCGCGACCGGGATGTTCAGGTCTGAGACCATGGGATCTCCTTCGGTTGTGGTTCGACCGGTTCAGGTCTCGGGGATCTCGCCGAGCGCGATCCCGCTCTCGAAGCCGGATCGCTCTTCGGGAGTCATCGGGCGGGAGGAACGCGTCGTGGCGTCCCAGAACACGAGCACGGCCCGGGCTCGGGCAGCCAGCTGCCCGTCGGGCATGACCAGCGCCTCCTCGGTCACCAGGCTCGATCGTCCGAGCTCGGCCAGCCGGCAGCAGCCGTCCACCGACTCGTTCTCGATCGTGAGCTCCTGCAGGTAGTCGATCTCGAGCCGGGCCACGACGTAGTCGGCCGGCCCCAGGCTGCCGTTCGAGTTCATCGCGAACCAGGTGTCGCGGCTGTGCTCCAGGTAGGTGAGGTACACCTCGTGGTTGACGTGCCCCAGCGGGTCGAGATCGCGCCACCGGATCGGCAGGCCGACCGCGGGCCGGACGGCGGCACTCGCCTCGCCGGCCACTCAGACCCCTCCGTCCCGGGAAGGCGACGCGGGAAGGTCGAGGATCTCCCTCGCCTGCGCCACCGTCGCGGGCTCCCGCCCGAGGTTGCGGGCCAGTTGTACCGCGTCCTCGACCAGCTGGGCGTTCGAGTCGGCCCGCACGCCGCGACGGCGGTAGACCGCGTCCTCGAACCCGACCCGGATGCCGCTCGCTCCGTTCAACAGCCCGAGCGCCAGCATCCGCTTCTGGTTGCGGCCGACGCAGGTCACGGTCCACGGGGTGCCGTCCGGCAAGGGCCTCAGCATCGCCGCCAAGGCCTCCGGCGACGGGTCGATCCCGCCCGGCACCCCGAACACGAGGTTGATCCGCAACGGCTCGGGCAGCTCGCCGGCGCCCAGCATCCGGACGGCCTCGTAGACGTGCCCGACCTCGAAGGCCTCGACCTCCAGCCCGATGCCGGCGCGCTCCGCCTGCTCGATGATGCCGAGCCCGTGCGGCCGGATCGTCACGAAGGCCTCCTCGCCGAAGTTCAGCGAGCCGGTCTCGACCCCGGCCAGGTCCGGCCCGGCGGTGAGGCCGGTGGTCCGCTCCTCGATCCCCATCCAGATCGCGCCGCCGGTGGAGACCATGGTGATCAGGTCGGACTCCGCCCGGATCCCGTCGATCGTCTCCTGGAACAGCTCCGGCCGGCCGCTCGGGGTCCCGTCCTCCTCACGCACATGCAGATGGACCACCGCCGCCCCGGCCCGGCCGGCCTCGACCGAGGACGAAGCGATCTCGGCCGGGGTGTATGGCACGTTCGGGTTGTCGTCGCGGGTGACCTCGGCCCCGGTCGGTGCGACGGTGATGACTACCGGTTCTTCGTTCCAATGGCTGAGCATCAGTCCCTTTCGCCTGCGCCCGCCAGCTCCTGACGGAGCCGCGGATGTTTTCTGAGCAGATCGAGCGCGTACCGTCCCCGGTCGGGCGAGTAGCCGCTGCCGACCAGCATGCGGGCCTCCGAGGCGACGCCCTCCGAGCCCAGGGCGGCCGCCGTGAACGAGGTCGCCATCGAGAAGAACAGCACCGTGCCCTCGTCCTTGGTGGACAGGATCGAGGTCGCCTCGCAACCGGTCGCGTTGACCACGACGACGGTCAGGTCGGCCCGGTCGACCCCGGCCGCACCCAGGGCTTCGGCGGTGCCCATCGAGTCCCTCAGGTCGGCTTCGATCACCTGGTCGCAGAAGCCGAGGCTCCGGGCCCGCTCGCAGGCGGCCCCGTCGGCGTCGAGCGCGACCACGCGACCCTCGTCCCCGACCGCTTCCCGCGCGGCCGCCATCGCGATCTTCCCGGCGTGGCCCACCCCGAGCACCAGCACCGTCATGCCCGGCGTGGCCAGGTCACGCACCTGGGAGGCGGCGCCGCAGACATCGAGCGCCGCCAGGGCCGTGTCCAGCTCGATGTCGTCGGGCAGCTCGGTCCACGGTGCGACCTCCATCAGGTAGGCGGTCCCTTCGACCGGAACCTGCGGCGATCCGAGATCGACCGGGCCGACCCGCTCCAGGGTCAACGGGGTGAGGCTGAGCGAGGCCAGGGTCACCACCCCCTGCCCGACCCGCGGCGGGTCGGCGTGACCCTCACCGACCGCGCGCACCGTGCCGACCAGCACGCCGCCCGAGCCGGTCACCGGGTTGTGCATCTTGCCCCGGTCGGCGACGATCGCCGCGATCGCGTCGGCGATCGCCTCCGGGTCGCCGGCGGCGGCCTCGGAGAGCTGACGGAAGCTGGTCGAGTCCAGGCAGAGACGATCGACCTCGATCTCGATCTCCCGCGGGCGGAGCGGCGGGCCTCCGTCGATCCGGTCGGCTCCCTGGGGCAGGGCGCCCGGCGGGTCGATCACGCGGTCGACCCCGAGCGTGGCGCGCGAGTACCTCACGCCGCCTCCTTATGGGCCGTGCGGCCCGGTTCCGATCTTCCTCGGGTGGCGAAGGTCAGGCCGTTGCGGGCGGCCCACTGCTCGAGCGCCCTCGCCTCCCAGAACTCGGCCGCGAACGGGTGGTGGAACGGGCAGGGCAGCCGCACGCCGTCGATCTCGCCACAGGCCGGGCAGTCCTCCATCGCGTACTCGGAACGGACCTGACGCACCAGGTCACCGGCCCGCCGCACGTCCTCGGCTTCCCGCCCGCTCGGCACCGCAGCGGGCACATAGTCGGACGGCATCAGACGGGTCACCGGCAGGCGATCGACCGAGCGCAGCCGGGCCGTGGCGCTCTCGTCCACGACCAGCGTCCCGTCCGACTCGACGATCGCGACGCCGTAGCTGTCCGCGGCCCGCTCGGCCGAGACCAGCCCCTCGCGCACGTCGTCCAGCACCCGCTCCGGCTCCCGGGTGAACGGGTCGCCGTACCCGCCGCCCCCGCCGGTGCTCATCACGAACCGGTCGTGGCGGCCGAGCCTCACCCCGGCGAACTTCGAGGGCGAGTCCAGGCCGAAGCGCTCGTCGAACGCATGCTCCTCCGACTCGCCGTCAGCGATCATATGCAGGAACGCGGCCCGTCCGGCGTCGCCGCCCTGAGTCCCATGGGGAGGGATCTTGAAGCGATCGCCGAGCGCATTGAACTCGCAGCCGTCGGCCAGCACCTCGTAGACCCGCTTGGTCCCGAGGCCGCCCCGGTTGTATCCCGGCCCGGCCGAGTCCTGGTTGAGGCTGAACTCGACGCAACGGAGCGGCATGGTGAGCTCGATCACCTCGGCCGGGTAATCGCTGTAGTTGGAGGTCGGGTTCGGCACCGAGCTCCAGCCGTCCCGCCAGGAGGTTCCTCCCCAGCCCCCTTCCTGGAAGAAGTAGACGCCGAACTGGCGGCCCCGCTTCTCGTCCCAGCCGCCTCCGGCGACGTTGATGCACGTCCCGTAGCAGCCGGCCGCGACCCGGTCCGGGACCGCTTCGGCCAGCGCGCCGAACACGCCGTCGATGATCCGGATGGAGGTCTCGGTGACCCCACCGAAGACCGGCGCCGGTGGGATCGGGTTCAGCATCGAGCCCCGCGGGACGTTGAACCCGATCGGCCGGAAGCTGCCGTGGTTGAACGGGATGTCCGAGCCGAAGGTGTGCATGAACGCGTTGAAGACGCTGCCGACCGTGTTCCCATAGGAGGAGTTGATCGGCCCCTCCGCCTGCGCGCTCGTGCCCTCGAAGTCGACCAGCACCCCGTCGCCCTCGACCTTGAGGCCGACCACGATCCGGTACGGGCCGTTGCCGATCCCGTCGTCGTCCATCACGTCGGTGAACTCGTACTCCCCGTCGGGGATGTCGCTGATCGCCTGGCGCATCAGCCGCTCCGAGTGCCGCTTCGTCTCCTGCATCGCCTCGCGCACCGGGTCGAGGCCGTGACGCTCGACCAGGTCGCGGATCCGCTGCTCGGCGGTGATGCAGCTGGCCAGCTGGCCGCGGAAGTCACCGAGCTGCTCACGCGGGAAGCGCACGTTCATCAGGATCAGGTCCATCACCTGGGGTCGTTCCACCCCGGCCTCGAACCACTTGACCGGCGGGATGCGCACACCCTCCTGGTAGATCGACTTGGCGGTCCCGGGGAAGCCGGCGACGGACATGCCGCCGACGTCGATGTGGTGGCCGCGGTTGATCGCCAGGCCGAGCATCTCGCCCTCGGCGTAGATCGGCCGGATCACGCAGATGTCGGGCAGGTGGCCGCCGCCCCGGTAGGGGTCGTTGACGATGACGACGTCGCCCTCGTCCAGCTGCGCCCAGTCGTACTGCATCAGCACGTACTCGCCGGTCAGGGCCATCGCCGAGAGGTGGCTCGGGTCGTAGTTGGCCGAGGCGACCAGCTCCGCCCGGTGATCGAGCACCGCGCAGGAGAAGTCCCTGCCCTCGACGAAGACCGCCGAGATCGCGGTGCGGATCATGGCGCTTCCCATCTCCGCGCAGGTCGACTCGAAGGCGCGCGCCAGGACGCGCGCCAGCACCGGATCCAGTTCCGTCGTGTTCATCGTTCCACCACCATTTCTCCAAGCTCTCCGATCCTGATCCTGAAACCGTCCGGCACCACCGTCGTGGTCTGGGCCTCCTCGACGATCACCGGCCCGGACTGGCTGAAGCCGACCGGCAACGCGGCCCGCTCGAACACCGGCACCTCCCCGGGCTCCCGCCCGAAGAAGCTGACCGTGCGCCGGCCCTTCGCCTGGGGATCGGCCTGCGCCTCGCTGCCGACCGCGAGCTCCGGCTTGCGCACCCGCGAGACCACGCGGGCCCGGACCGCGGTGAACTCGATCGGCTCCTCGGGCCGGATGTGGCCCCAGAGCCGCTGATGCTCGGCCTCGAACGCGGCGGCCGCCGCCTCGAGGTCGCCGCCGGGCTCGAACTCGATCTCGATCTCGTGCCACTGGCCCAGATACCGCATGTCGAGCGCCGTGGTGATCTCGGCCCGATCCAGGCCCTCCGCCTCGATCTCGGCCTCGGCCTTGGCGATCAGCTCGACGAAGGCCGGCTCGATCGCCTCGGAGCCCGACTCGCCGATCACGCCGCTCTCGGAGCGGACGTAGTCGAAGGCGACGTCGGCGAAGGCCCCGCCCATCGCCGACAGCGTCGCCGCCCCGACCGGGACGTAGCCGCGGGAGAGGCCCAGCTCCTCCAAAAGAGAGCCGACGAAGAGCGGCCCCGCCCCGCCGAACGCGACCAGCGCGAACTCGCGCGGGTCGAGCCCGGCGTCGATCGTGATCTCGCGGATCAGGTTGGCCATCTCGTTGGTGGCCACGTGCATGATCGCCGCGGCGGTCTTCTCGACGCCCTCCCCCAGCGCGTCCGAGATCGGGCCGAGCGACCGCTCCGCGCCCTCGACGTCGAGGGCGAACGAGCCGGCGAGGACGTAGTCGGGGTCGAGCAGGCCGGAGATGATCGCCGCGTCGGTGACGGTCGGGTCGGTGCCGCCCTTGCCGTACGCGACCGGGCCGGGCTCGGCGCCGGCCGACTGCGGACCGACCTCGAGGCCCCCGGCGGCGTCGAGGTGCGCGATCGAGCCGCCGCCGGCGCCGACCGAGCGGATGTCCACGACCGGGACCCGGACCGGGATGTCCCACTCGAGCATGTCCACGTTGGCCCGGATCGGGCGTCCGTCGACGATCAGGCTGGCGTCGGCGGTGGTGCCGCCGATGTCGATCAGGATCAGCCGCGGCTCACCCAGCTTCTCGGACAGCCACACCCCGGCGGAGGCGCCGCCCGCGGGGCCGGACTTGATCAGCTCGACCGGCTTGTTGCGCGCCGCCCGAACCGACATCACCCCGCCGTTCGACTTCATGACCCGGGGCGGGTTGGTGAGGCCGCCGTCGATCAGCTGCCGCTCCACGGCCTCCAGCGCGGAGTCGATCACCGGGGCCAGCCCGGCCGCGATCGCCGTGGTCGAGGTCCGCTCGTACTCGTTCCGCTCCGGATTGACCTCGGACGAGATCATGATCCGGGCATCCGGCATCTCCTCGGCGAGGATCTCGGCCGCCCGCCGCTCGTGGACCGGGTTGACGTACCCGAAGAGGAAGGTGACGGCGACCGCCTCGACGCCCTGCTCGCGGAAAGCCGCGGCGGCGGCGCGGACGTCGTCCTCGCTCAGCGGCTCGAACTCCACGCCCTCGAAGTCGACCCGCCCGCGCGCCTCCAGCCGGAGGTGACGCGGGATCACCGCCTCGGGGCGATCCCACTTGTGACCGAAGAGGTCACGCCGCCAGAGCCGGCGGATGTCGAGGACGTCGCGGAATCCGGCCGTGGTCAGCAGACCGGTCTTCGCCAGCCGGCGCTGGACCAGCGCGTTGGTGGCGATCGTCGACCCGAAGGACAGGGAGTCGACCCCGGCGGCGCCGCCGACCTGGTCGAGCGCCGCCAGGACGCCGGTCACCGTGTCCGCGGTGCTGGGGGACTTGGCGGAGTTGATCCCGCCGTCGTCCCCGAAGTAGTAGACGTCGGTGAAGGTGCCGCCGACGTCGACGCCAACGATGTTGCTCATTCGCTCTCCTCGTTCGGGATGATCACCGCGGCTCCGGGAGCCACGGTGAGGCCGATTCGCCGGCCCTGGTCCAAGTCGCAGATGCCGAGTCGCTTCACGGTTAGGGTCCGGCCCCGGCCGTCGTCGACCAGGATCTCGGCGACCTCGCCGGTGAAGGCCGCGCTCCGCACCTCGAAGTCCGTCGCGGTCTCGTCCAGCACGATGTCCTCGGGCCGGACGTGGACGGTCACGCCGGTGCCGGCCGGATAGCCGCTCTCCGGCGACCGCACCGCCAGCCGACCCAGCGGGCTGTCGACCTCGACCAACCCGTCCCGGTCGGAGGGCGCGACCACCTCGGCCTCGACGTAGTTGCCGGCGCCGCCCAGGAACTCGGCCACGAACCGGCTCCGTGGCGCCCGGATCAGCTCCAGCGGCGGGGCGACCTGCTCCAGCCGCCCCTGCTGCATCACGACCACCCGGTCGGCCATCGTCAGCGCCTCCCGCTGGTCGTGGGTGACGTAGATCGTGGTCACCTCCAGGCCGTGCAGCAGCGTGGAGATCTCGCGCTGCACCCGCAGCCGGATCAACCGGTCGAGGGCGCTCAGCGGCTCGTCCATCAGCAGCACCCGGGGCCGCACCGCGAGCGCCCGGGCGGTGGCCACCCGCTGCTTCTCCCCGCCGGAGAGCATCTCGATGCCGCGGTCGGCCATCTGCTCCATGTCGACCATCGCCAGGGCCTCCATCGCGCGGGCGCGACGCTCCTCGCGCCCCCACTTGCGCATGACCAGCCCGAACTCGACGTTCTGGATCACCGACATGTGCGGGAACAGCGCGTAGTCCTGGAACACGGTGGCGCAGTCGATCTGGTTCGGGGACAGCCCGACGATCGACTGGCCGCCGAGCTTGATCTCACCCGAGTCGGGCTCGATCTGACCGCCGAGCATGCGCAACAGCGTCGACTTGCCCGACCCGGAGGGCCCGAGCACGGCGATGAACTCGCCCTTCCGGACGTCGAAGCTGACACGGTCCGCGGCGAGCTTGCGGCCGAACGAGATCGAAACGTCCCGCACGCATAGTTCAGGGTCAGGCACCAGGATTCCTCCGCCGTTGGGTTATCGAGACGAGCACGCCGCGGGCCGTCACCGCTCCGATCAGGGCGGCGACGACGATCACGGTCGCGCAGGCGAGCAGCATCGGCGAGATCCCGACGCGCTGCATCGAATAGATCAGGGCGGGGAGCGTGAAGAACCCCCTGCCGGTGAAGAAGCCGATGATGAAGTCGCTGAAAGACATCAGGAAGGCGACCAGGAAGCCCGAGATGATCGCCGGCCGGATCGCCGGCAGCATCGCGGTGCGGAAGGCCGCCCACGGCCCGGCCCCGAGATCGCGGGCCGCGTGGACCAGGCTCCACTGGAAGTTCGCCAGGCGAGCGGCGACCAGGAGCACCACGAACGGGGTGAACGCGGTGGCCTGGGCCAGGATCACGGTCGCCTTGGAGAGCGGCAGCCCGATCTGGACGAACAGGATCTGGGAGCCGATCGCGAGGACCAGGGCCGGGGTGACCAGCGGCAGCAGGCCGACCGCGAAGAGCGCCCGGGTCGACCGGTTCTGCAGCCGGGCCCCGCCGATCGCGAACGAGGTGCCGAGCAGGGTCGCGACGATCGCGACCATGATCCCGATCTGGAGGCTGTTGCCGAGCCCCCGCGCGATCTGCCGGTCCGAGAACAGGTCCCCGTACCAGCTGGTGGTGATGCCCTTGAGCGGCAGCGAGTAGTAGGGGAAGTCGTTGAAGCTGAACAGGGCGAGGATGACCAGCGGGGCCAGCGAGAAGAAGACCGCCAGCGCCAGCATCGCCGCCAGCAGGCGGTCGCCGACCAGCTCGCCGCGCTGCCGGGGGATCACGACCGGCCCCTTCCCGTGGCGGCGACCCGCGAGAGCGTGATCACCAGGGCGCCGAACAGGAGGCAGGCGATCACCGCCGCCGCGGTGAAGCACACGGTCAGCGCCGCGCCCGCCGGCCAGTCCACGGCGACCAGGAACTTGTCCGTGATCGCGTTGGCGGACGACCGGCCGCCCGGGCCACCGAGCAGCTCCGGCTCGAGCGAGGCGCTGACCGCCGGCACGAAGCTGAGCAGGGAGCCGACCAGGAGGCCGGGGACGGAGAGCGGCAGCACGACCCGGCGGAAGGCGGCCATGGCCCCGGAGCCGAGGTCGCGCGCCGCCGCGATCAGCCGGGCGTCGACCGTCTGCAGCGAGAGCACCAGCGCGAACAGCATGAACGGGTAGGTGTTGTAGACCAGCGCCAGGACCACGGCGAAGCGGGAGAAGAGCAGCCACTCGAGCGGCTCGCCGATCAGGCCGACCGTGCCGAGCAGCCCGTTGACGATGCCGTCGAGGCCGAGGATCCCCTTCCAGGCGACGGTGCGCACGACCGGCCCGACCAGGAACGGCAGCGCGATCAGGGTGAGCAGCGTGGCGACCATCCCGCTCGACCTCATCCTGAACACGAGGTAGTAGGCGACGGGGTAACAGACCACGGCCGCGATCGCGACGACGAGTACCGCAGTCAGGCAGGTCCGGAGCACCAGCGAGAGCTGGTCCCCACCGGTGAAGACCCCCCGGTAGTTGTCCAGGGTGAAGCCGGGCTGGAGGGTGCTCCCGTCCATGTGCCAGAACGAGACCACGAAGATGAACCCCAGCGGCAGCGCGAAGAAGATGAGCTGCCACAGCGACCACGGCGCCATCAGCAGCGACGGTCGCGATCTCCGGCGCCGGGGCTCGGCGGCTGGTTCGGCGGTCGCCGTCGCGGTCGTCACGGCAGGCGGCCCGCCGGTTCCACGCCCCGGGGCGTGAGCCCCGGGGTCGCGGTGTCGGGATGGGGGATCATCGCTCGCCTACGCGTTGAGGACGGCGCTCTGGACGGCTTCGTAGGCGCGAGGCCGGGTCGGCGCGGTCCAGTAGTTCACGTTGTCGAGGAAGGCGTCCGGGTCGTCGAGGTCGAGCTCCTTCCGCAGCGACGCCGGCAGCTTCTCGATCGCCGCCTTCGAGGTCGGGCGGTAGCCCACCTCCTTGGCCAGCTGGACCCCGTAGGTGTCGCCGACCACGTAGTTGGCGAACTCCTCGAAGGCGCGCTTCTCCTCGGGCGAGGCCTCGGACGACACGAAGTTGGCGTCGTACCAGCCGAGCTGGCCCTGCTTCGGGACCGCCCACACCATGTCGATGTCGGCCTTCTCCCGCAGCTCGAGGACCGGGGTCCAGGCCCACGCGATGCTGACCTCCCCGGTGGCGAACAGGTTGGTCAGCTCCCCGATCTCCTTCCAGTAGGTGCGCACCAGGGGCTTCTGCTCCATGAGCAGCTCCTTGACCTTCCTCAGCTCGTCGTCGGTCATGTCGAAGGGGTCGTCCACCTCGGCGTAGATCCCGGCGACGATCACCATCTCCATCATCCCCGCGGGCATCGCGATCCGACCCTTGAACTGCGGGTCCCACAGCGCGCCCACGTCGTCGATCCCGGTGCCGATCTCGCCCCCGTTGTAGGCGATCGAGTCCGTGCCCCAATCCATCGGGATCCCGTAGACCTTGCCGTCGAAGATGTGGCCGGTGCCCTTGCGGAACACCTCGAGCACGTTCTTCTCGTAGTTCGGCACGTTGGCGAGGTCGATCGGCTGGAGCACCCCCGCGTCGAACGAGTCGGCCGCGTGGTACGAGCCGTCGACGAAGCCGGTGATGCCGGTGCCGCCGGTCCTCAGCTTCGAGGCGATCTCGGTCACGTCCGAGAACAGCTCCAGGTTCACCTCCGTCCCGGTCTCCTTGACGAACGGATCGATCATCGACGGCCGGGCGTAGGCCTCGTTGGTGGCCCACAGGATGGAGCTGCTGCTTCCCGTTCCACCCCCTCCGCCTCCGCCGCCGTTCACGCTGGTCGACCCGCAGGCCGAGAAAAAGAGCGCGGCCGCACCGAGGCCGCCCATCTGTAGAAGCCGTCGGCGGTTGTACAGCCCGGGCCCGTGGCCGATCTGCCTCGGGTGGGCTGAGAGCTCGCCTCTAGCGGCGTCCTGTTCCGTATTCACGATCTGGTCCCTCTCCTCATAGGTTCCTAGATTCCCGAACGTACGTTCAAGTGAGGATGATCCTATGCACAGTTCAACTGGCCTGTCAAGCGTTTTTTCTGGGAGATGCCGTGCCTGATCGCTGAATCATCGTTTTTGCTTGACCAATTCGTTGAACGATCGTTAGACTGGCGCCATGTCGATCACGAGGGCAGGGACCACCAAGCACGAGAGCCGGATCCGGATGCGGATGAGCGCCCACGACAGCCACTACGCGGGCGGTCTGGTGGATGGCGCGCTGATCCTCCAGCTGTTCGGCGACCTGGCCACCGAGCTCTCGATCCGGATCGACGGGGACGAGGGGCTCTTCCGCGCGTACGAGGAGGTCGACTTCCTGGAGCCCGTCAACGCCGGCGACTTCATCGAGGCCCGGGGCGAGATCGTCGCGGTCGGCAAGACCTCCCGCAGGATGAGGTTCTCCGCCTACAAGGAGATCTGCCCGGACCCGGCCGCCGGCCCGACCGCCGCCAAGGTGCTCGACGAGCCCGTCCTGGTCGCCCGCGCCGTCGGAACCACCGTCACCCCGCTGAAGCGACAGGCCGGGCAGAAGTGACGCCTCGATGCCACCCATGCGCTTCGCCCGGCCCCCAACCCGGGGTAGAGTTCCCCTGGATGCGCCCGAGGACAACGAATGTCTGAACCGACGACCGACAGGATCAAGAACGCGGCGCTGAGCTCCTTCGCCGAGCTCGGTTATCACGCCACCACCATGCGGCACCTGGCCGAGGCGGCCGAGGTCCGGGCGGGATCGCTCTACCACTGGTACCCGAACAAGGAGGCCCTCCTCGTCTCGATCATGGAGGACTTCCTCGGGGGACTGGCCCGCGAGGTCGTCTCAGCGGTCGAGCAACGCTCCTCGGCCACGGAGCGGCTCGCGGCCGCGATCCGGACCCACGTGATCTACCACGGCCTCCACCGGCGGGCGGCTTTCGTCACCGACACCGAGGTGAGGGCGCTGACCGGGCAACAGCGCGACCACATAATGAGCACCCGCGACTCGTACGCCGACCTGATGCACCAGCTGATCCGCGACGGGATCGAGAGTCAGGCCTTCTCCTGCCGGAACTCGAAGATCGCCACCCTGGCGATCCTGCTCGAGTGCACCGGCGTCGCGGTCTGGTTCGATCCGTCCGGACCGCTGAGCCTGACCGACGTGGCCGACATCCACGTCGACCTGGTGCTCAACTCCCTGCAGGCCGGCGACCGGCTCCGACCGTCCCCGGTCGGAGCCTCCGGATAGCCCAGGCCCGGGTCAGGCCGGGGTGATCGGGATGCGCCGCTCCGTGAAGGAGCGGTCGCGTCCGGCAGCCAGGGCGAAGCGCTGGATCAGCTCGGACCGCAGGTCCTCGGGCTGGATCACCGCGTCGATCACCATCTCCGAGGCGAGGTGGAGCAGGTCGACGCCCTTGGCGTACTTCTCCCGCTCCGCGGCGACGAAGGCCTCCCGCTCGGCCTCGTCCTCGATCGCCTGGATCTGGTTGTAGAACACCGCGTTGACGGCGGCCTGCGGCCCCATCACCGCGATCGAGGCATTCGGCAGGGCGAGGCAGCAGTCGGGCTCGAAGGCCGGGCCGGCCATCGCGTAGAGCCCGGCGCCGTAGGCCTTGCGGACCACGACGGAGATCTTCGGCACGGTCGCCTCGGACATGGCCGAGATCATCTTCGCGCCGTGGCGGATGATGCCCTGCTTCTCGACCGCGGTCCCGATCATGAACCCGGGGATGTCGGCCAGGAAGAGCAG
>JBEBTS010000028.1:0-17013 GCA_040393665.1 Conexibacter woesei
GCTTCTCCGAGTTGTAGGCGGCGTTCTCGCCGATGTTGCGGGCCTCGGCCAGCTCACGCTGACGGCGGTCCTCGTCGGCGTGCGACTCGGCGTCGTTGACCATGCTCTGGATCTCGTCGTCGGAGAGCCCGGAGCCGGACTTGATCTCGATCTTCTGCTCCTTGCCGGTACCGAGATCCTTGGCGCCGACGTTGAGGATGCCGTTGGCGTCGATGTCGAAGGTGACCTCGATCTGCGGCATGCCGCGGGGCGCCGGCGGGATGCCGGTCAGCTGGAACTTGCCCAGGCTCTTGTTGTAGGCGGCCATCTCGCGCTCGCCCTGGAGGACGTGGATCTCGACCGAGGGCTGGTTGTCCTCGGCGGTCGAGAAGACCTCCGACTTGCGGCTCGGGATGGTCGTGTTGCGCTCGATCAGCTTGGTCATCACGCCGCCCTTGGTCTCGATGCCGAGGGTGAGCGGGGTGACGTCGAGCAGCAGCACGTCCTTGACGTCGCCGGCCAGGACTCCGGCCTGGATCGCGGCGCCGACGGCGACGGCCTCATCCGGGTTGACGCCCTGGTGGGGCTCCTTGCCGGTCAGCTCGGTGACCTTCTCGCGGACGGCGGGCATGCGGGTCATGCCGCCGACCAGGACGACGTGGTCGACCGTGGCGTTGGCGTCGCTGAGGGCCTGCTTGACCGGCCCGACCACGCGGTCAAGGAGCTCCGAGGTCAGCTCGTTCAGCTTGGCCCGGGTCAGCTTGACGTCGAGGTGCTTGGGCTGGCCTTCGACGGCGGTGATGAACGGGATGTTGATCTGGGTCTCCTGCGCGGAGGACAGCTCGATCTTCGCCTTCTCGGCCGCTTCGTACAGGCGCTGCAGCGAGTTCTTGTCGGCCGCGAGGTCGACGCCCTGGTCCTTCTTGAACTCGGCGACCAGCCAGTCGACGATCGCCTTGTCGAAGTTGTCGCCGCCAAGGTGGTTGTCGCCCGCGGTCGACTTCACGTCGAAGACGCCGTCGCCGATCTCGAGCACGGATACATCGAAGGTGCCGCCGCCGAGGTCGAAGACCAGGATGGTCTGGTCGGTGTCTTCCTTGTCGAGGCCGTAGGCCAGCGAGGCCGCGGTCGGCTCGTTGATGATCCGCTTGACCTCGAGCCCGGCGATCTTGCCGGCGTCCTTGGTCGCCTGGCGCTGGTCGTCGTTGAAGTAGGCCGGGACGGTGATCACGGCCGAGTCGACGGTCTCGCCGAGCTTGGCCTCGGCGTCCGACTTCAGCTTCTGGAGGATCATCGCGCTGATCTCCGGCGGCGAGTACTGCTTGCCGCGCACGTCGACGCGGACGTCCCCGTTCGGGCCGGCCTCGACCTTGTACGGGATCATCGTCTCCTCTTCCTTGACCTCGGCCTCCTTGCGGCCCATGAAGCGCTTGATCGAGAAGATCGTGTTCTCGGGGTTCATCACCGCCTGGCGCTTGGCCACGGTGCCGACGAGACGTTCGTCCTTGTCATTGAAGGCGACGACCGAAGGGGTCGTGCGGCCGCCCTCGGAGTTCTCGAGGACGGTCGGCTCGCCGCCCTCGAGGACGGCTACGCACGAGTTGGTCGTGCCGAGGTCGATTCCGATTGTCTTTCCCACTCTGGTTCTCCTGTTGCTCGTTGATTGGCCCGGCCGTCTCGCGGGACGGCGAAAGGGCCGCTCCCGACGGGGGCTTGTCGCTTGCCCGCCCGGACCGTCACCGGCCCGGGGCGAGGCATCACATTGATGAAATCTAAGTCGGATTGTGTCAGATTTCTTACAACATGTCAAAATAGCCCGGTTTCCAGCGAGAACCGGGCCGGGAATCGGCCTCGGGCCGAACGGCCGCGCTTAAATGAAAAGCGGGCCACTGGGGCCCGCTGGGGTGAATCGGATGTCCGGTCGGGTCAGCCGCGGCCGGCGGTGTGCGCGACGAAGTCGGCGATCTCCTCGGCCACGGTGCCGGAGACGATCCCGGCGGGCATGCGGCCGGGGACGGTCGGGTCGTCGTAGCCGTTCTCCAGGGCGCTGAGGACCTGGGTGCGGACGCCGTCGATGGTGCTCTGCGCGTCTTCGCCCTCAGGAGTACCGGCGGGAGCCAGCTTCTGGTCGAGATCCGGACCGAAGTCGCCGCTGGTGCCGGCGGCGTAGAGCTTGTGGCAGTTGCCGCAGTTGGTCTGGAAGAGCTCCTGACCGTGCTCGAGGCTGGTCGGGACCTTCATCCGGACCTGGGATGGGTCGCCGTCGCGCTTGAAGACCCAAAACGGGACGACAATCAGCAGGAGGGCAAGTACTAGACCGAATATGACGAAAGGCTTTTTGTTCATTGCGATTCAGGCGCGGCCCATCGGGACGAGGATTCAGCGCGTGGTGATACTACCTGTCGGGGGCATCATCGCGCCACGTGGTCCGGCCGAACGGGCACATCCGCCGCAGCGCGCACTCCCCGCAGCGCGGCCGGGGGCGACAGAGGACCCGACCGTGGCGGATCAGGTTCATGTGGAACTCGTAGGAGTCGGCGGGATCCACCAGGGCCAGCAGCTCGTCGTGCGCCTCGTCGAAGGACGCGTTGGAACGGAACAACCCGAGCCGTCCACCGATCCGGTAGACGTGGACGTCGACCGGGATCTCGGGGCGGTCCCAGGTGAACACCTGGACGCAGGCGGCCGTCTTGCGACCGACTCCCGGCAGGCCGGTCAGGAACTCCATCGCCTCGTCCCGATCGGCCGTCTCCAGCCAGTCGAGGTCCATCGGGTCGCCGATCCCCCGCAGGACGGCCTGGATCCGCGGGGCCTTCTGGCGGCTCAGGCCGCCCGGGCGGATCGCCTCCTCCACCTCCTCGACGGAGGCGTCGCGCACCTCCTCCCAGGTCCCGAAGACCGCGGTGAGGCGATCGAAGGCCCGATCCCGGTTGAGGTCGCTGGTCGCCTGGGAGAGGACCGTGCGGATCAGCTCGTCGATCGGCTGGCGATGCGGCAGGTTGACGGGACGGCCGTACATCTCCCGGAGCCGGTCGCGGATCCGGCGCACCCGGGCGCGGGTCGGCCGGGTCCACTCGGCCTTGGGCACGCCGGGCATGGTCTCGGGACCGGCCACGGCTACCGCTGCGCTCCCCAGTGGGCGCAGGTCGAGGTGGCGAGGGCGGAGGCCTCGGTCAAGGTCTCGCTGACCCGGGAGAAGTCCCAGTCGACCCGGGCCAGGCCGGCGGCGAGCACGCCCATGAAGGCGTCGCCCGCGCCGAGCGGGCTGACCACCTCGATCGGCGGCGGCCGGTGAGTCGCCTCGGCGGCGCCGGCGGTGACCACTCCCAAGCCGCCGTCGGTGACCACCGCCAGCCGGGGGCCGGAGCGGGCCAGGGCCCGGGCGGCCTCGAGCGGATCGCTCTCGCCGGTGATCAGCTCCGCTTCCGCGCGATTGCACTTGATCACGGCTGAGCACGCGGTCAGCTCGGCGCAGTGTCGGCGGGCCTCGTCGCGGTCGCTCCACCGGTTGGGACGGAAGTTCGGATCGAGCAGGACCGGGATCCCCTCGGCGCCGGCCAGCTCGACCGCCCGTCGGGTCACCTCCCGCTCGACCGGGCCGACCATCGTGTTCGATCCGACGACCAGGGCCCGCGACCGGGAGACCGACTCCGGCAACCGGGCCGAGGCCGCGTCCATGGTCGGGCCGATGTGCTCGCCGTAGATCTGGAAGCGGGGCTCCCGGTCCGGTCCGAAGATCACGATCCCGATCGGGGTGTCCGCCTCCTCCAGGCGCTCCAGCCAACCGGTCGACACGCCCTCCGCCTCGAGGCCCGAAGCCAGCCAGCGGCCCCACTCGTCGTCCCCGACGCCGCCGGCCAGCGCCGCCGGGACACCGCTCCGGGAGATCGCCACCGCGACGTTCGCCAGGGCGCCCCCGGCATGGGGGATGAGACGATCGGGGAACCCGCCCGGTGCGAGCGGGCGCTCACAGATCAGGTCCACGATCGCCTCGCCGAGGCAGAGGATTGGCCGGGAAGAATCCATCCGCGGCGCCAGCCTACCCCTCGGAGCACCGGCTCCCTTATTAGACTCAGCCCCGTGCTCGCAGTAATTGCCCGGATCGGGACGTGGCTTCCCCGGGGCTGGGGCGATCTGTTTCGCCAGCTGGTCCTGTATCTACTCGCCGACACCACCTACGAGGTCGCTCGTGGAATGGCTGATGGCCGGGCGGATCTCGCGTTCGCGAACGGCGAGCGGGTGATGGACCTGGAACGGTCGCTCAACCTCTTCTTCGAGCCGTCGTGGCAGGCGAGCACGATGACCGTCTCCTGGCTGATCGACCTCGCCAACACGGTCTACCTCAACAGCCAGTTCACGGTCGCCCTCACCTTCCTGATCTGGATGTACCTGTTCCGCAACGAGCAGTACTACTTCTTCCGGAACATGCTGTTCGTCTCGATGGGCCTCGCCCTGATCGGCTACATCGGCTTCCCCACGGCGCCGCCGCGCATGTACCCGGAGTACGGCTTCTTCGACACGATCAACGCCCACTCGTCGGTCAACCACGACTCGGCGCTGGCCAAGCTCTTCATCAACCCGTTCGCCGCGGTGCCCTCGATGCATTGCGCCGTCGCCCTGATGATCGGCGGCACCGGATTCAAGGTGTGCCGCAACTGGTTCGCCCGTGGCTTCTGGGCCTGCTGGCCCCTGCTCGTGGCCTGGGTCACCGTGGTCACCGCGAACCACTACTGGATCGACGCGGTGCTGGGTTGGATGGTCGCCGGCCTCTCCTTCCTGATCGCGTCCCGGGTGGTGGCCGAGCTGAAGCCGGAGCTCTGGACCTGGGTCAGCCCGCGCGAGAGCCGACAGGTCCAGACCTAGAGCGCTCATGCGGGCGCGGATGCCAAACCGGCCCGGGAGTCCCCGGGCGTTCCTGGCGATACCGCTGACGGTGGTCTCGGCCCTCGCCGTCCTCTACCTCGTGATGGCGCCGCTCAGCGCCGACCACGCCGCCCAGACCTTCCGCACCGAGCTGTTCGAGCTGTCCGGGCCGACGGTCTGGAACAACTACTGGTTCGGCGGCCACTACCTGCCGACCTACAGCCTGCTGGCGCCCCCGATCGGTGCCTGGATCGGCTTCCGCGCGATGGGGGTCCTGGCGGTGATCGGCACCGTCCTGCTGTTCGGCATCATCGCCCGCCGCCGCTGGGGCGAGGCCGCCCGCCCGGGCGTCACCTGGTTCGCGGTGGCCGCGACGATCAGCCTCTTCTCCGGCCGGATCACCTTCGCCCTCGGGATCCTGATCGCGACCGCGGCGGTGTACGCCGCCCAGCGGGACAGCCGGGCGGTCTCGCTGGTGCTGGCCGGCGCCACCGGCCTGGCCAGCCCGGTCGCCGCGCTCTTCCTCGCCTGCCTCGGCTTCAGCCACTTCCTGGCCGAACGGCTCGACCGCCGGCCCGGGTGGCGCGGGCTCGAGCTGGCCGTGGTCGCCTTCGCGGTCAGCGGCGCGGTCGCCCTGCTCTTCCCCGGCGGCGGTGACGAGCCCTACGTCTTGTCGAGCTTCGTCCCGGCGATCGGCCTGACCCTGGTCGCCGCGGCTTTCGTCCCGGCGGAGCAGCGGCTGATCCGGACCGGGATGCTGGTCTACGCCGGGTCGCTCATCGCGACCTTCCTGATCGACACCCCGATGGGGGGCAACGTCAACCGGCTCGGCACTCTCCTGCTCGGGCCGCTGCTGGTGATCGCGCTGGCCGCGTCCGGGGCCTGGCCCCGCGGCTTCCGCCGGGCGCTGCTGGCCCTGCTCCTGATGCTGATCGCGGTCTGGCAGCTCTACCCGGTCGGGCGCGACCTGGCCCTGGTGCGGGGCGAGGACTCGGTGGAGAGCTCCTTCTACCGGCCGCTGGAGAAGGTGCTCGCCCCGAAGCTCGCGGCCGAGCCGGCGCGGGTCGAGGTGGTGCCGGTGAAGTCCCACTGGGAGTCGGCCCGGACCGCGCCGGACTTCCCGTTGGCCCGAGGCTGGGAGCGCCAGACCGATCGTCACTTCAACCGGCTCTTCTACCGCGATCCGCTGACCCCGGAGGGCTATCGGCGCTGGCTCGATCGCCTGGCCGTGGCCTGGATCGCGGTGCCGGACACCGAGCTCGACTACGCCGGCGAGCAGGAGGCGGCGCTCGTGCTCGGCGGGCTCGACTACCTGAAGGAGGTCCCCGTCGGCGGGGACTGGCGCCTCTTCCGGGTGGTGGACCCGACCCCGATGGCGGAGCCGCCCGCACGACTGACCGGCCTGACCACCAACGGCTTCACCGTCACGTCCCCCAGGGCGGGCGAGTTCCCGGTCCGGATCCGGCAGAGCCCCTACTTCCGGGTCGCCGCGGGAAGCGGCTGCATCGGCGCCGACGACGACGGCTGGAGCCGGGTCACCTTCCGCGGTCCGGGCGAGCTCCGGGTCGAGTCACGGTTCAGTCCGGGCGCCCGGTTCGGCGGCGGCGAGCGCTGCCGGCCGTAGCCGGTCGGCGAGGAAGCTCTAAGCTGCCCGCCATGGAGACGTCATCGTCCCGGCCACCCGAAGGTGGCCGCAACGGCTCGCGGAACGGGCCTGCCCAGGAGTTCCGCGAACAGGCCCGCAACCGCCTGATCCAGTCCCGGCTCACCCCCAACGCGATATCCATGGCCGGTCTGGTCGGGAACGTCATCGCCGCGGTGCTGATCACGCAGGGTCTTTTCATGTGGGGCGGGATCGCGTTCATCGTCGGTTCGATCATGGACACCCTGGACGGCCGCTACTCGCGGATGTCCGGAAAAGGCACGCTGTTCGGCGCCTTCCTCGACTCGACCCTGGACCGGATCGAAGAGGGGGTGGTCCTGACCGCGATCGCCTGGCATTTCGCCGAGCAGGGCGATTCGCTGGCCGCGGCCGCCTGCGTCTTCGTGGTGCTCGGCTCGCTGATGGTCTCCTACACCAGGGCCCGCGCGGAGGCGCTGGGGGTCGAATGCAAGGTCGGATTGGCCACTCGCCCCGTGCGGGTGGTGCTACTTTCGATCGGCGTGCTGTTCGCCAACGGCATCGGCTCCAGCGATTTCGAGCTGCTCGCCCCGGCCATCTACCTGATGGCGGCGCTCACGACCATCACGGTGATCCAGCGGGTCTGGCACGTGCGTCGCGAGCTGGTGACGGAGAGATTTGTCGATTAGGTGTAACCCCCGGCTGACCGGAGTGTCATTCGGGACCGCACCTGAAACAGGAGGATTCAAAACTTTATGAGTGGCAACAACAACGGATCGAACGGAAACGGCGCCGATCGTCGTGACGACAAGGTCCGCGTAGCAATCGTCGGAGTCGGCAACTGCGCCAACTCCTTCATCCAGGGCGTCCAGTACTACCAGGACGCCGACCCGTCGGACCAGGTCCCGGGCCTCATGCACGTCGACCTGGGCGGCTACCACGTCAAGGACATCGAGTTCGTGGCCGCCTTCGACATCGACCAGGAGAAGGTCGGCAAGGACCTCTCCGAGGCGATGTGGTCGGGCCAGAACGACACGATCAAGTTCGCCGAGGTCCCGAACCTGGGCGTCAAGGTCGAGCGCGGCATGACCCACGACGGCCTCGGCAAGTACCTCAAGCAGGTCATCACCCCGGCCCCGGGCGAGACCGCCGACATCGTGAAGATCCTTCAGGAGACCAAGACCGACGTCCTGGTCTGCTACCTCCCGGTCGGTTCGGAAGAGGCCGTCAAGTGGTACGTCGAGCAGGCCCTGACCGCCGGCGTCGGCTTCATCAACTGCCTGCCGGTGTTCATCGCCAGCGAGAACTACTGGGACAACCGGTTCAAGGATGCCGGCCTGCCGATCATCGGTGACGACATCAAGTCCCAGGTCGGCGCGACCATCGTCCACCGTCAGCTCGCCCGCCTCTTCCACGAGCGCGGCGTCGAGATGCAGCACACGTCGCAGCTCAACGTCGGCGGCAACATGGACTTCTTCAACATGCTCGAGCGCGAGCGCCTCGACTCGAAGAAGATCTCCAAGACCAACGCCGTCACCTCGATCATGGGTCTCGAGCTCGAAGACCGTGATGTCCACGTCGGCCCCTCGGACTACGTGCCGTGGCTGACCGACCGCAAGTGGGCCCACATCCGCCTCGAGGGCAAGTCCTTCGGCGACGTGCCGCTCAACGTCGAGCTGAAGCTCGAGGTGTGGGACTCGCCGAACTCGGCCGGCGTCGTGATCGACGCGGTCCGCTGCATCAAGCTGGCGCTAAACAACGGCATCGCCGGCCAGCTCGACGGTCCGTCCAGCTACCTGATGAAGTCCCCGCACAACCAGCGGCCCGACGCCGACGCGCGGGAGCAGACCGAGGAGTTCATCGCCGCCAACGCCCGTGGCAAGGCTCCGATCAGCGGGGCCAAGCCGGTGGCCGAGGTCGCCGAGGACTCGAAGTCCGAGGCCTGATCTCGCATCTGGTCTTGTCGGAAGGGCCCGCCTCGGCGGGCCCTTCCGCTTTTCGGGCCGGCTTCCGGCCGACCCGGCTCCGCCGCGGCCAGGCTGCCCGGAGACCCGACCGCGAGTTCTAGACTCATCCCGTGACTGATTCGGCGAAACCGCTCTCGGTGGTCCAGTTCACCCCGTTCCCGTGGAACGGGCGGGGAGGGGTCAACGAGTACGTCTCCCGGGTCAGCGACGAGCTGGCCCGTCGCGGCCACTCGGTGCTGATCGCGGCCCCCGGCGGCGGACGCGGCGGGATCGAGGATACCCGCGAGGCGCTCGACCGCCTCTCCGCGGACCCGGAGGCGCTGCGCGCCCCGGGAGAGGAGCCCCGGGTGCTCTCGATGGGCGGCGGCGTCGCCCTGCCGCGCGGCTCCCGCAAGCGCCAGGCCCCGGTTTCGGTCGATGTTGGCAACCGGGTCGAGGCCCTGCTGGGGACGGGCCGGTTCGACCTGGTCCACGTGCACGATCCGTTCGTGCCGAGCTTCGCCTCGACCGCCCTCCGGCACTCGTTCTCACTGAACGTCGGCACCTTCCACGAGACCGAGGAGCGGCCGTTCGCGACCCAGGTCGCCCGGCCGCTGCTGGAGATCTTCTTCGGGCGGCTCGACGCCCGGACCACCTCGTCCCGGGCTTCGGCCAAGCTGCTGAACCGCTACTTCCCGGGGTCCTACGAGCTGACCCCGCCCGGGGTCGAGCCGGTCAGCCCCGCCCAGGAGGAGGGCGGGCCGTTGCGGATCGCCTTCAGCGAGGCGGAGGAGCCGGGCGCGCTCAGGCTCTTCCTGCGGGGGCTCCGCAAGCTCCCCGCCGACCTCGACTGGAGCGCAACCATCCACGCCGAACGGCCCGGCGAGGTCTCCTTCCGGGTGGCGCGGGAGATCCGCGACCGGATCAAGGTGATCGGCCCCGACCAGGTCTCCCTGGCCGAGCTGCTGGCCGCCAGCCACGTCTTCGTCGCCGCCTCGGGCGGCCCCAGCCCCGTGCCCGGCGCGGTACGGCAGGCGATCGCCTCGGGTGCGGTGCCGGTCGTGTCGACCATCGGCCGGTACGCCGAGCTGATCGGCGACGGCCAGTGGGGGCTCCTCTTCCCGGTCGGCGACCCGATCACGCTGGCCGGCCAGATCGCCCGTCTCGGCGAGGATCCGGCCAAGCTGAAGGCGCTCCACGCCGCTGACGCGGTCGCCGGGATCGACACCTGGGACCGGCTCGGCGATCGGATCGAGGAGCTGTACCTGCGCCTGGTCTCCCGCCGGCACGATCCGACCGGCGACCCCGAGCTGCGGGCGAAGCTGCGCGACCGGCCGCTGATCGATGTCGATCTCCACATGCACACCGACCACTCCTCGGACTGCGCGACTCCGGTCGAGGTGCTGATCGAGACCGCCCGGGACCGTGGGTTCGGGGCGATCGCGATCACCGACCACAACGAGGTCTCCGGCGCGCTGAAGGCGGCCGAGGTGGCCGAGCCGCTGGACGACTTCAAGATCATCGTGGCCGAGGAGGTCAAGACCGCCGAGCAGGGCGAGGTGATCGGGCTGTTCCTGAAGGAGAAGATCCCGCGGGGCCTGACCATGGCCGAGACGATCTCCGAGATCCGCCGGCAGGGCGGGCTGGTCTACGTGCCCCATCCGTTCGACCGGCTGCACTCGGTCCCCGACTACGAGCACCTGCTCGACATCGTCGAGGAGATCGACCTGATGGAGGTCTTCAACCCCCGGGTCGCGATCAGCTCCTTCAACGAGGAGGCGGAGCGCTTCGCCCGCAAGTACAACATCATCCCCGCGGCCGGCTCCGACAGCCACGTCGCCCAGGGGCTCGGGGCGGTCCGGGTCCGGGTGCCCGACTTCGACGGGCCGCAGGAGTTCCTCGAGGCGATGCGCAGCGCCGAGATCACCCGGCGCCACAAGAACCTCGTCTACGTGCAGGCCCTGAAGTTCATCCAGACGACGGGCCGCCCCAAGGCGGCGAAACGCACCGTTACCGATCCCAAGGCCGTCCGCGGCGGCCGGCGCAAGGCCCATGGATCAAAGCGTGCAGCGAGCAAGAGCTGATGCAGGGCGGCGACGAAAAAGGAGCGTCGCCGAGGTCGTCAAAGAGAACCTCACAGATGCCGACGACCGAAAACGAGATCAAAGAGAAGTATCTGGAGCGCGCGATCCGGGAGCTGAACCAGCTCAGCCGGGACCTCCAGGAATGTGAGGCCTGCGCCCGGACCCGGATGATGCCGGTGCTGGGGTCCGGCCACCCGCTGGCGGACATCATGCTGCTGAAGTACAGCCCGACCGGCTCCGAGACCGAGGAGGGCGTCGCCTTCTACGGCCGCTCGGGCAACGCCCTGATGAAGAGCTTCAAGCGGCTCTCGATCGACCCGCTCACCGTGTACGGCACGGTCTGCGCCAAGTGCCCGGTCGACGACCCCGAGGGAGCCGACCCCGAGTGCGTGGCCCGGCTGGTGGACGAGTTCAACATCGTCCAGCCGAAGATCGTCGTGATCATGGGCGAGGACGCGCTGATCACCCTGAACGACCTCGGGATACCGCTCGCGCGGATGCTCGAGCCCCGCGAGGGCGAGATCCAGGCCTTCACCCCGGCCTGCGACGCCCTCTTCGTCCCGGACATCGACGGGGCGCTCGACGAGGAGCGCGCCAAGCGCCGCTTCTGGCGGGCCTTCCGGACCCTCGGACGCTGGCACGACGACCTGCCTCCCTACTGAGAGCGAAGACCCGCCCCCGTCGCCGGAGGCGGGTCACACGAAAAACTGCAGCCGGATGGCTCGCACCGGCTTAGGATTGGGTCATGACGACCCTTCAGTCCCCGATCGTCGGTCCGCCTTCCGGGCATCCCAACCGGAAAGCGATCGTGTCGGTCGTGCTGGGATCCGTCTCGATGGTCTGCCTGGTCGCCTTCGCCGTGCTGCTCGCGGTGTCGCCCAACCGGTTCGACGACACCGGCTGGGAGTGGACGCTGCTGCCCTTCGTCGTCCTGGTCGGCGGCATGATCGCCGCCTTCCTGGGCGCCCTGGCCTGGATCGACGTCCGGCGGGGGATCACCGACCGGCATCTGTTCGAGGCTCAGATGGGGGCGATCCTCGGCGGCATCGCCGCGCTCGCGATCGTCGCCGCGCTGGTCGTGCTGGCGATCGTCTTCGTGATGCTGATGGTCAGCTTCGTCGGCGCCGACTAGCTCAGTCGGCCCACCAGCCGGGCTTGATCTCGCCGTCGCCGGCCATGTGCTGCCCGGTCGCGATGTAGACCAGGCCGTCGGGGCCCGCCTCGAAGCAGCGGGTGACCTCGGGAGCGACTCGCAGCATGCTGCCCTCGGACAGCTCGACGATCTCGTCGTCGAGCTTGGCCCGGCCGGAGCCGGAGATCACGAAGTAGACCTCCTCGGCGCGGTCGTGGCGATGCCCGAAGGGCTGGCGCTGGTCGGGGTGGAGGCGGAACCAGGCCAGGCCGACCTGCCCGGCCTCGAGGTCGCCGGTGGCGAAGCGGGCCTCCTGGATCGCGCCGAAGCCGTGATCCTTGGCCGAGTCCTCGACCTCCTCGACCTGGATCAGCTTGTAGCCGGGCTCCGGGGTGGCCGGACGGGGATCGTCGAGACGAGCCTCGATCCCACCGAGCGGCACCAGCTCGATCAGCTCCATGTCCTCGATCAGCGGGCGCGCCCGGCCGATCAGCTCCTTGTTGCTCTCGTCCTCGAGCGAGGCCTTGACCGTGTCCTGATCGACCCAGGCCTCGGTCACCCAGACGACGTCCGGGTCGAAGACGGACTGGTGGACCTCGTACTGGAGGCAGCCCTCGAAGGCTCGGTTGGCCTCGGCGGCCTGCAGCAGGACCTCGGCCAGCTCACCTCCCTTGCCGGACTTCGCGGTTGCCTTGGCGTAACGAGAGATCTTGTCGCTATCGGGCATGGCCGGACTCTACCCGCCCGGGAGGAGGCTCCCGGGCCGCCGACCGCGGGCCGGGCGGGCGCCGACCGGGAGGGCCCGAGCCCCGGTATGGATGGGCCGAACCGGCGTCGTCCGAGCCGGCCCGCCCGGCGGTGCACTACCGACAAGACGGGCCTCTCAAGCGATTTCTCAATATTGTCCCCGGAGTGAGCGGAACGATCGAAACCCCCAGCGTCTCCACAGAAATCGATCCCAGACTGGTGCCCGTGCTCGATTCGGTGCGGCACCGCAACCCTGCGGAGCCCGAATTCCACGAGGCCGTCGAACGGGTGCTGCGCACCATCGGGCCGGTCATAAACCGTCATCCCGAGTACCTCGATGCGAAGCTGGTCGAGCGGATCTGCGAGCCCGAGCGTCAGGTGATCTTCCGGGTGCCGTGGACCGACGACCAGGGCCAGGTGCAGGTGAACCGCGGCTACCGCGTCGAGTTCAACGGGGCCCTCGGGCCGTACAAGGGCGGGCTTCGCTTCCACCCCTCCGTCAGCTCCAGCATCGTCAAGTTCCTCGGTTTCGAGCAGGTCTTCAAGAACGCCCTGACCGGCCTCCCGCTCGGTGGCGGCAAGGGTGGCTCCGACTTCGATCCCAAGGGTCGCTCGGAGAACGAGATCATGCGCTTCTGCCAGTCCTTCATGTCGGAGCTCCACCGGCACATCGGCGAGTACACCGACGTCCCGGCCGGCGACGCCGGGGTCGGCGAGCGTGAGCTCGGCTACCTGTTCGGGCAGTACCGCCGGATCACCAACCGGTACGAGTCCGGCGTGCTGACCGGAAAGGGCCTCGCCTGGGGCGGCGCCCGGGTCCGCAAGGAAGCCACCGGCTACGGCACCGCCTACTTCGCTCAGGAGATGCTCCGCGTCCAGGGCTCCTCGCTCGCCAACCGCACCGTCACGGTGTCCGGCTCCGGCAACGTCGCGATCTACGCGATCGAGAAGGTCCAGCGGCTCGGCGGCACGGTCGTCGGCTGCTCCGACTCCGGCGGCTACATCCACGACCCGGACGGCATCGACCTCAACCTGCTCAAGCAGATCAAGGAGGTCGAGCGGGCCCGCCTCGATCGTTACGCCGAGGAGCGCCCCGGCGCCAAGTATGTCTCCGGACGGAAGGTCTGGGAGGTCCCGGCCGAGGTGGCGCTGCCCTGCGCGACCCAGAACGAGCTCGGCGGGGAGGATGCGCGCAACCTGGTCGAGTCCGGCGCCCTGGTCGTGGCGGAAGGGGCGAACATGCCCTGCACCGCCGACGCGATCGCCGTCCTCCGCGAGGGCGGGGTGCTGTTCGGCCCGGGCAAGGCGGCCAACGCCGGCGGCGTCGCCACCAGCGCCCTGGAGATGCAGCAGAACGCCTCGCGGGACTCCTGGTCCTTCGAGCACACCGAGGCCCGGCTGGTCGAGATCATGAAGGACATCCACAGCTCCTGCTACGAGATGTCCGAGCAGGCCGGGGTCCCCGGCGACTACATCGTCGGCGCCAACAACGCCGGCTTCGCCCGCGTCGCCGAGGCGATGATGGCGATGGGCGTCGTCTGATCCCCATCCGTGGTTGAGGCAGTTCCGCCGTGACGGTGGAAATGCCCCGGCGCCCGGTCCGGCCGGGCGCGCTCAGGCCCGGACGGCCGGCGGATCAGGGGCCGTGGTCGCCCTTGGGCGAGAGGTAACGGTCGATCAGCGCCAGGCCGATCGCCGACAACACGAAGACGACATGGATGATCGTCTGCCACATGACCTCGATCTCCGTGAGCTTGGTCTCTTCGGTGCCGTACTCGATGAAGGTCTTGAGTAGGTGGATCGAGGAGATGCCGACGATCGCCATCGCCAGCTTCACCTTCAGGACGTTGGCGTTGACGTGCGACAGCCACTCCGGTTGATCAGGGTGGTCCGACACCTGCTTGATGCGGGAGACGAAGGTCTCGTAGCCGCCGATGATGACCATGATCAGCAGGTTGGCGATCATCACCACGTCGACCAGCCCGAGCACGACCAGCATCACGTCGTTCTCGTTCATGTGGCCGAAGTCGGAGATCAGGTGGACGAGCTCCTTCCAGAACTTCACCACGTAGATCGCCTGAGCGGCGATCAACCCGATGTAGAGCGGGGCCTGGAGCCAGCGGCTGGCGAAGATCGACCAGCCGATCAAGCCCGCCGGAGTGCGGGGGGATCTCGGGGTCTGCGTCGCCTCCGGCTGATCGTCGGGGGCGGCGGGCTCTGTGGCGGGCTCGAGTGGTGCGGACATGGGCGGGAAATAAAAGCAAACCCGCATGGTTGCCGCGTTGCGGCAGGTCGCTGACGGGGCGGTTCCGTCCGCCCGGGCCGCGGCGAAGGCGGCCTCAGGCCGCTTCAGGAAGGCTCAGGCGGGAGCCGCGGCGCGGGCGAGCGCCGTCATCGGCTCCACCCGGGCGGAGGCCAGGCCGCGGACCACGATCACGTCGAGCGCGTCGTAGGCGGCCAGCTTGGCCTGGGCGTCCTCGCGATCGGCGGCGGCCACCCCGACCGTGCCCTCGGGCTCGCCGAGGCGGGCGAAGTGGTCGCGGTATCCCTTGTGCAGGTCGCGGTAGAAGGACTCTTCCTTGGCCAGGCGGGCGGTCGCGTCGTCGCCGACCGCGGTCCGCACGTACCCGAAGACCGGCGGCGCGTCGTGACCCGCGTCGGCGGCCCCGGCTTCGACCTTCTCGCGGGCGCCCGCGGCGAAGGCCGGGGTCATCCAGTTGAAGAAGGCGCCGTCATAGGAGGCCCCGGCGAGTGCGCACATCCTCGGCCCCATGGCGGCCATCACCAGCTTCACCCCGGGGAGCCGTTCGCGCAGCAGGCCGATCTGCTCGGCCATGAAGGTGCGGGGCTTCTTCTCGAAGCCGGCGCCGACCCCGATCCAGAGCCGGGACGGATCGAGGCCCAGCCGTTCGATGTCGGCGGCGATCACTTCCGGACCCTGCCGATCGAGGGCGATCACGGCGACGCCGAGGCCGATCGAGTCGGACGCCTTGGCGAACTCGGCCAGGGTCTCCAGGCCCTTCGCGCCGGGATGGTCGTTGGCCCAGATCGAGTCGTATCCGGCTTCCTCGCAGGTCTCCGCGAGCGGGCCGCAGACCTCGGCCGGGAGCCCGGCGGCGACGCCGAAGGCGCGCTTCTGAGCCGGGCGGCTCACGACTCGCCTCCGGCCGACGGGCCCTCGCCGGGAGCGCTCTCGGCGGCGATGTCCTCGGTGACGAGGATGCTCCGGGAGAGATCGAGGTCGAACTGGGCGACGCACTCGATGTGCGGGGTCTGGGGGAACATGTCTACCGGTCTCACGCGATTGAGCTTATAGCCGGCCTCGACCAGCTGGGCCGCGTTCGGCGCGAGGGTGGTCGGGTTGCAGGAGATGTAGACGATCCGCCGGGCCTCGCACTCGATCAGGCGGCGGACGATCTTGGCGGAGAGGCCGGCCCGGGGCGGGTCGATCGTGACCACGTCCGGCTTCCCGGCCTCCTCGATCAGGGGGCGCATCCCGGTGCGGGCGTTGGCGGCGACGAACCGGGCGTTGGTGATCCCGTTGGTGATCGCGTTCTTCTTGGCGTTGGCGATCGCGTCGGGGACGATCTCCAACCCCCACACTTGAGCCGCCTGGCCGGCCATGCTGAGGCCGATGGTGCCGACCCCGCAGTAGAGGTCGAACAGCTTCTCGGCACCGGTCAGCCCGGCGTACTCGGCCGCCAGGCCGTAGAGCTTCTCCGCCATCTCGGTGTTGGTCTGGAAGAAGGAGTCGTGGGAGAGCTGGATGTTCAGGTCGAAGATCCGCTCGCGCAGGACCTCCTCGCCCAGCACCCCGGTCGGGCCGGAGGTGCCGCCGGACGGGCCCTCGATGATCGTGTGGAGATCGACCGGCGGCTTCGGGAAGTTGGCGCTGGAGGTGACCAGCCGGGTCTGCACCTGCCCGGTGCGCCGCCCTTCGCGGACGACCAGGTTGCGCAGCACGCCGCGGTGGTCGTGCGGGTCGTAGGCGGGCAGCCCTTCGGACTTGGCCCAGGCCAGGAACTCGTTGCGGGCCTGGTTGGTGGCCTCGGAGGAGAGGTGGCAGTCCTCGATGTCCAGCACCTGGTCCCAGCGGCCGCGGGGACGGAACCCGAGCACCAGCTCGCCGTCCTGCTCGCCGAACGAGTACTCGACCTTGTTGCGGTAGCGCCACTGCTCCAGGGCCGGCACGATCGGGTCGAGGTTCACCTCGCCGAGATGACCGATGCGGGAGAGCGCGTCCTTGACGTGCTCCTCCTTGAAGGCGAGCTGCCGCTCGTATTCGAGCGCCTGCCAGGAGGCACCGGGGCAGGCCTCGCCCTGGTGGACGTCGACGTCGTCGAGCCGGTCGGGGCTGCGTTCGAGCAGGTCGGTCATGTTGGCTTCGGCGTAGCCGCGCTTCGACTTGGTCACCTCCGCCCGGACCCGGTCGCCGGGCAGGCCGCCGGAGACGAAGACGACGTAGCCGTCCCGCCGGGCGATGCCGCGGCCGCCGTAGGCCAGGGTCTCGATCTCGGCTTCGAAGGTCTCGCCGCGGCGAAGGCGGCCGGAGGCGGCTTTTGTGGGTTCCGTTGCAGACATGCGACCACCCACTATCTCAGGAGCGAAGCGGCTTTAGTATTCCGGTCTTGACTGATTCCG
>JBEBTS010000029.1:0-16951 GCA_040393665.1 Conexibacter woesei
ACGACATCTCGGTCAACTCGGCCGCCGTGCTGGAAGAGATCATCGACGTGCTGCGCGCCCGGGACCTCGAGTCCGAGGTCCTCGCGGCCTCGATCCGCCACCCCGAGCACATGGTCACCGCCGCCGCCCTGGGTTGCGACATCGCGACCGTCCCGGCCAAGGTCTTCCACCAGATGCTGAACCACCCGCTGACCACGTCGGGCGCCGCCCAGTTCGAGAAGGACTGGCAGAGCCGCCCCGAGTTCGGGCAGTGGCTGGGCGGACTGGTCGCGGACCACAAGGCGAAGGGCGGTTCCTGACCGATGGCTGATCTCGAATCGAAGTCGCTGGCGGAGCTGCACAAGCTCGCCGGTGAAGCAGGCATCGAGAAGTTCCGGCTGCTCCGTCGCGAAGACCTGATCAGCAAGCTCGGCGACAGCGATTCCGACTCCGGCAACGGGAGCGATTCCCGTTCGGGCGACGACTCCCGCTCGGAGGACTCGCGCTCCGGTGAGGGCTCGCGTTCCGGCCGGCGTTCCGGTCGTTCGCGCTCCCGGCGCCGTGGTGGTCGGAGCGAAGGCGGCGACGGCGAGGGCGGAGGTCGCGAGCCTCGCGACGGCCGCTCGTCCGACGTCGCCTCCAAGGATGACCGCTCCAAGAGTGACCGCTCGAAGGACGATCGCTCCAAGGACGACCGCTCCGATGGCGAGCCCGAGCTGACCGAGGTGTCCGGCGTCCTCGAGGTCCTGCCCCGCGGCAGCGGCCTGGTCCGGGGCGAGGGTGCTCCGGAAGCCGGCGTCTACGTCTCACCGGCCCAGATCCGGCGTTGCGAGCTGCGCTCCGGCGACGAGGTCACCGGCCCCGTCCGCCCGGCCCGTCGCGGCGAGCGCCGGCCGTCGCTGGTCCGGGTCGAGCTGGTCAACGGCGAGCCGCCGGTGGACGACCGCGGGCCCGGCTTCGAGAAGCTGACCCCGATCGCGCCGCACCGGCCGATCCCGCTCTCGACCGGTTCGGACGACATCCTCGCCCGCGCGGTCGACCTGCTGGCCCCGCTCGCCTTCGGTCAGCGGGTGCTGGTCGAGTCCGAGCCGCGGTCCGGCCGGACCAGCTTCCTGCGCGCGCTCGCCAAGGCGATCGCCAAGGGATCGGAAGACGCGGACATCACCGTGCTCCTGGTCGACGAGCGTCCCGAGGAAGTGACCGCTTGGACCCGCGAGGTGCCGGAGGTCGAGGTGGCCGCCGCGCCCGCCGACCTCGGTGCGCACGAGCAGGTCCGGGTGGCCGAACGGGCCCTGGCCAAGGTCAAGCGCCAGGCCGAGGCCGGCAACGACGTCGTGATCATCGTGGACTCGCTGACCCGGCTCGGCAGCGCCTACGGCGACCCGGGAGCGGTCAAGCCGTTCTTCGGGATCGGCCGCGAGCTGGAGGAGGAGGGATCCGGCTCGATCACCGTGATCGCCACCGTGCTCCAGGGAGCGCCCGGCGACCAGGCGGTGATGGACGCGGTCCACACCACCGAGAACGCCGCGATCCGTCTCGACGCGGGACTGGCCGCTGCCGGCGTGGTGCCGTCGCTCGACGTCACCTCCTGCGCCATCTCCAGCCAGGAAGCGCTGCTGGACGAGCAGGCCGTCGCCGCGATCCGCCGCCTCCGGGCTGAGCTCGGCGCGATGGAGCCGATCCCCGCCGCCGCCCGCCTGGTCGAGTTGATCAAGGGCTCGTCCAACAACGAGGAGCTCCTCAACCGCATGTAGGCAAGCGGTCCTTCGGGTCTCATCGAACCCGGACTTTTGCGTCGATAACGCGCAAAAGTCCGGGTTCGATCCGTTTAAGGTCGGTCAGCGCCGGAAGGCGACGCGGCGCCAGGAGGGCTCTTTGGCGAGCTCGATCATCTCCGGGCCACGGTCGGGCTGGATGTAGCCGAAGGTCTGGCGACGCTCGTCGAAGACCACGTCGAGCTCGCCTTCCTTGACCCGCTGGTCGAGCCAGGCGCCACGGAAGACGAGGCGGCGGATCCAGTGCACGAAGCTCTGGTTGGCGGGACCGGAGAGGTCCTCCCAGTGGTGGCTGATGTGAACGCCCAGATCCGAGGAGGGCTCGTCGATCTCGCCGCTCACGGCGAGATGGAGCAGGTCGTTCAGCTCGCCGTAGGTGAGTCCGGGGGAGACGAAGCCGAGCCGCACGGCGGCCTGCTCGACCCGTTGGCTGAAGTCCCGCTCGTTGAAGGCGAACCGGAGGTCGCCATACTCGAGCACATAGTCGGTTCCCGACTCGTAGTTCCCTCTGCGGGTGGTCTTGCGATTCACGTCGAAGCCTTGGAGCGCACCCGGCATCGGGCCGTCGCGCGGTCGGAACATCATGCCTGCCGCCGGCTTTATCGAGTCTTGAGGGAGCTTCCCTGAACGCGGGGTTGCACCCCGAAACCTTTGTTGCACTGCCGTTGCGGATTGACGGGGGAGAGTTTGGTGTGCCGCGCCCTTAACCCGGCATGGACGACGCACGGAGATTCGAGGGCTTGGAGAGGTGCCGCGTGGGAAAGCTGGAGGTCCCGGTGGCGAGAGGCAGGGCGAGGCTGATCGGCCTGGCCCGGCTCGACCGGGACCAGGCCGGCCCCGGGCTGATGATCCCCCGTTGCAGCTCGGTCCACACCTACGGGATGCGGTTCCCGCTCCACCTGGTCTACCTCGGCCCGAACCGGGAACTGATGCGGATGGCGCTCGGCGTGGAGCCCGGTCAGGTGCTCACCACCTCGGGCGCGAGCTTCGTGGTCGAGGTGGTGCCCCGCGGGGAGCAGGGACTGGCGGGGATCGAGCTGATCCTGCAGGGAGCGAGCGAGAACCTGAAGCCGCCGGAGGACGGCGAGATCGAGCTCCTGATGCGCGACCGCGGCGCCGACGCCTGGCGCCCGGCGGGATAGGGAACGATGGAAGCCGCGACCCGAGAGACAGCCCGGTCGGCCGGCAGCACCGGCGCCAAGCTGATCGTCTGCGAGGACGACCAGCCGACGCTGGAGCTGCTCTGCGACCACCTGACCGCGGATCGCTTCGAGGTCCTGGCCGCCCCCACGGCCGCGGACGCATTGCGGCTCTGCGAGTTCAACCACCCCGACCTGCTGTTGCTCGACCTGACCCTGCCCGACGCGTCGGGCCTCGACGTGCTGCGGGAGATCCGCGCCACCGGTCGCTCCTTCAACCCGTTCGACACGAACCTGGGGGTGATCGTCATCAGCGGGCGGGTCAGCGAACGAGATCGGATCCGGGGGCTCGAGCAGGGCGCCGACGACTATGTGCTCAAGCCGTTCAGCTACTCCGAGCTGCTGGCGCGGATCGGGGCGGTGCTCAGGCGGCGGTCCGGCACGAGCCCCGTCTCGCGGGTCGACGGGATCGAGATCGACCATCGGCAGCGCACGGTCCGGGTGGCCGGCCGGCCGGTTCGGCTGTCCGGCAAGGAGTACTCGCTGCTCTGCGCGCTGGCGGCGGAGCCGACCCGGGTCTTCACGAAGGAGGAGCTGCTGCGGGAGGTCTGGGGGTATCGCTCGATCGGGCACACCCGGACCCTGGAGGCGCACGCCAGCCGGCTGCGGCGGAAGCTCGACCCGGAAAGCGGTCGCTTCGTCTCGAACTGTTGGGGAGTCGGCTACAGATTGCTGGGATCATGAGCCTGCTCGCGCTCACCGGGATCGCGGGGCTGGCCTCCGTGGGGGACGTGGAGCAGAGGGTGGCCGTGGCGGCCTTCGCGGTCCTGCTCGTCGCCGTCGGCCGCGAGTGGCGCCTGATCCGACTGCGGGCTTCGCTGAACCGGGCGCTGCACGAGGTCCGTCGGCCGCTGCAGGCACTGGCGCTCGCCGGCCCGCAGCCATCGGTCGCCCAGGCGATCAGGGCGGTCGGGGACCTCGACCACCACCTGAACGGCGGCGCGCCCCCGGCCGGACGCCGGGAGAGGATCGCCTGCCGGCTGCTGGTCGACTCCTGCGTGAGGCGGTGGCGATCGCGCGCCCATCTGGCCGGGGCCGAGATCGAGCTGAGCTGGGCCGGCGCCGACACGCTGGTCTGGGGCGACGGGGTCCTGCTCTCCGGGGCGATCGAGAACCTGATCATCAACGCGATCGAGCACGGAGGGCCGCGAATCCGGATCAGCGCCTTCACGGTCGGGCGATGGCTGCGGATCGAGGTGGCGGACTCCGGGCGGTGCTCGAGACCGGTCGGGCGGGAAGGATCGCCGGCCGAGGTGATCGCCCGCCAGCGCGGCGGGGACCGGCACGGGCACGGGCTGGAGATCGCCGAACGGGCCGTGCTCGATCACGGCGGCCGGTTCGAGCTGGACCTCGGGGAGCACGGCTCGCGGGCGACAATCGTCCTTCCCTGCGGGTCGTCGCGGCGGCGCACGGCCGGGCTCCGGGTGAACTGGTGAGACGAAGCCGGCGGGCGATCGTCCTGCTCTTGGCCGCGGCCGGAACCGGCACGTTGGCGATGGTCATGGTCTCCGGGTACAGCTCCTCGGTGACCGCCACCTACGGCGCGCTCCGGCCGGTCGTGGTCCTGACCCGCGACCTGCCGGCGGGACGGGCCGTTTCCTCCCGGGCGGCGGGACGAAGCCTGGCGGTGCGGCAGGTTCCGGCCAGGTTCGTTCCGTCCCAGGCGCTCTCCCGGCCGGAGGAGGCGATCGGGCTTGAGCTCTCGACGTCGGCTCCGGCGGGCGGGTACCTGACCGGGAACCTGCTCCGGGCGCCCCGAACCGATCGTCGACGGACGCCGTCGGCGGGCCGGGGGCGGTCGGCGGTGGAGATCGCGGTCTCGGGCGCGGGCGCGCTGGCCGGCGTTCGCGGCCGGGTCGACGTGCTGGTCACCTCCGAGCCGACGACCGGCGGCAGCGGCCGGACCACCGTCGCCGCACGCCGCGTCCCGTTGATCGCGGTGGGGCGACCCGGCGGTGCCGAGGCCGGCCCGGGGTTGACCCAGGTCACGCTCGGGCTGACCCGCCGAGAAGCGGTCCGCCTGGTCCAGGCCGAGAGCTTCGCCCGGCGGATGACCGTGCTGCCCCGCGGAGGCCGACCGTGAGCCTCACGGCCGATCCCTCTCCGGACGCTCGGAACTCCGAGGAGGCGACGATGGATCGCGATGCCGAGATCGACCGTCTGGCCGCCCGGATCCATGCCTCGCTGGTGGATCGTCGCCGTGCCGGTGGGGCCGACCGGCCTCGAGACGAGACCGTGACGGAGGCGATCCGCGCCGCGGTGGAGGAAGAGGCGGCGCTGCTCTCGGCCTCGACCCGGCAGCTCCTGACCGAGCGGATCGAGCGCGAGGCGTCCGGCCTCGGCCCGCTGGAGGAGCTGCTCGCGGACGGCACCGTGCAGGAGGTGATGGTCAACGGAAGCGACCGGATCTACGTCGAGCGGAACGGCCGGATCGAACCGGTCCCGGCCAGGTTCGTGGACGAGGACCACCTCCGGAACACGATCGAGCGGATCCTCGCCCCGCTCGGCCGCCGGGTCGACGAGCTGAGCCCGATGGCCGACGCCCGCCTCCCGGACGGCTCGCGGGTCAACGTGGTCATCCCGCCGCTCGCGGTCGACGGACCCGCGATCTCGATCCGCCGATTCCCGGAGCGGCGACCCGACGTGGACGACCTGATCGACTGGGGCACCCTCACCTCCGAGCAGGCCGGCTTCCTCGAGGAACGGATCGCGGAGCGCCGCTCGATCCTGATCAGCGGCGGCACCGGCTCCGGCAAGACGACCCTGCTGAACGCGCTCTCCGGGTTCATCGGCAGCGGCGAGCGGATCGTCACCATCGAGGACGCGGCAGAGCTGCAGCTCGCCCAGGCCCATGTCATCCGGCTGGAGTCGCGGCCGCCCAGCATCGAGGGGCGGGGCGAGGTGACGATCCGCGACCTGCTGAAGAACGCCCTGCGGATGCGTCCCGACCGGATCGTGATCGGCGAGGTGCGCGGGGCGGAGGCACTGGACCTGCTGACCGCGCTCAACACGGGCCACGACGGCGCTCTCTCCACCGTGCATGCCAGCTCGGCCCGTGACGCTCTCGCTCGGATCGAGGTGCTCGCGCTGATGGCCGGGCTCGGGCTGCCGCTGGAGGTGATCTCCGCCCAGCTCCGTCGCGGGGTCGACTACGTGGTCCACGTCTCCCGCACCGGCGACGGCGGCCGGAAGGTGACCGCGATCGAGCCGGTAGGGGACCGGTAGATGGGGCGGGGACCGCTCCTGCTCGGAGCGATCGCCGGGATCGCCGCCGTCTTCGCCCTGCGGGACCTGATCTCGGGCAGCCCGACGATCACGGCCTGGGTGCGGGCCACCCTGGAGCCGCTCAACCGCGCCCGGATGGAGGGATACCTGCCGACCTCGGACGAGCGGATGCGGCTCGCGGTCCTGATCGCCGCGATCGCGGTGGCGGCCGGCTGGTGGATCGGCGGGCCGGTGCCCGGCCTGATCCTCGCCGTCGGGGCCCCGGCATCCGCCGGTTGGCTGATCTCCCGCGGCCGGCGGCGCTACCGGCGCTCGGTGGAACGTTCGCTCCCGGAGATCTCCCGGGCGATCGCCGACTGCCTGACCGCCGGCCACTCGCCGCGCGGCGCGATCGCGGCGGCGACCACCTCGCTGGAGGGGCCGGCCCGCAGCGAGTTCGCGGCGCTGCGTTACGAGCTCGAGACCGGACGGCCCACGGCCGCCGCCGTCCGCGGCATGGCGGCGCGGTTCCGCTCACCGCGGGTGGACGCCTTCGCGACCGCCCTGATCAGCCAGCAGCTGGCGGGCGGCGACCTGGCCGGGCTGCTGCGCCGGTTCGCGGAAGGGGCGGCGGAGCGGGACCGCGTCGCCGAGGACGCGCGATCGGCCACCGCCCAGGCCCGGTTCACCGGCTACCTGGTCGTGGCGATGCCGGCGGGGGCGGCCCTGTTCACCGAGCTGCTGCGCCCGGGCTTCCTCGCCTCCCTGGCCGGATCCACCCCGGCGATGATCATCCTCGGGCTCTCCGTCCTGCTCCAGCTCGGCGGATTCGTCGCGATCTCGAAGCTGGCCCGGGTGGGCGAGCCGTGAGCGCCGGTCCGGCGCTGCTCGGCGTCGCGACGCTGATGTTGGCGCTGCTCGGACTGCGAGAGCTGCGTGGGGACGGGATCCGGCGCCCCGCCCGAGCCCGTTCCGGGGTGGGGCGGAGTCGGGATCGGGCCGGCAGGGTGGGAGGCCGGGTCAAGCTGATCGGCGCGGCGGTCGGGACCGGGCTGGGGACGGTGCCGTCCGGGCTGGTGCCGGGCCGGCTGGGCCCGCTGGCTCTGGTCGCGGCCGGTGCCGGCGGGTTCCTCCTGCCAGACTTGATCCGGGCTCGTGCCGACCGCACCCGGCACCGGCGGATGATCGCGGCGCTGCCGGACGCGCTCGATCTGCTGGCGGTTTCGGTCGCGACCGGCCGGGGACTGGCCGCCAGCCTCGGCGACCTCGCCGGCTCCGGTCGGGGGCCGCTGATCGAGGAGCTGTCCGAGGCGGGGGAGGACATGGCCTGGGGGAGCGGTCAGACCGCTGCCCTCGACGCCCTGCGACGCCGGGTCGGCGGGCCGGAGATAGCGGCCTTCTGCGCCAGCCTGGAGCGGTCCCGGCGGTTGGGGTCGCCGCTGGCCGATCAGCTCCGGCGGCAGTCGGCCACCCTGCGCCAGGATCAGCGACGCGCGATCGAGGAGGAAGCCGCCCGCGCCGCACCCAAGATCCAGCTCGTGATCGCGCTCGTCCTGGTCCCGTCGGTCCTGTTGTTAGTGGTTGCGGCGTTGGTCGCCAACGCCGACAGCCTGCTGCCGATGCGGTGACCCGGCGGAGCGCTCAGGCCTGACGCTCGGTGACCGGGGAGGTCTCGGCGACCTCGTCGAGGAGGCGGCGGGACACCTTGGTCGATACCTGGATCATCTCGTCGAGCGCCTGCGCGCTCTCGCGGTGCTTGGGGATGTACGCGACGAAGTAGCCGTCCTCGATCTCGAAGGCGAACTTCTTGGGTGGCGACTCGGTCAGCCAGACGATGAACGAGGGGGAGAAGAGGCGGCGAACCCAGATCGGGTCCTGCTCCTTGCGCACGAAGATCTCGTACCGGTCCCTCATCGCCTCGGACTCCAGGGTGACCCGCTCGTGCTTGCGGCGGAAGGAGTCCTCGAACTTCTCCAGCGCCTTGAAGCCCGACTTGTTCTGGACCCGGAGCTCAGGGAGGTGGGCGACGGTCTCCGGCATCCGCACGGTCACCACGGTGAACGGGTAATCCGTGTCGCTGTCGCGCCCGTCGGAATCGGTCGACTCGACCGTGTAGGTGTAGAGCGCCACGCTGCCCTCGATCCCTTCGTCCAGCGTTCCGGTGAACAGCTGATCGACCCGCCGCTTGTCGCCCTTGCGCAAGAACGGGCTGGACCCATCCAGGGCCTGGCCGCCCTTGATCCAGGTGAGGCCACGGGCCTCCGCGTACGCGGTGAAGAAGGCGTTGGCCGCCCGGTGATCGGCGACCCAGAAGCAGATGACCAGGCCCAACAGGACCGCGACCACCAGGAAGGCCAGCCCCAGGAGCGGCATGATCGAGGCCCCGACGACCGCCGCGATCACCGCGGGGATCCCGATGAAGACCCAGGTCTTGGGCTTTCGGGTCAACTTGCGGAACTCGTCTCCCCGGAGTGCGTTTGCGTCAGCGATTTCTGGCATGCGCGGAATCTACCGGTGGGATCCGCGGAATCGCCGACCGAGCCGAAGGAGCCAAACCCGTAGTGCCCGATCGCGGGGGCGATCACTCCACCAGGGCAAGAGCAATCGCCCCAGCGAACTTTGGCTGCGATCGTTTTGGGTCACCCTGAATCGCCGGGGCGATCACTCGCGAAGGGCTGGAGCGATCGCCCCGGCGGTCTTGGCACCTCGGTCGCTGGGGCGATTGCTCGCGGAGAGCTGGAGTGATCGCCCCGGCGAGATCTGGGTCGTCTGGGTCAGGCCTGGGTCCAGGCCCTGGGGTCCAGGCCCTGGGGGCCAGGCTCTGAGGGGCAGGCCGGGGGCCAAGGCCGGGGGTCAGGCCCGGGGGTCAGGCCCGGGGGTCAGGCCCGGGGGTCAGGCCCGGGGGTCAGGCCGGGGGTCAGGCCCGGGGTCGGGCCTGGGGCAGCCCCGGGGGGTCAGGCTCGGGGGTGGGGTCGTGGACGGGGGTTCATGGGTCGAAAGGCCCGAAATCGGGGCGATGAGAAATGAACGCGAAATTTCTCCCACGACGCCCCACACACGAACATACATTCGTGTTCTCATGCGGGATTCCGCATTTTCACTGGGATTGCGGTCGGGGTCGATTCGGGCCCGATTCGGGCCGGCAGGGCCGGATCGGACGAATCGTGGGGGATGGTGTTGCAGAGTGGGACGTTGTGGGTTATGTTTCCGATCGAGTTGAAGCCAGGGCCGGGGTGATGGGGCTCCTCCCGCCTTCACCACCCCGGCCCAACTCTTTCCGGTCAACCAGCACGCGTATCTCAGAAAGGACCAGGAGCGGTGGCGTTCAGAGGCCAGTACGAACACAGCCTCGATTCGAAAGACCGCCTCACCGTGCCGTCCGCGTTCCGGGAAGCGCTCGCCGGGGAGATAGTTCTGGCCAAGGGCCCGGACCCCTGCCTGTGGCTGATGACCAAAGAAGACTTCGAGGCGATGTCGGCTCAGTACATCGCCCCCCACAGCCCCTTCGGCGCGAACGCCCGGAGGCTCCGCCGGATCTTCAACGCCAACGCGAGCGAGGGCGAGCTCGACTCCGCCGGCCGGGTCCGGGTGACCCGCAAGCTGATCGAGGCGGCCGGGCTCGACGGGACCTGCGCCGTGATCGGGGCGGGCGAGTACGTGGAGATCTGGGGCGCCGAGGCCTGGCAGAAGGAGAACGAGCTGCTCGACGCCGAGTTCGGCGAGATCGCAGAGAGCATGGCGGGGGCGACGGAGTGAGCGCCGCCGCGCGCCTGCACGCCGATCGGGACCACAGGATGCCCACCCCGAACGGACACATCCCGGTTCTCGCCGACGAGCTGATCGACCTGGTCGGTCCGCAGCCGGGGGACACCATCGTCGACTGCACCTTCGGCGCCGGCGGCCACGCCCGCCTGGCGGCGCGTCGCATCGGACCCGAGGGCCTCTACATCGCGATCGACCGGGACCCGGTCGCGCGGGCCCGTTTCCAGGAGTTCGAGTCCGAGGGGCTCTGCCGCTCACGGTTCATCGCCTCCGAGTTCAGCCTGGCCCTGAAGTCCCTGCAAAATGAAGGAATTCGCGCCGACGCCCTGTATATGGACCTGGGTATGTCTTCGCTACAGGTGGACGCCGCCGAGCGCGGCTTCTCCTACTCACATGAGGCGCCTCTCGACATGCGGATGGACCCGCGCCAGGACCTGACCGCGGCCGAGATCCTCAACACCTGGCCCGAGGACCGGATCGCCCGGATCCTCCGCGAGCTGGGCGAGGAGCGCTACTCCGGCGGGATCGCCCGGGAGATCGCCCGGCACCGCCCGCTCGAGACGACCTCCGATCTGGTCGACGCGATCAAGGCCGGCATGCCGACGGCGGCCCGCTTCGGCTCCGGCCACCCGGCCCGGCGCACCTTCCAGGCCCTGCGCATCGCCGTGAACGGCGAGCTGGACGCGATCGACGCGGCCCTGCCGATCGCCTGGGACACCCTCCGCATCGGCGGGCGCATGGCCGCGATCTCCTTCCACTCGCTGGAGGACCGGCGCGTCAAGCGGTTCTTCGCCGAGCTCGCCACCGGCTGCAAGTGCCCGCCGGAGCTGCCGGTCTGCATCTGCGGGCACGAGCCCGAGGCACGGCTCCTGACCCGTCGGTCGATCACCGCCGACGAGGCCGAGCTGGCCCACAACCCGCGGGCCCGGTCGGCCCGGCTCCGCGGCGCGGCCAAGCTGGCTGAACGGGAGGGAGCGCTCTGATGGGCAGCCCCGCCCGACAGCTCGACCCGATGCCGGCCCCGCTCCGCGCCCCGCGGACCCGTCCGTCCCGGCGTTCCGCGCCGACGCGCTCGCCCCGCCCGTCGCACCGCCACGCCGCCGACGGCCGTCCCCGGCTCCACCTGATCAACCGGACGGCTCACGCGGTCGGCCACCTGCCGGAGACCGGCGTGGTCCGGGGGATAGTCGCGCGTACGCCCTTCTGGATCTTCGCGATCGGCGTCCTGGTCATCGGGATCGTCGCGATCAACGTCGCCGGCATGAGCTGGAGCGCCCGGGCGAGCAAGCTCGAGACCGAGATCCAGACCCTGGAGCGGAGCAGCTCGATCCTGCGATCGTCCCAGACCCAGGCCCTCTCGATGCCGCGGATCCGGCATGCCGCTGCCGCCGCCGGGATGACCATGCCCGAGCCGGACGAGATCCACTACCGCCAGTTCCAGCCCGGCGACTACGCCGCGGCCGCCGCCCGGCTGGCGGCCGAAGGGGGCTGAGTGAACCGCCTGCTCGAACGCCGCAGCTCGCTGCTCTTCTTTGCCAGCCTGATCCTGCTGCTGGGCCTGGTCATCCGCGCCTTCCAGCTCCAGGTGCTCGAAGGGGCCTCGCTCGCCTCCCAGGCGGTCAGCCAGCAGGAGGACCTGATCAAGGTCCCCGGGCTGCGCGGATCCATCCTCGATCGCAACGGGCAGGCGCTCGCCGGCTCCGAGCCGGGAGCCAGCGTCTTCGCCACGCCGTACCAGATCAAGGACGCGCAGGCCGAGTCCGAAGCGGTCGCGAAGGCGCTCAAAGCCGAGCCGGGCGATGTGCTCGCGGCCATCACCCAGCCGGGCGGCTTCTCCTACGTGGAGCGGAAGGTGGACCTGAAACGGGCCGACGCGGTCGAGCGGCTCGGGCTGGAAGGCATCGGCCTCCACCCGGACACGCTCAGGGTACGCCCCCAGGGCGACCTCGCCTCCCAGGTGATCGGGGCGGTCAGCCCCGAGGGCGAGGGCCTGACCGGGCTGGAGGCCGCCCAGGAGCAGCCGCTCCACGGCACCGACGGCGAGCGCCGGCTGGTCTCGGACGCGAAGGGCGACCCGATCAAGCTGGAGACGGTGCGCGACGCCCAGGACGGAGAGCCGATCCGGCTGACCATCGACGCCGCGATCCAGGCCGAGGCGGAACGCGCCCTGGCCAAGGTGGGGAAGGTCCACACCCCGATCAACGCGTCGGCGATCGTGATGGACACCCGCAACTCGGAGGTCCTGGCGATGGCCAACTGGCCGCCGGTGGACCTGGACAACCTGGACCAGGAGGATCCCGACTCGCTGCTCAACATCGGCACCTCCTACACCTACGAGCCCGGCTCGACCTTCAAGGCCTTCACCGTGGCGGCCGCTCTCCAGACCAAGACGGTGACCCCCGCCAGCAGCTTCACCCTGCCTCCCTCCATCACCCTGTACGACCGGACGATCGAGGAGAGCCACGAGCGCGGCACCGTCACCCTCGACGTCGGGGACATCCTGGCCCAGTCGTCCAACGTCGGCGCGGTTACGATCGGCCTCCAGATGGGCGGTCGCAAGTTCTCCCGGTGGATCGACCGGTTCGGCTTCGGCCACCAGACCGGCATCGAGTACCCGGGCGAGGAGCGCGGGATCGTCCATCCGTACAAGGACTGGTCCGGCTCCACCATGGGCAACCTGCCGATCGGTCAGGGGCTGGCGGTGACGCCGATCCAGATGACCGCCGCCTACGGCGCGCTGGCCAACGGCGGCATGCTGAAGCGGCCGCAGCTGATCAAGTCGATCGGCGACCGCGACATCCCGGCCGACGGGGGCCGGCGCGTGCTCTCGCCCCAGGTCGCGGCCGAGGTGAGGGACATGCTGAAGGGAGTGCTCGCCCCGGGCGGCACCGCCTCCGAGGTGTCCGTGCCCGGCTACACGCTCGCCGGCAAGACCGGCACCGCGCAGATCGCCACGGCCGAGGGCTACTCCGACACCCGGTACGTCGCATCGTTCATGGGCCTCGCCCCGGCCGACAAGCCGGCGATCGCGGTCTCGGTCATGGTCAACGAGCCGCAGAACGGCCACACCGGCGCCGAAGCGGCGGCCCCGGCGTTCGGCGACATCGCCGCCTTCACTTTGCCCTACCTCGGCATTCCCACCGGTTAGGCACCTACAATCTTCGCTATGCGGTTGGATCAGATTGCCCGGGATCTGGCCTCGTCCCACTTGGTTGGGGATCCCGGCACGGATATCTCTTCACTGTCCTTCGACAACAGGAAAGTCGCTCCCGGAGCGCTTTTCTTTTGTGTCAGGGGGCTTGCCACCGACGGGCACGACTTCGCCGCGTCCGCGATCGAGGCGGGAGCGGCCGCGCTGGTCTGCGAGCGGGAGCTCGGCCTCGGGGTGCCGGAGATAGTGGTGCCGGACTCCCGGGCCGCGATGGCCCCCGCCGCATCCGCCTTCAACGGCGACCCGACCTCCGAGCTGAAGATGGCCGGGATCACCGGAACCAACGGCAAGACCACCACCGCGTTCCTGCTGCGGGACGTCCTCGAGACGGCCGGGGTCCATTCCGGGCTGATGGGCACCGTGAAGCAGGTGATCGGCGGCGTCGAGGAGGAGGTGGAGCGGACCACGCCGGAGGCGATCGACCTCCAGGGTTCCTTCCGTCGCATGCTCGATGCCGGTGACGAGGCCTGCGTGATCGAGGTCTCCTCTCACGCGATGGTCATGCACCGCTGCGACGCGATCGAGTTCGACGTCGCCATCTTCACCAACCTGACCCAGGATCACCTCGACTTCCACACGGACATGGAGGACTACTACGCGGCCAAGCGGCTGCTGTTCGAGTCGGGCCCCGGCACGGCGATCGTGAACGTGGACGACGCCTTCGGCCAGCGGCTGGCGACCGAGTTCGACGTGATCACCTACTCCGCGGAAGGGGCGGCGGCGGACTACACGGCGACCGACGTGCGATTCGACGCGTCCGGCGCCGACTTCACCGTGCAGTCGGAGCACGGCGACCTCGCGGTCCACACCGGCCTGCCGGGCGGGTTCAACGTCGCCAACGCGCTGGCCGCCCTGGCCGGGGCGATCGCGATGGGCGTGGACCCCGACGAGGCCGTGTCCGCGCTGGCGGGCGCCGGTCGGGTGCCGGGTCGCATGGAGCCGGTCGACGAGGGCCAGGGCTTCGCGGTGCTGGTCGACTACGCCCACACCCCGGACTCGGTCGAGAACGTGCTGCGCGCCGCCCGGGAGCTGACCCCCGGCCGGCTGATCGCCGTGATCGGCGCCGGCGGCGATCGTGACCGGGCCAAGCGACCGTTGATGGGCCGGGCCGGTTCGAGCCTGGCGGACCTGACCGTCGTCACCTCGGACAACCCGCGCTCGGAACGGCCCGAGGCGATCATCGAGGACATCCTCGGCGGGATCGAGGACCGGGAGGGGGTCGAGGTCGAGGTCGACCGGAACCTGGCGATCGCCCTGGCGGTCCGAAGCGCCCGGCCGGGCGACACCGTCGTGATCGCCGGCAAGGGGCATGAGCAGGGACAGGAGTTCGAGGACGGTCGCAAGCTGCCGTTCGACGATCGCGACGTCGCCCGGACCCACCTGCTGGCGCTGAACGGAGACGGCCGGTGATCGAGCTCCCAGTCGAGCGCATGGCCGCCGCGATGGGGGCCGAGCTGATCGAGCGCGGCCCCGGCGAGTTCCCCTCGCGGGCGGTGATCGACTCCCGGGCGATCACCGGCGGGGAGCTGTTCTTCGGCCTGGCCGGAGCCAGCGATGACGGCTCTCGATTCGCCAAGTCCGCTCTGGAGAGCGGTGCCTGGGGGGTCGTGGTGCCTCCGGGCAGGGCCGACGAGCTGACCGGCACCGGCGGGTTCGTCTTCGTGTCCGAAGACCCCCTGCGCGCCCTCCAGATGTTGGCCCGCGCCTGGCGGCGCGAGCTCGGCGCCACCGTGGTCGGCGTGACCGGATCGGTCGGGAAGACCTCGGTCAAGGACATCACGCGGGCGATCCTCCCGGGCCGGGTGCACGCCTCGGCCGAGAACCTCAACACCGAGATCGGCCTGCCGCTGACCGTGCTCGAGGCCCCGGCCGGGACGGAGACCCTGGTCCTCGAGATGGCGATGCGAGGCAGCGGCCAGATCGCCGAGCTGGCCGAGATCGCCGAGCCCGACATCGGCGTGATCACCAACGTCGGCCCGGTCCACGTCGAGCTCCTCGGGTCGGTCGAGGCGGTGGCGGCGGCGAAGGCCGAGCTGATCGGCGGGCTGAGGCCCGGCGGGACCCTGATCGTCCCGGTCGAGGCGGGCCATCTCGAACCGCACCTCGACGGAGTCCCGGGCGTGATCCGGTTCGGCTCCGGCGGCGACGTCGACGTGGTCGCCCGGGAGCTGGTCGCGGCCGAAGGGGACGGGACGGGCGGCGCCCCGGCCGGGACCTTGGTGACGGTCGCGACCGGTCACGGCGACCAGCAGTTCGCGTTCCCGTTCACCGAGGCCCACAACCTGACCAACGCCCTGGCCGCGATCGCGGCCGGCCTCGCCGCCGGCTCGACGCCGGCCGAGCTCTCGGTCCGCAGTGGCCGGGTCGCCTTCTCGAAGCTGCGGGGCGAGCACATCGTCCTCGGCACCGCCGACTCCGGCCGGGGCCTGGTGATCAACGACTGCTACAACGCCAACCCGATCTCGATGCGGGCGGCGCTGGAGTACCTGGCCGAGCTGGACCGTCCGAACAAGGTGGCGGTCCTCGGGCTGATGGCCGAGCTGGGCCCCGATCAGGACCGATTCCACGCGGAGATCGGGGAGTTCGCCCGCGAGCTCGGGATCGGGACGCTGATCGGTGTCGGCGAGGTCGCCCGCGGGTATCGTCCGGACCGGGAGGTCGCCGACCCGGTCGAGGCCGCCGAGGCGGTCCTCGAGCTGCTCGGGCCCGACACCGCGATCCTGGTCAAGGGATCGCGTGCGGCCGGGCTGGAAGCGGTGGCCGAGACATTGACAACCAAGGAAGGAAGGGTCGGCTGATGGGTGAGATCGTGATCGGGGCGATGGCTTCGATGCTCATCTGCCTCTTCCTCTCGCCGCGGTTCATCGAGTTCCTGCGGGGACGGGAGTTCGGCCAGCACATCCGCGAGGAGGGGCCGGCCGCGCACCAGACCAAGGCCGGCACCCCGACCATGGGCGGCCTGATCATCTTCATCTCGATCATGGTGCCGTTCCTGGTCCTCTCGGAGCGGGACGTCGCTTCGATGACCGTGTTCTTCGTCGCCCTCGGCTGCGCCGGGCTCGGATTCGCCGACGACTTCATCAAGATCGTCAAACGGCGCTCCCTCGGGCTTTCCGGGCGGTACAAGCTGCTGGGACAGGTGGTCCTCGCGTTGGTCCTGTGGTGGGTCGCCCGCCACGAGGTCGGGCTCGAGCCGGTGATCCACTTCCGGATATCCGACATCACCTGGGACATCGGCCCGGTGGCCTACTTCGTCCTCGTCTTCCTGGTGCTCGCCGGCGCCACCAACGGGGTCAACCTGACCGACGGCCTCGACGGGCTCGCGGCGGGCTCGAGCGCGATCGTCCTGCTCACCTACACGGCGATCTCGTACATAACGGTCGGCCAGCACGATCTCGCCCTGTTCGCGGTCTGCCTGGTCGGCGGTTGCATCGGGTTCCTCTGGTTCAACGCGTTCCCGGCCACGATCTTCATGGGGGACACCGGATCGCTCGGCCTCGGCGGCGCGATCGGCGCTCTCGCCGTGATGACCCAGACCGAGGTGCTGCTGATCCTGATCGGCGGGATCTTCGTGATCGAGGCGCTCTCGGTGCTGATCCAGGTCTTCAGCTTCAAGACCTTCGGCAAGCGGGTCCTGATGATGGCGCCGCTCCATCACCACTTCGAGATGATGGCCTGGTCCGAGACGAAGATCATGCTCCGCTTCTGGATCATCGCCGCGGTCTGCTCGGGCGTCGGCTTCGCCATCTACCAACACTCGATCGGCTAGTCGGGGGACGGGGTGGGGCACCTCGAAGCCTCCGACCCCCGGTAAGTCTCCG
>JBEBTS010000030.1:0-16825 GCA_040393665.1 Conexibacter woesei
TCGCCGGGGCGATCGCTCTCGCTCTGCTCGAGCGATCGCCCCAGCGACTCAGTGGTACCCCCGGCCTCGCGGGTCGGTGGTCGCCCCATGGGTCGGTGGTCGCCCCGCGATTCAGTGGTAACCCCCGCTCCGCGGTTCGGCGGTCTCCTGGCGATTCAGGGATGGCGGTCCTGGCCGATGCCGCCGCCGACGGCATCGCGGAACCACTCCTTGAAGCGCTCGGTCCGACGGTCCGGGCGGAAGCGGCGCTCCGACCGGGCCTGCTTCTTCGGGTTCCGCTGGCCGTAGCGCTTCTTCGCCCAGCGCGAGTTGGGCTTGCCCAGCCGGATCGCGCCGTAGAGGCCGATCGGCCAGACGAAGAACCCGACCAGCGCGTGCAGGAAACGGTCCTTGAGCACGCAGACGACCACCCCGACCAAGACCATGACGATCGCGATCAACGAGCCCAGGAGGGCTTCGGGCGAGTCGGACAGGATCTCGAAGGGTCGGACCCCGAACATGATCAGGGCCAGCGAGACCGCGGTGATCACGGTCGCGTCGATCGACCGCCGGCCCTCCTCCGCCCAGTAGACGTCCTCGAGGTGCACCCACAGGGCGAACTCGTCGATGGTCAGTCCGATCCCGATGCCGAAGGCCGCGGCGGCGACCAGAAACCAGTCGGTCTGCCCGTGGTCGGCGAAGCCGATCACCCCGGCCACCATCATCGCGACGATGCCGAAGACGAGGTGGTGCAGGTGGACCCCGGACTCGCTGACGATGCTGCCGGGCCACCAGGGGACCTTCGGGCTCCGCATCAGGCGGGTGCTGAGCCGGATGAAGCTGAAGGAGAGCAGGAAGCCGAGCAGGACCAGGAACACCGCCTCGCGGTCGTGATCGACCAACTGGTTATGCCAGAAGTCGCCGATCACGGAACCCAGGCTGGCTGCCACCGTCTCCACGCGGTCATTCTGTCGAGATCGGCTCGACTCCGTCCGTTCGGCTCAGGGCTGGGCGCTCTCCGGCAGCCGCCCGTGCGGCCTTGACCGCCTTCTCCTCATAGAGGATCCGGTCGGCCCGGCCCATGCAGGACTCCAACGACTCGCCCGGCTCGGCGATCGCCAGGCCGCCGGACCAGGGCACCGGGGAGACCTGGCGCAGCCGCTCGACGGTGGCCCGGGCCGCGTCCTCCTCAATCTCGGGGAAGACCACGACGAACTCGTCCCCACCCACCCGGGCGATGATGTCGCCGCTCCGGGCGCCGTCGCGCCACGCCGCGGCGAACTTGCGCAGGAGACGATCGCCGGCCTGGTGCCCCTTGCGATCGTTGACCGCCTTGAAGCCGTCCAGGTCGGCGACCAGCACCGCGATCCGGTCGTCTCGCCCGAAGCTCCGCACGCGGTTGACCTCGCGCTCGAGGCCGGTCCGGTTCAGCAGCCCGGTCAGTGAGTCCGTGGTCGCCTCGTGCCGGAGCTGGCTGGTCGCCCGGCTCAAGATCTCCATGGTGACGACGAAGCTGCCGGCGAAGGCGAGGCCGATCGGGGCGTTCCCCTCCACCCCGTTCACCGTCATCCCGACGATGATGCCGACGCACACCGCGATCGCGTACACGCGGCAGACCTCAGGCCGGAACGCCGCGCCGACGAAGACGCAGGTCCACAGCAGCGTGGTGAGGTTGAGCGCCGCCTCGAGCGAGGAATGAGCGCCGCACAGCCCCACCAAACCCCAGAAGAACCCGTTCACGACGATCGCGTGGACCATCCAGACCCGAAACCGTCGGGCCAGGACCCAGTAGGTCACGCCGGCCGCCAGCGTGAAGGCCGCCGCGACCAGCCGCCGCCCCACGTCGAGCTCGCCCGAGGTCGGGAATGCCGCCGTGTAGGTGAGCACGGTGGCCGCCGCGAAGCACACGATCGCCATCCCGCGCGGCTGCCAGACGGGGGCCGTCCGGGACATCTCGATCTTGATCGCGTCGCGGGTCACAGCGGCCCATACTGACACGACGTCGGCCCCGTCCGATCCCGGGCCGCCGGCAGTAGCCGGATGCGAAGATGGGGCCATGGCCAATCGACTCGCGGACTCCACCAGCCCCTACCTGCTCCAGCACAAGGACAACCCGGTGGACTGGCACCCGTGGGGCCAGGAGGCGCTCGCCATCGCCCGGGAGCACGATCGACCGATCCTGCTCTCGATCGGCTACGCGGCGTGCCACTGGTGCCACGTGATGGAGCGGGAGTCGTTCGAGGACCCGACCATCGCGGAGTACATGAACGAGCACTTCGTGCCGGTCAAGGTCGACCGCGAGGAACGCCCGGACCTGGATGCGATCTACATGGAGGCGGTCCAGTCGATGACCGGCCACGGCGGCTGGCCGCTGACCGTGTTCCTCGACCCGGACGGGGTCCCCTTCCACGGCGGCACCTACTTCCCCCCGGAGGCGTCCTCCGGGATGCCGAGCTTCATGATGGTGATGGACGCCGTCGACAAGGCCTGGCAGGACCGCCGCGAGGAGATCCGCGGCCAGGCCGGCAACGTCCGCACCATGCTCGGGGCGATCGCCCTGATCGGCGCCCCCGACACCGAGCTCGACCCGGCGGACCTGGGCGAGCGGGTCAAGTCGCTGATCGAGCTGGCGGACGCCGAGCGCGGCGGCTTCGGCGGGGCGCCCAAGTTCCCCCCGGCTTCGACGCTCGACTTCCTGCTCGGGCAGGGCGAGGACGGCCCGGTCGAGGTCACCCTCGACCGGATGGCGGCCGGCGGCATCTACGACCAGATCGGCGGCGGGTTCGCGCGGTACTCGGTCGACGCGGAGTGGCTGGTCCCGCACTTCGAGAAGATGCTGTGCGACAACGCCCTGCTCGCCCGGACCTACCTGCACGCCTGGCAGGAGCTCGGCCACGAGCGGTACCGGCGGATCGCGGAGGAGACCCTGGACTGGGCGCTGCGCGAGATGTCGGATCCGGACGGCGGCTTCTACACCTCGCTCGACGCCGACTCGGAGGGCGAGGAGGGCCGGTTCTACACCTGGACCGTGCCCGAGCTGGAGGACGTGCTCGGCGACCGTGCCGCGGCCGCGGCGGTCGCCTTCGGCGCAACCGCCGAGGGCAACTTCGAGGGCCGCAACGTGCTCCACGTCCCCTCGGCCGTGCCGCGCACCGAGCTGGGCGACCTGGCGGCGATCCGGGACGATCTGCTCGCCGCCCGCGAACGGCGGGTCCGGCCGGCCTGCGACGACAAGGTCCTGTGCTCTTGGAACGCGCTGATGATCTCGGCCCTGGCCGAGGCCGGCGCCGTGCTGGGCCGACCGGACTACCTGGAGGCGGCGGAGCGGTGCGCCGAGTTCGTGTGGACGCGGATGCGCACGCCGCAGGGCGCCCTGCTCCGCACCTGGCGGGACGGAGAGGCCCGACTGAACGCCTACCTCGAGGATCACGCCTTCCTGCTGGAGGCGCTGCTGGAGCTCTACCAGGCGAGCTTCGACCCGAAGGCCTTCAACCGGGCGGTGGCGGTGGCCGAGAGCATGATCGACCGGTTCGCCGACCCGGGCCGGGGCGGCTTCTTCACCACCTCCCACGACCACGAGGAGCTGATCGCCCGCCGCAAGGACGTCGGCGACCATCCGATCCCGTCAGGCAGCGCCTCGGCCGCGCTCGGGCTGCTGAAGCTGGCCTCCCTGACCGGCGAGAGTCGCTACCGCCGGCACGGAGTCGGGGTGCTCAAGCTGCTGGCCCCGGCCACGGCACGCCAGCCGGACGCCTTCGGCCACCTGCTCCAGGCACTCTCCTATCACCACGCCGGCTCGACCGAGCTGGCCGTGGTCGTCCCGGGAGAGGATCTCGCCCCCGCGGACGACCTGCTGCGAGTGGCCCGGGAGCGGTACCGCCCGAACCTCGTGGTCGCCGCCGGCGCGGAGGGGACCGACGCCCCTCCCCTGCTCGCCGGACGCACCGCCGTCGACGGCCTCCCGGCCGCCTACCTGTGCCGTGACTTCACCTGCCGGCTGCCGGTGACCGGCCCCGCCGAGCTCGCGGGGGAGCTCGGCGCGCCCGCCTGAACGGCGCCCGAGCCTCGCCCGGGGCCGCCTCGCGCGGCCCCGGCTAGAGCTAGAGCAGCGGCAGCAGGGTCTCGATCTCGGCCGGGGTCACCTGGATCCGGTGGGCGTCCCACTCCTGGCGCTTGATCTCGATCAGCCGGCTGAAGGTGTGCTCGCCCAGCGCCCGCAGGACCAGCTCCGAGTCGGCCGCGTTCTCGATCGCCTCGCCCAGAGTGGCGGGCAGCTGCTCGATCCCGCGCCTCTGGAGCTCCTCCGGGCCGGGGTGGTACAGGTTCTCCTCCATCGGGTCGGGCAGGTCGTACCCCTTCTCGATGCCCTCGAGCCCCGCGTGGAGCAGCCCGGCCAGGCAGAGATACGGGTTGCACGCCGGATCCGGACAGCGGATCTCGGCCCGAGCCTGCTCCGGCTCGCCCGCGTAGTTCTGGGGGACGCGGATCAGCGACGAGCGGTTGCGGCGCGACCAGGTCAGATAGAGGGGTGCCTCGAACCCGGGGATGAGCCGCTTGTACGAGTTGACCCACTGGGCGTAGAGCGGGGCGATCTCGCCCGCGTGGCGGAGCTGACCGGCGATGAAGGCCCGGCCGATCTGTGAGAGGCCGTTGGGGCGGGCGGGGTCGTAGAAGGCGTTCTCCCCGTCCTTGGTCAGGATCTGGTCCAAGTGCATGCCCGAGCCGTTGGCCCGGTCGAGCGGCTTCGGCATGAAGGTCGCGTGCCATCCCTGCTGGACCGCGTACTCCTTGACCACGACCCGACTGGTCATGATGTCGTCCGCCGACCGCAGCGCCCCTTCCGGCTTGAGGTCCAGCTCGTGCTGCGAGGGGCCCGCCTCGTGGTGGGTGGAGGCGACGTCGATCCCCATCTGACCGAGCGCCAGCACCGTCTCACGGCGGACGTCGGAGCCGGCGTCGAGCGTGGTCAGGTCGAAGTACCCGCCCTCGTCCAGGGTCTCGGGCACGCCGCCCTCCGGGTTGGCGGACTTGAAGTAGAAGAACTCGAGCTCGGGCGCGACCACGAAGTCGTCGAAGCCGAGGTCGGCGGCGCGGGCCAACGCCCGCTTGAGCACCCAGCGCGAGTCGCCTTCGTAGGTGAGTCCACCGGGGACCTCGATGTCGCAGAACATCCGGGCGACCGCGTCGGTGCCGCCCGGCCGCCACGGGATCAGGGTGAAGGTCCGCGGGTCGGGGCGGGCGATCATGTCCGACTCCTCGACCGGGTTGAAGCCGGTCATCGAGGCGCCGTCGAACCCGATCCCGTGCTCGAAGGCGCGCTCGAGCTCGCTGCTGTTTATGGCGAAGCTCTTGAGGCTGCCGAGGACATCGGTGAACCAGAGTCGGATGAAGCGCACGTCGTTCGCCTTGACTGCTTCAAATACGTCTTCCGGGGTATCGGTGATTACAGCCATCGCTCTCCTTGAAACAGCTTGCCAGGCGGATCGGAACCGTTCTGGCGGGAACGATACGGGACCGGGCTTGCAAGCAACCGCCGAAAGGGCTATAACTTACTTGCGGTAAGTAACTAGATAAAAGTAAAGTAATGGCCCGATAAATGCCGGGTAAACCGGTTGAAGCGGGCTATGACTCCGGAAACAGGGAAGCGTGACAGCCGTGACCGTAAAGACAGAAGTCAGCCGATTCCACATCCACGACGAACTGACCGCCCCCGATGAAAGCGCGCCGATCCTGAAGAGCATCCAGGTCGGCGGCCGCTCCGTGAACAAGCTGGTCGGCGTCCTCGCCGGGTCGCCGGCGGTGCTCCGGGCCTACACGAGGATGCGGGCCGAGCTGCAACAGGGCGTGCTGCCCAAGTCCACCCGGCTGCGGATCGCCCTGGCGGTGGCCGAGCACCGTGGCGACAGCTACTCCGTCGTCCAGTATGCGAAGCAGGCCCGGGCGTCTGGAATGGGCCTCGACGAGGTCTCCCGCGCCCGCAGCTTCAGCTCCGCCGATGAGCACGAGCAGGCGCTGCTCACCTACCTGAAGGCCGCCCTGGTGGCCGACGGCGACCCGCCGATCTACCTCCACGAGGAAGCTCGCGAGGCCGGCTGGGACGACGAGCAGATCCTCGAGGCCCTGGCGCACGTCGCGCTCGGCGAGTTCCAAAGCGTGATGGCCGCAGCTGCGGCCCTCCCGAAGGATCAGGCCACCCCACGGGTACTCCCCGACGCCGCCTGATCCGAAGAAGCGCCGGGCCCCTCCCTCCCGGCACTTCTCTCCTCCAACGAAAAGGACGGCTCTCCGGCCGTCCTTTTCGTTGCGCGCCCGCCGCGAGGGCGGATCAGAGCCAGGGACGGTTCAGAACTTCTCGCGGCGGATGGTCGCCTTGCGGCCCTTGATCCGGCTCGAACGCATCGCCTTGATCACGCCGTCGGCCGCGCTGGCCGGGACGTCGACCAGGGAGAAGTTCTCCTTGATCTGGATCGCGCCGATCTGCTTGCCGCTGAGGCCGCCCTCGTTGGCGATCGCGCCGACCAGGTCCCGCGGCGCCACCGAGGCGCTGCGACCGACGCTGAAGAAGAGCCGGGTGTGCTCGCCGTCCGGCCCGTCCTTGTGAGGCCGGCGCTGCCGCGGCCCGGGCTTGCCCCCGGAGCCGTTGCCGTTGCGCTTGCCGTTCCGCGGCCCGGGGCCGCCCGTCCGGGGACCGTCCTTCCGGGCCGGGACGCCCGGGATCTCGCGCTCGTCGACCGGCTGGCCGGAGTTGTCGTAGGCCAGCTTCAGCGCGGCGGCCGCGATCTCCTCGAGCTCCAGGTCCGGGCCGAGCGAGGCGACGACCTTCCGGAACGGCTCCAGCTCGGCGCCCTTCTCAGCGAGCTTCCGCTCGGTCTCGGTCTCGGGGTCGGCGAGCGCGTCCAGCAGGGCGGCCTTGACCTGCTCCAGCCGCTTCTCCTTCAGGGCCGCGACCGAGGGCAGCTCCTCGACCTGGATCGGCAGCTTGGTCAACCGCCCGATCGAGTTGATGTGGCGGCGCTCCCGCGGCTCCGCGATGGTGATCGCGATGCCGGTACGGCCGGCCCGGCCGACACGGCCGATCCGGTGGACGTACTGCTCCGCGGCGGTGGGCAGCCCGTAGTTGAAGACGTGGGTCAGGTGGTCGACGTCGAGTCCGCGGGCGGCGACGTCGGTCGCGACCAGGAGCTCGGTCGACCCGCTGCGCAAACGGCCCATCGCCCGGTCGCGCTGCTCCTGGGTCATGCCGCCGTGGAGCGCGTCCGCCCGGAAGCCGCGGCCGCCGAGGGTCTCGGTCAGCTGATCGACCTCGTAGCGGGTGCGGCAGAAGACGATCGCCGCCTCGGGCCGCTCCATGTCGAGCACCCGGCCGAGCGCCGCCGGCTTGTGCTGGCGGGAGACCAGGTGGGCGACCTGGCGGATCCGCGGGCTCTCCCCCGGCTCGACCGCGTCGCGCTCGATCTCGACCCGGACCGGGTCGCGCATGTGACGACGGGCGATCGACTCGATCCGCGCCGGCATGGTCGCCGAGAAGAGCATCGTCTGACGCGACTCGGGAGTGCCTTCGAGGATCGCCTCGATCTCCTCCGCGAATCCCATGTCGAGCATCTCATCGGCTTCGTCGAGCACGAGGATCCGCAGCCGGTCGGTACGCAGCGAGTTGCGCCGGATGTGGTCGAGCGCCCGGCCGGGAGTGGCGACGACGATGTCCACCCCGCGCTTGAGCGGGCCGAGCTGGCGGCCGATCGGCTGCCCGCCGAACACCGCCAGGACCGAGGCGCCGGAGCCGCGGGCGTACTCCTGGGTGGCCTTCTGGACCTGGACCGCGAGCTCACGGGTCGGCACCAGGATCAGGGCCGAGGGCGACCCGGAGACCGGCTCGCCCTCGATCCGGGCGAGTGCGGGCAGGGCGAAGGCGGCGGTCTTGCCGGTGCCGGTCGCCGCCTGGCCGAGCAGGTCGCGCCCGGAGAGCAACGCCGGGATCGCCGCCGCCTGGATCGGCGTCGGCTCCTTGTAGCCCAGCGCGGCCAGGGTCTCGACGATCGGGCGGGGAAGCCCGAGGGCCTCGAATCCGGTCGGGGCGGTCAGGGCTTCAGGCATCGGAGCATCGGTTACTGCAGGAGTCAATTAACAGCCTTGCGAGGGAGAGGGGAGCGGGCGGCGCCGCGTGGGTGCGACGCCGGACCGTCCGATCCTAGCGGCTGCGCACCTTCACCCGGTAGAGCAGCTGCTCGCCGTCGAAGCGGCAACCGTACTCACGCTTCGAGCCGATCGCCTGCTGCGGCCGGGAGGTCTCCTTCGAGATCGGCTTGGCGCAGGTGCTGCGAGCCCGGCTCGAACGCCAGCTGTACCCCTGGCGGGTGATGCCCTTCGGCATCGCGAGGGCCGGGGCCCAGGTCGGCACCGTCAGGGCGATCAGCTCGCCCTTGTTCACCTTGATCGGCTTGTTCGGCTTGAACGTCGCGGTCGTGCCGAGGAACCGGTTGAGCCCCTGGAGCGGGCCGCGCTTGCGCAGCAGGTAGCGGACCTTGCCGTCGACCCTGACCTTCTTCAGAACCGCGAGCCCGGCCTTGGGAAGCTGCCCGAACCGCTCCTGGAAGAACTTGCGCTGCGCCCGGTCCGGCTTGCCCAGGCCGAGCTGCCAGGCGGTGATCTCACCGTCGAACGGGACCCGGTACGGGGTGGTGATGCCGTTCAGCTTCGTCTGCATGCCGGTCATGATCGCCAGGCCGAAGCACTGCTCCGGGCAGCGCGCCTCGGGCAGCGGGCCGCCGGCGCCGAGCATCACCGACTGCCGGGCCGAGGCCGTGGCCGGATCGGTGGCGGTGGCCTGGCTGCCCGCGAAGGCGAGCCCGGCCGCCATCAGGGCGAGGGAGAGGACGGCGGCGAGGGTCGCCTTGCCGCGAACGAGTTGAAACGAGGGGGATTTCAGCATCGCAGGAGCTCCTTGTCGATTCCTTGGCCGATCGGGATCGGCTGCTTGCGGATCCAAGATCGGAGATGGTACCCGCAGGGACGAGGCCTGCCGGGCATTTGCCTGAAGGTGGTTACTTCTTGCGCGCGACGACCGCGTGCCGGACCTTGCCGACGCCGACCGGGGTGAACTTGAGCGCGTCGCTGAGCGCGAGGGTCAGGTCCCAGCTCCGGCCCTTGATGAACGGGCCGCGGTCGATCACCTTGGCCAGCATGTAGCGGCCCTTGTAGCCGATCAGGACCTTGGAGCCGCACGGGAGGGTCTTGTGGGCGACGCCGATCGTGTTGGGTCGCAGCGTGTTGCCGCAGGCGGTCTTGTTGCCCCAGAAGCCGGGGCCGTACCAGGAGGCCCCGGACGTGCGGAGGCTGCGGACCATCTGCCTGGCGGTGTTCTTGTTGACCACGCCGCTCCGCCGGATCTTCGAGCGCATCTGGAAGTTCTTGACCGCGGAGGTGGTCGGCCGGTCGAAGCTCTCGCTGACGGTGGATCCCCGCAGCAGGGCCTTGGACCGGACGATGCCCTTGAGCACCTTGACGTCGGGGCCGGTCATGCCCTCGCGGAGCACCCGGGTGCCGAAGCGCGGCGCGAAGGTCTTGGCCTCCGTCTCGGTGGCGGTCAAGTTGAGGCCGCCGTTGCGCTTGGCCGCGTCGGCGTCGGAACGGGAGAGGCCGAGCATGGCGACCACGAGGCCGAGCAGCAACAGGGCGCCCAGGACCGCACTCGTATTCAGTTTGCCCAGCCGCAGGCTGTGGAACATTCCTTCTCTTTCTCTTTCCATTGCTTACGGGGTTAGCTGTCGGGCTCGCGCTGAAAGAGCAGCGCTACCTGGCCGTTGCCAGTGATTCGCCCCTGGGACCTTGGTCTCGTCGGGTCCCCCGCTCTCCGTGATCTTGTGACGGAGACTCAGCAGAAGGTGAGCGGGAACATTAGCAAACGCTCAAAGACGGAAGCAGCGCCGACCGGGAGGTACCCCCACTAGTGGTCGTGTGGCGACCACTAGTGGGGGCAGTTCGGGGCTCTCCCGCGTTCGGGCCTCTCCGGCGTTCGGGCCTCTCCAGCGTTCGGGCCGAACGCTGGAGAGGCCCCCGCATTTCTGCGGGGGCCTCTCGTTAGTGAGTCTGTAAGCCGGATCCTGTCGGGGACGACCATCTATCTCACCGGTTGATCTGACCGGTGGGCAGCCTTTCGGCTGTACCTGCGGCCTACCTGGATCTCGCCGGGCCGGGTCAGCGATCCTGTTTGGCCTTGCACCGGACGGGGTTTACCTGGCCGCCGTGTCACCACGACGCCGGTGCGCTCTTACCGCACCCTTTCACCTTTGCCTGTTCGCAACTCACGTGTGGCTGCGTCATCGGCCGTGTATTTCTGTGGCACTTTCCTGCGGGTTTCCCCGAGTGGGAGTTATCCACCGTCCTGCCCTGCGGTGTCCGGACTTTCCTCGAGGGGATTTCTCTCCCCCCGCGGCCGCCCGACTCACCTCTTCATCGTAGACCTTCTCGCCCGGACCTTGGACTTGACCACGTGGGCTGAACGCTGGCCGCCGGTGACGACGGTGAGCTTGACCCTGACCGCGGCCCGGCGCACCTCGCGCCGCTTCATCCGCTTGACGGCGGACCTGGTCCGCCGCATCCTTCACGACCATGCCGGAGACGAGAGGCCGCCCTTCCGGACGGCCTCTCGTGAAGCGCCTTCGGGCCAGTCCCGCGGGACCGGTCAGACCCGGCGGAACACCCCGATCACCTTTCCGATCACCGCGGCGTCGGTGGTGATGATCGGCTCCATCGTCTCGTTCTCAGGCTGGAGGCGGAGGTGGTCGCTCTCCTTGTAGAGGCGCTTGACCGTCGCCTCCTCCTCGTCCAGCATCGCGACGACGATCTGGCCGTTGTCCGCATCCGGGGTCGGGTGGACGATCACGTAGTCGCCGTCCATGATGCCGGCGTCCTTCATGCTCTCGCCGTGGACCTCGAGGACGTAGTCGCCCTCCCGGCTGCCGATCACCGATGGGACGTCGACGTAGTCCTCGATGTTCTCCTCGGCCAGCATCCCGGGGCCGGCCGAGATCCGGCCGAGCAGCGGCAGGCCCGACGGCGTCGCCGAGGCGACCAGCCCGTCCACGGCGTCCCGCGCCGCCTCGCCCGCGACCCGCGCCGTGTCGCGGGCGGCTTCGCCGGCGCCCTTCGCCTTCTCGACCAGCACCTCGATCGCCCGCGGCTTGGAGGGGTCGCGCCGGAGCACGCCGGCCTTCTCCAGGTTGGCCAGGTGCACGTGGACGGTCGACGAGGAATGCAGGCCCACCGCCTTGCCGATCTCCCGCACGGTCGGCGGGTAGCCCATCTGGTCGGCGTACTTGCCGATGAATTCGAAGATCTCCCGCTGTCTCTTGGTCAGGTCAACCACGTGGCTCCTTTGCGGCCCGATCGGCCTAGCTCGCATGTCCCGGTCCGGCAAGGCGAACCTGTGTTCGTAATCTAACCGCCCCGTGCGGACACATGTTCGCCCCGACCCGGTTCTGCACGCCTCCGCCCGCGCTGCCGGCCGGCCGGCGCCCGCTCCCGCCGACCACACCGCACCCCCGGCACCCCTTCCCCTAGAATCACCGCACCTTCATGCGGCTGTGGCGGAATTGGTAGACGCGCAAGCTTGAGGGGCTTGTGTCCGAAAGGACGTGGAGGTTCGACTCCTCTCAGCCGCACTAACGAGACACCGACCTCCACGCCTGACCGGGCTGGAGGTTCTCTCGTTTCATGGGGCACAGCGCGGCCGGACCGGTCCGCCGACCAGGGCCCCGCGGTTGCGCAAGGTCCGGGCAACAAGCCCGCAATGTGAGCCCGGCAGATTCCCCGACATCAGTCAAACGATGTGGGAGTCATCCATGCTCAAGCGTTTCCTCTTTGCCCTGCTCGCCCTGCTCGGGGCGGGCCTCATGATCTCCGCCGGGTCGACCCAGGCGGCGGGCGGCTCGATCGCCTTCGTCAAGAAGCACGACGTCTGGCTCGCCGACGCCGACGGCTCCGGCCAGTACCGGGTGACCCGCAACGGCACCGCCGACAACCCCTGGCGCTCGCCCTCGCAGGCCGACGACGGCACGATCGCGGCCGGCCACGGCCGCGAGATAGTGCGGATGAAGCAGAACGGCACCGTCCTCAACGCGATCGACCCGCCGCCGCTGATGAACACGGTCAGCCACATGGTGGACGGGGTTCCGGTCAAGGTGGCGATCTCGCCCAACGGCAAGCTGATCACCTGGGCCTTCGTCACCTACGAGTGCCCGATCGGGGTCAGCTGCGGGGCCCGCACGGTCACCGGGTACACGGCCGCCGACCGCCGGACCGACCCGGCCAAGTACGGCTCGACCTACTTCACCGACCCCTCCTGGATCGGCAACGGCCGCACCCTGGTCAGCGGCGGCTACGGCTCGCACGTGAACATCCACGACCTCGGCCAGGGCGAGCCGGTCCACTGGTTCGACGACCGCGACTACGCGGCCAACGACACCGACCTGGGCGACGCCGAGCTGTCTCCCGACGGCTCCCGGCTCGCGGCGGTGCGCGGCTACGGCGACGGCACCCACATCATCTGGTACTCGGTCAACGGCAACGCGAGGACCGGGCCGGTCCCGCCGGTGCCGACCCCGGAGTGCCTGACCGACGAGCTGGGCGGGCTGGCCGGCCCCACCTGGTCCCCGGACAGCAGGCATCTCGCCTGGGAGGAGCCGGACGGCGTCTGGCTGAAGGCCGACGCCGGGGTCTGCGAGCACCCGCTGCAGCGGCTCCTGATCCCGGGCGGCTCCGAGCCCGACTGGGGGCCGGCCAAGGTCAACCCGGGGCCACGGATCGACGATCCGATCTCGGTCCGGCGACTCACCGCGAAGCTGAAGCCCGCCCTGCGGCGCGGCGTCGCCTTCAAGGTGAAGGCGCTGGCGCACGGCAAGGTGAAGATGCAGCTGATCCGGTCCGGCAAGGTCGTCGGCAGCGGCGTCGCCACCGTGCGCAAGGCGGGTTGGGTCAAGGTCAACGCGAAGCTCACCCGCAAGGCGCGGCGCAAGCTGTCCCGGGCGAAGAAGGCGAGGCTCACCGCCCGATTCCGCGCCGACGGGCGGATCGGCGACCTGTCGTTCACCCTGAGATAGCGCCACCCGCCCCGGGCGGACCGGTCAGCCGGCCGCGCTGAACGTGCTCTCGACGAAGGGCCCGAGCAGCCGGCCGGCGGCCGCCGCCGTCTCGTCCGGGGGCCCCGCGGGGGCGGTGACGTAGCTGATCGCGAGCCTCACCAGGGACTCGGACAGCAGGCGGGCATCGCCCTCCCCCACCCCGGGCCACGTCTCGACGATCACCGCCGAGATCCGATCGGCGGCCCAGACGACGACCGGCATCCCCTGCGTGGTGACGAACGGCAGCATGCCTCCGGTGCCGTCGTCGCTCAGCAGGATCCGGATCAGCGGATCGTCGCCGGCGGCCCGGAGGAAGTGCTCCAGCGCAGCCTCGACCGCGGCGCGGGGATCGTCGGGGTGGGCGCGGACCGCGGACTCGACCCCGTCGAGGAACCGGCCGCCCTCATGCATCACGAAGGCGACCCCGAACTCGTCGCGACTGCCGAACTCGTTGTAGAGCGTCTGCCGGCTGACCCCGGCCTCCTCGGCCACGCCGAGCATGGTCATCTCGGACCAGGCGCGATCCTCCAACTGGTCGCGCGCCGCCTTGAAGACGGTCTCGCGCAGCAGCTGCCGGGTCGCTTCGCGGTAGGGCGTGTCGGACTTCGCCATGGCCCCCATCGTCGCACCGGCGGCGGTCACTCGTCCGGCTCGAAGTCCACCTTGTCCCGGACGCCGCAGTCCGGGCAGGCCCAGTCGTCGGGGACCGCGGCCCAGGGGGTGCCGGCCGGGAAGCCCTCACGGGGGTGCCCGTCGGCCTCGACGTAGAGATAGCCGCAGCCGGGGCAGCGCCAGCCGCTCACGACGCGACCTCGTAGCGGGCGAGCACCCGCCGGCGGGCCCTCGGATGGATGTTGATCCGGGCCAGGTCGCCGTCGTAGTGCTCGATCAGCCGGGGGTCCATCACCCGCCGCCAGAGCGGCGGGAACCAGGCCAGCACGATCATCCCCGCGTACCCGGTCGGCAGCTGCGGGGCCTCGTCGGCATGCCGCAGGGCCTGGTAGCGCCGGGTCGGGTGGGCGTGATGGTCGCTGTGGCGCTGGAGGTGGAACAGGAGCACGTTGGACGCCACGTTGTTGCTGTTCCAGCTGTGCTCCTGCCGGCACCGCTCGTATCGCCCGTCGTCCCGGCGCTGGCGCAGCAGCCCGTAGTGCTCCAGGTAGTTGACGACCTCCAGCAGGGTGAACCCGATCACGGCCTGCACGATCAGGTAGGGCAGCACGACCGGCCCGAACGCGACCGCGAGGCCGCCGAACAGGAGGATGGTCATCGCCCACGCGCTGAGGACGTCGTTGCGCGGGCTCCAGTGGGAGGCGCCCAGCCGGTCGAGCCGGGCCGCCTCGATCCCCCAGGCGGACCGCAGGCTGCCGCTCACCGTCCGGGGCAGGAAGGCCCAGAAGCTCTCCCCCATCCGCGAGCTGGCCGGGTCCTCCGGGGTCGCGACCCGCACGTGGTGCCCCCGGTTGTGCTCGATGAAGAAGTGGCCGTAGCCGGTCTGGGCCAGGGCGATCCGCCCGAGCCAGCGCTCGAGGTCCGCGCGCTTGTGGCCGAGCTCGTGGGCGGTGTTGATCGCGATGCCGCCCACCACCCCCATGGTCAGGGTGAGCCCGATCGCCTCGACCACGGAGAGGCCGCCGTTCGACCACTGCCAGCAGGCGAAGATCAGGCCCGCGTACTGGGCCGGGATGAAGAGATAGGTGCACCAGCGGTAGTAGCGATCCTGCTCCAGCCACTTCAACACGCTGTCCGGCGGGTTGGTCGGGTCCAGGCCGATCACGACGTCCAGCACCGGGAAGACGACGAAGACCAGGACCGGGGCCAGGAACCAGAAGCCGCCGAACCCGGTCCCCTCGACCGCGAGCCAGGAGATGAACGGGGTGAGCGGCACCAGCACCCCGAGCAGCCAGGCGTAGCGCTTGCCGTCGCGCCAGCCGGCCGGGTTCAGGTCCTCCTGGTCGCCGTGATGGTGGTGATGGTGGTGGCCCGGCGGCTCCTCGACCATCAGGTCCTCGACGGTCTGCTTGTCATTTATCGCGTTCATGTCATTTTACTTTACAGATATTCCATATCTGTCAACCAAATCGCCGTGTCGGCGGCGGGCAGGCGTGACCGGCGCCACCCGGCGGTGATTCGGGATGCAGCGGGACCGGCTCGCTTCCCCGACCGCGGATCGCTGCTAATGATGTTCCGATGCGTCGATTCGTTTCCGCGCTGGCGATCGGGGCGGCTCTGCTCCTGCTCGCGGCCCCCGCCCACGGCGTGACCAAGAAGACGACCCGGTTCGTCGCCTCCTTCGAGGGCTTCTACTCCTGCGTCTACGCCGACCCCGCCGGGCACGCGACCATCGGGTACGGGCACCTGCTCCATTACGGCCCCCCGACCAAGAAGGACCGCAGGAAGTGGGGCTGCCTGACCAAGCCGCAGGCCCTGAAGCTGCTGCGCACCGACCTCCGGAAGTACGAGGCGGACGTGATGGGCCGGATCCAGGGCGCCCGGGTCTCCCCCGCGATGGTCACCGCCCTGACCTCCTTCGCGTTCAACCTGGGGGCCGGCGCGCTCGACCGCCAGCGCCACCTCGGCACCCGCAAGATCACCAACATCGCCCGACAGGTGCAGCTCGGCAACTACCGGCGCGCCGGTCGCCAGATGCTGCTCTACAACGGGGCGATCATCAACGGCAAGCGGGTCGAGCTGCTCGGCCTCAAGATCCGGCGCCGCAAGGAGTTCCGGCTGATGGTGCGGAACCTCGGTCCGGCCGGCCGGTGCGGCAAGGCCTGCACCCGGATCGGCGGCGGGAGCGTCGCCGACCGGGAACCGGTGGGCGACGGCGGCGGGCTCACCGTCGGCTGACGGGACGGCTGGCGCAGGCCGTAGGGTTGGCCCGTGACCAGCGTGACCGACGAGGTTCCCGAAGACGCGCCCGCCGGCCGGGCGGAAGCCGACGCGCGAGGGCTGACCTCGGAGGAGGCCCGGAGGCGGCTGGAGCAGCGCGGGCCGCTGCCGAAGGAGACCACCAGCCGGTCCTACCTCAGCATCGCCTGGGCCAACACCTTCACCGTCTTCAACCTGATCCTGGTCGTGTTCGGCGCGGCGACCCTGATCTTCGGCGATCCCAAGGACGCGCTCTTCCTCGGGATCCTCGTCGCCAACGTCACCATCGGCGTCGGGCAGGAGATCCGGGCGAAACGGGCCCTGGACAAGCTGGCCGCCCTGATCGCGGTGACCGCCACCGTGATCCGCGACGGCTCCGAGCGGGAGATCCCGCTGGACGACGTGGTCGTCGGCGACCTCGTCCTGGCCCGCGCCGGGGACCAGATCGTCGCCGACGGTGAGATCGTCACCGCCGACGGCATCCAGCTCGACGAGTCGAACCTCACCGGCGAGTCCGAGCCGGTCTCGGCCGGGCCGGGCAAGCGGGTCTGGTCGGGCTCCTTCGCGGTGGAGGGCGAGGCGCGTTTCCTCGCCACGGCCCTCGGCCCGGACTCGCGCGCCGCGAAGCTGGCGGCGACCGCCAAGGCCTTCCGCCACCCCCGCTCCCCGTTGGAGCGGGCGATGGACCGCCTGCTGATCATCCTGGTCGCGGTGATGGTGCCGCTGGCCGTCGGGCTGGGGATCTCCCTGGCGGTCCGGGACGTGGGCCAGGCCCAGGCCGTCGAGACCCTGACCGCGGCGGTGGTGAACATCGTGCCGGAGGGGCTGATCCTCCTGGTCTCGCTGACCGCGGCCGT
>JBEBTS010000031.1:0-16647 GCA_040393665.1 Conexibacter woesei
TGCGGGCGGTGTGGGTCGCCAGGGTCGAGCCGTTGCCGGGCAGCGAGAGGCCGAGCGCCTCGGTCAGGCAGTTCATCGAGTTGGCGGTGAACATGCCGGAGCAGGAGCCGCAGGTGGGACAGGCGTTCTCCTCGATGATCGCGATGTCCTCGTCGGAGACCTCGTCGGCGACGGCGTCGGCGATCGCCGAGATCAGGTTGACCCGCTTGCGCACGGTGCCGTCGACCAGGGTCGCGGTGCCGCCCTCCATCGGGCCGCCGGAGACGAACACGGTCGGGATGTTCAGCCGCAGGGCGGCGTTGAGCATGCCCGGGGTGATCTTGTCGCAGTTGGAGATGCAGATCAGGGCGTCGGCGCAGTGGGCGTTGACCATGTACTCGACGCTGTCGGAGATCAGGTCGCGCGAAGGCAGCGAGTAGAGCATGCCGCCGTGGCCCATGGCGATCCCGTCGTCGACGGCGATCGTGTTGAACTCGAGCGGCACCCCGCCGGCCGCGTGGACCGCGGCCGAGACGACCTCGCCCACCGGCTTCAGGTGGGTGTGGCCGGGCACGAACTGGGTGTAGGAGTTCGCCACCGCCACGATCGGCTTGCCGAAATCCTCGCGGGCCACCCCGGACGCGCGGAGCAGCGCGCGGGCACCGGCCATGTTGCGGCCGTGGGTGACGGTGTTGGACCTCAGCTTCGGCATCTCTCTACTCCTCTTCGGGTTCTCTCCTATATCCGACCGAAACACCCGGAATGGGCGTTCCGGCCACCGGGGGCTAAGATAGCGGAATGACCGTTCCGGCGCAACCGTGGGCCTCCCTCTCCACCGAGGAGAAGCGCCGTCGCACCCTGGCGGTGGCCGATGACCTGTTCTCCCGCGAGGGGATCGACGTGCCGATGCCCGTGCTCGCCGAGGCGGTCGGCGTCGGGGTCGGCAGCATCTACCGCCAGGTCGGCTCCAAGGACGAGCTGATCGCGGCCCTGGTGATCGAGCGCTCGGCGATCCTGCGCCGCCGCTTCCTCGCGGCGCTGGACGAGCCGGACCCGTGGGCCGCGCTCGAGGCCGCCACCCACGAGACCGTCGACGACTGCATCGACGACGCCCTCTCCCAGACCGCCTGGGACGAGGCCGCCTTCGCCAGCGAGTCGGTGCGCGAGGCCCGGCAGGGAGCGACCGACGCCCTCGCCCTGATGGTCGGGCGGGCGCGCGAGGCCGGACTGCTCCGTGAGGACGCCACCCACGAGGACCTACGCCTCGCCTTCCGCGCCCTGCGGGAGCTCTCCGGCATCGGCCCCGAGTCAGCCCACCGCCTGGCCGAGCTGGTGCTGCGAGGCATGCGCCGCTGACCCGGCCCCGGGGCCGCTATCCGGAGCCGGACCGGGGCTCGGTCTCGGTGTAGAGGGTGCGGACGAGGTCGAGCGCGCGGCGAAGGCCTCCTTCGGTCTGGATCCGGTAGTCGCGCCCGTCAGGGCCTTCCAGGGCCAGCACCCCGGACTCGATCCTCGTCTTCGGCCCCGGCCGGTACTCGCCCCTCTCGTCCACCGTCGCCAGGGCGTGAGCTGCCCCTCCCGCGATCCACAGCCCCTCGCCCCCGCGGACGCGAACCCACCGCACGTCGACGTCCGGTGGGACCAGCTTGGCCAGGACCCGCGGCCCCACGCCGCCGACGATCGTGGCCGTGTCCTCCCCGTAGACGAGGGTCAGCATCGGTCGGCCGAGGTCGGTCCGCAGCCGGGCCTCGGGCTCGATCCCCCGGAATGAGGGCGGGCCGGACGGAAACGGGTCGTCCGGGCCGATCTCCGCCGGATCGACCGCAGGCCCCCAGTCGAACGGCCTTGGGCTCAGGCCGTCGGGCAGCTCCGGGACACGGATCACCTTCTCCGCCCCGGTCAGGCCGAGGATCCGCTCAAGTGCGGCCCGCACCGGCGGCACCGCCACCGCGGTCAAGGCGATCAACACAAGGATGACGATCACGAGGTGGTCCCTGAGCCTGGCCAGCGCTCGTGACAGCCTCGACTTGACCGTGCCCGGCGGGACCCGGAGGCGTTCCGACATCTCGGACTCGCTCAGGCCGAGCCCGTAGCGCAGGCGGATCACCCGCTGATCCCTCGGGCTGAGCTCCCGGACCGCCCGGTCGATCTCGTCGCGACCCTCTCCCGCGAGCAGCAGCTCCTCGGCCGAGGCCTCCGGCACGGTGGTCCGGCCGGCCTGACGCTCCAGGCGCCCGACCGCCTCCGCGCGGCGAGCGCCGGCCCGGATGTGGGTGCGGGCCTCGTTCACGACGATCGCCCGCATCCAGGGCGAGAACGGGGCGCCGACCTCGAATCGGTCCATCGCCCGCCACGCCTTCACGAAGGACTCCTGCACCACGTCCTCGGCGTCCGCCTCGCCCCTCACGAAGGACGAGGCGACGCGCATGGCCGTGTCGTGGTGGATCCGGAAGAGCCCTGCGAAAGCCTCGGCGTCGCCGCCGATGGCCGCCTCGACCAAGCGGTCCTCGGCCGGTTGAGATCGTAGGTCCACGCTCAATGTACGCCGCTCCTCCCCGGGCGGTTCCATCCGGGAGCGGAGGGAACCGATCGCCTCGTTGCCGCATATACAGGGTATGAGATACCTCACCCTCCGAGATCGAGTCCCTGCCCTCCCGGCGATCGCCGTAACCGTCGCCGTCCTCGGCGGGCTGCTGTCGTGGGCCGGTCCGACGACCGACGCCCAGGCGAAGGGCGCGGTCAAGCTCAGGTTCTGCGGGACCGACGGCTGCGTCAAGCGGAAGGCCCCGAGGTTCACCGCCGCGATGCTCTACGGCGGCCGGACCCACGCCGGGCCGGGCTGCCGCGCCCGGGTGCATGAGGCGACGGGGTTCATGCCCCGGGCCGAGGATCGCCGCTTCCTGATCGTCGCCTCCCGTGGGCTGATCGGGGAGCAGCTCGAGCGCGGCAACGTCACCTGGCGCCAGGTGAGAGGAACCAGGAAGGCGGACCTGAAGCGGGCCGTGCGATCGACCGGGCGCGGCTTCGCGGCGGGGGCCGACCTCGGCATCCGCGCGTTCAGCCTCACTCGCCGCGCGGATGTCCCCAAATGGCGGCTGCGGAACGGGCTCATCACCTGTACTCGACCCGGTTGAGCTTGAACGCCCGGTCCCATCCGATCCTGCCGGCGCTGGCGACCCTCCTGCTCGCCCTCACCGGCTGCGGCGCCGAGGGACCGGCCGACCCCCGGCAGGCGGATCCGCCTCCGGCCCGGGTCCGCCTGATCGCCGGTGACCGGGCCCGGTCCGCGTCGGAGCTGCCGCCGGGATGCTCGCTGGCCGAGGTCAAGGAGGCCTTCACCGAGATGCTCTCCGGCGCCGACGCCGGCGACCGGTCGCGAACGCTGAGCCGGATCGCGGCCCCGCCGGAGCTGACCGCCTTCGTCCTCGGCCCCGCCTCGCGCTCGCCGACCGGAGACGCCGCGGACGAACGCACCCGGTACCGCCGGCCGGACGGCATCTGGCGGTACTTCGCCCGGCAGTCCTCGCGGGGATACAGCCGGCACCTCCTCGACGCCCAGGTCGATGAGATCAGCCCGGGGACCGGCAAGGGAGCGGGGCCCTTCAGGCGGCCGGCGACCGGCCCAGCCGCCGACGACCCGGTGGTGGCGATCGGGTTCACCGTCGGGGTCGCCGGCGACGACGGCTCCGAGTTCACCCTCTCCGGCAAGGCCGGGCTCAACTGCACGTCCGGCCGGTTCTACTTCTACGGCGGCGGCTGACGCCTTCTGCGGGACGAAGGGCCCGAGGGCCGCCTCAGCGGTCCCGGACGGCCGGTTGGCCGAATCGGGATCGGGTACTCAGGGAAGACGCACCCGGCAACCGTCGAGGGCGACCCCAACCGAGGAGGAGAGCATGAGCGATCACAAGGCAGACGAAGCGAAGGGCCGGGCCAAGGAAGCGGCCGGCGCGCTCACCGGCGACGATGAGATGAAGAAGGAAGGCAAGGTCGATCAGGCCGCCGCGTCGGCGAAGAAGAAGGTGGAGGGCGCCGTCGACTCGATCAAGGAGAAGCTGAACCGCAAGGACTGAGGTCGGCCCGGCTCGGCCCGGGGCGAACCGGGAATCCGCTCAGGTGAAGAGCGTCAGGTCCGGCTCGCGCTCGCCGCGCAGCACGGCCAAGTCGACTTCGACGCAGACGATGTCGCGGCCCTCGGCCAGGGTCCTGGCCTGCGGCTTGATCGACTGGGCGGCGAGCACGCCCCGGCAGCCGGCCATCGCCGGCTCGACGTGGATGCGCTCCAGGTAACGGGTGATCTGCTCGACGGCCTCGATCGTGCCGACCCGCTTGATCTCGACCGCGACCCACTTGTCGTCCTCGTCCTGGCACATGAGGTCGACCGGGCCGATGTCCGTGAACCACTCCCGCTTGACCAGGCGCAGCCCCTCGCCGCACCAGTGCGGCTGCTCGGCCAGCAGCTCCTGCAGGTGCGCCTCGACCCCGTCGCGTTCGAGCGCCGCCGCCTCCCCCATGTCGTGGGTCACGTCGGAGAGCACGTCGCTGATCTTGATCTCGACCCGGTCCTCGGTCGCCCCGGCCCGCTTGGTCACCACGATCAGGCCTTCCTCCTCCTCGATCGTGGTCGGGGGAGTCATCCAGTTCTGGGGCTTGTAGCCACCGGTGTCGGCGTGGATCATCACCGAGCCGTCGGACTTGATCATCACCAGGCGCAGCGCTTCCGGGAGAAAGGTGTCCAGGCGGCCGGTGTAACGGGCTTCGCAGCGGGCAACGATCAAGCGCACGACCAGAAGGGTAGGCGGAAACGAGTTTCCGCGTTGCCACCGGGGGCAGGAATAGGGTGAGGCCGGCCCGGGTACCTGCGTTCCGAACACCCAGATCCCCAGACTCGGAGGAGGCGGACATGGCGCATGGATTCAAGGTCGGCGATCACGTGAGCTGGAACTCGGAGGCCGGCCGGGTCTCCGGGACGATCACCGAGATCCACACCGAGGACTTCAAGTACAAGGGGCATGACCGTCATGCCTCGGAGGACGACCCGCAGTACGAGATCAAGAGCGACAAGACCGACCACGTCGCCGCCCACAAGGGAACCGCCCTCACCCTGCTGAACGACGGATGAGCCTGCCGTTCTTCACGATCGGGCACTCCGACCGGTCCTTCGAGGAGTTCGCCGCGATGCTCGACGGGCAGGGCGTCGAGCTGGTGGTCGACGTGCGGAAGCTACCCGGCTCGCGTCGCAACCCCCAGTTCGACGAGGAAGCCCTCGCCACGGCGCTGCGGGAGCACGGCAAGGGCTACCGGCGGGCGGTCGAGCTCGGCGGTCGACGGCCGGTCGCCAGAGGGGTGCCGCCCGAGCTCAACGCCTTCTGGGAGAACCGCAGCTTCCACAACTACGCCGACTACGCGCTGTCGGAGGAGTTCCGGGCGGGCCTGGAGCGGCTGCGGGAATGGGGGCACGCCCAGCGGACCGCGGTGATGTGCTCCGAGGCCGTCTGGTGGCGCTGCCACCGGCGCATCATCGCCGACCACCTGCTGGCGCAAAGCGAGTCCGTCTTCCACATCATGGCCGACCGGCGTGCCGATCCGGCCCAGCTCACCTCAGGCGCCGTGGTGGGGCCCGGGCTCGAGGTCACCTATCCCGGTCAGGGCAGCCGCCAGTCAATCGGCTCGGCGCCCTGATCGACCAGCAGGGCGTTGGCCCGGCTGAACGGGCGCGAGCCGAAGAAACCGTGGTGAGCGGCCATCGGGCTGGGATGCGGCGACTCGACGCACGGCACCGGGCCGAGCAGCGGCTTGAGGTTGCGGGCGTTGCGGCCCCAGAGGATCGCGACCAGCGGCCCGCCCCGGTCGGCGAGCGCCCGGATCGCCTGCTCGGTGACCGCCTCCCAGCCGCGGCCCTGATGCGAGTTCGGCCGTCCGGGCTGGACCGTGAGCGACCGGTTGAGCAGCAGCACGCCCCGCTCGGCCCAGGGTGAGAGGTCGCCGCTCGACGGCGGCGGGCAGCCGAGGTCGTCGCAGTACTCCTTGAAGATGTTGACCAGGCTCGGCGGCAGCCGACGGACGCCGGGATCGACCGAGAAGCTGAGCCCGACCGCGTGCCCCGGGGTCGGATAGGGATCCTGCCCGACGATCAGCACCCGGACCTGGTCCAACGGCAGCGAGAACGCCCGCAGGATGTTGGCCCCGCTCGGCAGGTAGCCGCGCCCGGCGGCGGCCTCCGCCCGGAGGAACTGACCGATCTCGGCGATCTGCCCCGCGACGGGATCGAGGGCTTCTGCCCACCCCGGCTCGACGACCTCACTCAGCGGACTCGGCGTCACGGCGAGAACAATACGCGCTGCTCAGCCGAGGGCTTGCGGCGTCGGGTCATCAGCGACGAGATCGAGGCCGAGCGCCCCGCCCAGCTCGCGCCGCGAGCCGATCCCCAGCTTGCGGTAGCACCGGCCGAGGTGGTTCTCCACGGTGCGGACCGAGATGAAGAGGGACGCGGCGATCTCGCGATTCGACGCACCGGAGGCGGCCAGCTCCGCCACCCGCCGTTCGGCCGCGGTGAGCGAGCCGGCCCCGCTGAACTGCAGCCGCCGCGGCCGGGCGCCGGCCGTCTCCAGCTCCCGCCTCGCCCGTCCGGCCAGGACCGAGGCGCCGCAGGCCGCCGCCTCCTGCAGGCCGCGCCGAAGCTGCTCGCGGGCCTCCACCCGCCGCCCCTGGCGCCGGAGCATCGCACCCAGGTCGACCGCCGCCCGGGCCAGGTCCAGCCGCGCCGGCGATCGGGCGAGCAGGTCCACGCCCTCGGTCATCAACGCGACGCCCTCCTCCCCCCTGGCCGCGAGGCCGCTCGCGACGAGAGCGAGCCCGCGGACCGAGGGCAGCCCCCACCGGGAGGCCCGTTCAAGCTGACGGTCGGCGATGCCCCGGGCCGCTGCGTCCCGCCCCGAGGCGACCGCCGCCTCGACGGCGACATAGCCCCACGGCACCGACATGTGCGCGACGCCGAGCTCGTCCTGCTGGGCCTCGAGCGCCAGCAGGGTCGCGAGGGCCCGTTCCGGGCGGGAGCGGGCGAGCTCCAGCTTCGCCGAGGCCAGGAACGGCGTCACCAGGAAGGTCAGGGGCGGCAGCTCCAGCGGATCGCCGACCGTCCGCAGAGCCCGCTCGGCGGCGTCCGGCTCGCCCCGTTCGACCAGGGCGGCCGCCAGGTACCCGTAGACGCTGGGATCGACCATCGGGGTCTGACTCTCCTCGAGCAGGTCGATCACGATCCGGGCCTCCTCGACGACGCCGGACAGGTCGCCCCGCCGCCAGGCCATCAGCACCCGCAGCGGGATCAGGCTCGCGATGCCGATCGAGGATCCGCGCCTACCGGCCATCGCGACCCCCTCGGCCAGCGCCTCCGTCGCGGCGCCGTGGTCGTCGGCGTCGATCAGGATCGCGATCGCGTGGTTGAAGGCCACCGACCCGGGCCCCTCGACCGCCAGCAGCCGGCCACCGCTCAAGGCCCGGCGAGCTAGGTCGGCGGCCTCCGCGATCCGGCCCTGCTGCCAACGCCGGCCGCCCAGCTCGGCGAGCGCGGCCAGCTCGGCCGGGCTCTCGCCGGGCAGGTCGCCGATCTCCTCCAGGATGCCCAGCGACTCGGTGGCGACGGCAGGCCGCAGAACCCCGATGCCGGCCTCGTGGGCGATCAGGCGGAGGCGGAGCTCCGACTCCACCGGGCCGAGCCGCGAGCGCTCCGCCCGGAGCAGCGCGACCGCGGCCTCAAGGTCACCGCCGTGGAGACGCCCCCGGGCTGCCTCCTCGATCCAGGCGACCCGCTCGGCGGAGTCCTCCGAGAGGTTCGCCGCCGCTTCGAGCAGCTCGCAGCCGCGGTCGAGGTCCCGACCGATCGCGACGTCAGCCTTGCCCAGCTCGCCGAGCACCCCTGCCCGGGCTCCCTCTCCCGCCGGCTCGACCCGGGCGCGCTCCAGGAAGATCCGCGCCCGGTCCGGCTCGCCCTCGCCGGTGGCGGCCGCGGCGGCCTCCCTGAGCATCGCGACCACCTCGGGGTCGCCGGCGGGCTCGGTGAGCAGCAGGTGCGGCCCGACGCCCTCGGCCGCCGCCCCCTCGCCGATCAACGCCTTCGCCGCCGAGCGGTGGAGCTCGGCCCGGCGACCGGCCGGCAGCCCGAGGTAGACCGCCTGCCGCACGATCGGGTGGAGGAAGCGGAGGGGACGGTCGTCGATCAGCAGGTTCACCCGGGCCAGCGCGTCAGCCAGCCGGCTCACCTCCGGCAGCGACAGGCCGGTCAGCGCCGCTACCCGGGCCGAGTCCGCCTGCGAGTCCAGCACCGCGACCGCCCCCAGCACGAGCTCGGCGGCCGGCGGCAGGCCGGCCACCCGGCGCTCAACGGAACGGGCGACCGAGCCCGGAGCCAGCTCCCCGACCCGCTCGGTCTCGTCCCCGGCCGGGCGCAGGCCCTCCGAGGCGATCGCCTCGACCAGCTCCGCGAGGAAGAACGGGTTGCCGGCGCTCGCCGCCCGGCAGGCGGCGGTGAATCCCGGGTCCGGGTCCTCGCCCAGCCCCCGCCGGAGGATCGCCGCGGTCGCGTCCAGGCCGAGCGGCCGCGGCTGGACGAGCGCGGCCTCGGAGCGGCCACGGATCCGGGTCAACAGCACCGACGCCGGCTCGGCGTCGTCGCCCGGCAACGGCTTCACCGGACGCGAGGCGACGATCAGCCCGACCGGCAGCTCGTCGATCCGGGCGGCGAGGTAGTCGAGGAATCGCAGCGAGGAGAGGTCCGCCCATTGGGCGTCGTCGACGAGGAGCAGGATCGGCCGTTCCGCCGCGAGGCCGGCGACCATCCAGTAGAGGCCGTGCAGCACCGGCAGCGGCGAGTCCGGGTCCACCCCGGAGAGCGCGTCCCGGCCGAAGGCCACCTCCGCCGACGCGGCGGCCCCGGTCAGCCGGACCGGGCCGGTCGGCGGCGTGACGGTGCGCTCGAAGAGCTGCCGCACGACGCCGAACCCGAAGCCTCGCTCCAGCTCCTCCCCGGTCGCGCCCAGCACCAACCGGCCGGCCTCCTCGCCCCGGTCCCGCAGCACGTCCAGGAGCGTGGTCTTGCCCATGCCGGGATGCGCTTCGACGTAGGCGAGGCACCCTCCCCGGTCGGCGGCGATGACGCTCTCCAGACGGTCGAGCTCGAGCTCCCGGTCGAAGAGGGTCGGTTCCGTCTGCACGTGGGAATGCTTGCACAGATCCGGCGATCCGCACAAGCGCGGAACCGCTCCGCTCAGCGGCCCTTCCGGATCCAGGCCAGGCGGGTCCGCAGCATCCGGGACCGTTCGGGGCCGAACCCACAGCCCTGTCGGAGCGCCCGGCTGGAGTAGGTGATCGTGAACGTGGCCTTCGCCCGATACCGGGCCTGTCGTCTCAGGCTTCGCGGCAGCGGGACCTTGTAGTTCCGGTAGGCGCCGGTGATCCGCAGGGTCTTCCGACCGCTGCGGAACCGCCGGAGCTTGCCGCCGACCCGGAGCTTCACCTCGGCCCTGACCCTGGCCTCCGCCTTGCCGGTCGCCGTCAGGCGGGCGCGCACCCCGAGGGCCTGGGGCTTGCGGAAGGTCGCCGGGGTGTATCCGGCGATCCGCCGGACCGAGACCGACTCGCAGGGCGTCGGCCGCGACTCGCCGGTGCCGGTGAGGGCCGCCGTGGCCGGGCCGCCGCTCGCGTCGGAGGGAACCTCCAGGTGAGCCGACTTGGCCCCGGCCGAGCCCGGAGCGAACGCGACCTCCACCCGGCAGGTCGCGGCCGGATCCAGCTTCCGCCCGGAGCAGCCGTCGGCGACGATCCGGAACTGGCCGGGGTCGTCCCCGGCCACGGCCACCGCGCCGAGGTCGAGTGGCGCGGTGCCGACGCTCTCGACCGTGAACGCCCGGGCGGCGCTCGGCCCCTCGTCGACCACGATCCGACCGAAGTCGGCCCGATCGGGGTCGAGCCCGATCCCGGGAATCGCCGCGCTGACGCCGGTGCCGGCCAGCTCTGCCGTCTCCGGGCCGTCGCCCGCATCGGAGAAGACGTCCAGGTCCGCCGAGCTGCTCCCAGCGGCGCCGGGCGCGAAGGCGAGGTCGATCCGGCAACTCTCCCCCGGGTCCACCGCCTGGTCGGAGCAGCCATCCGCGACGATGCGGAACTCGTCCGCGTCGTCACCGGAAAGCTCGACCTCGGCGACGTTGAGCGGTGTGGTCCCGGTGCTCTCCACCGCGACCGACCGGGACGCCTCCGGGCCGCCGACCGGGACCGAGCCGAAGTCCACCGCATCGGGGTCGAGCATGATCCCCGGATCCGGCGCTCGGGCGGCGTTCAGCATCACGGTGACTCCCCCGGAGCCGTAGGTGGCGAAGTCGGGGACGAGGTCGCCGTCGAAGTCGCCGGTCGCGACGATCTCGGGCGAGCCGGACGGCGCCAACGGCACCGGGCCGGCGGGATCGGCGGCCATCTGGCCGTTGGCCGTGCCGAGGAAGATCGCGGCGACGTCGTCCGGCCCGGAGGTGGCCGTGCCGTAGGGGACAGCCAGGTCGTCGATGCCGTCGAAGTCGAAGTCCGCGGCGGCCACGATGCCGCCCACGTGGCTGGGGATGCTGGGACCGCCGCCGGGCGCGTCGACGAAGGTGCCGTCGCCCTGCCCGAGCTTGACCGGCAGGTCGCTGTTCGGCGTGTTGGCCTGGACCAGCCCGAGGTTGCCGGAGGAGTCGAACCGCCCGGCCGCGATGCCCAGCGGCCGGTAGCTGCCGGAGAGGCCGCCCGGCGGCGTGCGGACGTACCCGCCCGAGCCGTCGCCGATCAGGACGGAGACCGCGTTGCTGAAGAACGAGCCGTAGTTCGCGGTGGCGATGTCGCCGACGCCGTCGTCGTCGAAGTCCCCGATGGTCAAGGCGACCGGGGCGGAGCCCACCGCGAAGGGCCCCGAGGCGACGAGCGAGAAGCTGCCGGCCACGCCGCGGAAGACGCGCACCGAGTTGCCGGCGTAGTCCGTGGTGGCGAGGTCGTCGACCCCGTCGCCGTCGAGGTCGCCGGCGGCCGCGGCGGCCGGGTTGCTCCCGGCCGGAAGGACCGCCGAGGGCGAGGTCGCGAAGCTGCCGTTCCCGTGGCCGGCGTAGACGGAGACCGATCCGCCGTCCGAGCCTCCGGCCAGCGCCAGGTCCAGGTCGCCGTCGTCGTCGAAGTCACCGAGCGCGACCCCGTTGGGGGAGGGAGAGACCGACACCGGGCTCCCCGCCTGGAGCGTCAGCGCGCCGGACGGTCCGGCCAGGAGGACCGAGTAGCTGTCCGGGCTCCAGTTCGCGGTGACGACGTCGGACCTGCCGTCGCCGTTGAGGTCGCCGACCGCCAGGTCGGACGCCGTGAACAGGAAGCCGCCGCCACCGATGCCGAACGGGCTCCCGGCCGGCTGGTCGAACTGCAGGGCGCCGGCGCCCGCGGGGGCGAGCCCCAGGGCGACGGCCGCCGCGATCAGGAAGAGCACGGCACGGGAGGTTGTGTTCGTCAGGGCGCGCATGAGAGGGCGCGTGATTCTCCTCCCCTCCCGGGACGATGTCATGAGTGGTCGCCACTCATGTTTCGCCGTGACGCCGGCGGCCGCCTCCCGGTCAGACGGCGGTCGGGCGACCACCTTCGACCCGGGTGGCGCCGGGCTCGATCCGGATGATCACGTCCTTGTAGGCGGGCGTGTTGCAGACCGCGGCCACCGCGGAACGGTGGATCAGCTCGTTGGCCTCGGGGAAGTACATCGCGGCGCAGCCCCGCTTGGTCGGGTAGGAGACGGCCCGGTATCCCCGCAGGACCCGGTCCTCCTCCCCCGGCCGCTCGCTGAAGACGTCGACCGTCTGTCCGTCACGGAGCCTCAGCTCGTCGAGGTCCTCCGGGCTGACGAAGATCACGAACCGGCCCTTGCGGATCCCCCGGTAGCGGTCGTTCAGCCCCAGGATCGCGGTGTTGTGCTGGTCGTGGGCCCGGACCGTGTTGAGGATCAGCCGGCCCGGCGGGACCTCCAGCACCGGAACCTCCTCGGCCGCGAACCGTGCCCGGCCGGAAGGCGTCGGGAAGGTCCTGCTGTCCCGTGGCGGATGCGGCAGGACGAAGGTCCGGTCCTCAGCCAGCTTCCGGTTGAAGTCCTCGAACCCCGGCACGATCCGGCTGATCGAGTCGCGGATCCGGTCGTAGTCGGCCTCGAACGACTCCCACTCGATCGCCGAGTCGGGCATCGTCAGGCGGGCCAGCCGGGTGACTACCGACACGTCGGAGAGCAGGCCCGGCGCGATCGGATCCATGTTGCCCTTGCTGGCCGTGATCCGGCAGACGGAGTCCTCGGCGGTCACCACCTGGTCGCCGCTCGCCTGCGTGTCGCGCTCGGAGCGGCCGAGCACCGGCAGGATCAGCGACTCCTCGCCGCAGGTCACGTGGGACCGGTTCAGCTTGGTCGAGACGTGGACGGTCATGCCGGTCCGCTCCATGCCCCGCTCGGCCCGGGTCGAGTCCGAGACCGCGGCGACGAAGTTGCCCGCCATGCTCATGAAGAGCTCGACCTCGCCCCGCTCCATCGCGTCGATCGCCTTGACCGAGTCGAAGCCGTGCCGGCGCGGCGGCTCGAACCCGAACTCCTCCCGCAGGCCGTCGAGGAACCAGTCGCCCATCTGCTCCCAGATGCCCATCGTGCGATCGCCCTGGACGTTGCTGTGCCCGCGGATCGGGGAGGCGCCGGCGCCGGGTCGACCGATGTTTCCCCGGAGGAAGAGCAAGTTCATGATCTCGGTGATCGTCGCCACCGCCGTCTGCTGCTGGGTCAGGCCGAGCGCCCAGGTGATGATCGTCGCCTCGGAGCGGATGTACCGGTCGGCCAGCTCGTCGATCTCCGCGGTGGTCAGGCCGGTCGCGGCCAGCACCTCCTCGTCGTCGAGCGCGAGCGCCGCCTCGCGGTAGCGCTCGAACCCTTCGCAGTGCCGCTCGATGAAGTCGTGGTCGATCACCTCGCCGGGCGATGCCTCCTCGGCCAGGAAGACCCGCTTGGCGAGCGCCCGCAGCAGGTGCTGGTCGCCGCCGGACCGGATGTGGACGAACTGGTCGGAGATCACGGTCCCCTTGCCCACCAGCCCGCGTGGCTTCTGCGGGTTGCGGTAGCGGAGCAGGGCCGCCTCCGGGAGCGGGTTGATCCCGACGATCCGGCCTCCGTGCCGCTTGGTCCCTTCGAGCGCGTTCAGCATCCGGGGATGGTTCGTGCCGGGGTTCTGGCCCATGACCATGACCAGGTCCGCCCGGTCGAAGTCGTCGTACTCGACGGTCGACTTGCCGACCCCGATCGACCAGGTCATGCCGGAGCCGGTCGCCTCGTGGCACATGTTCGAGCAGTCCGGCAGGTTGTTGGTGCCGTACTCGCGGGCGAACAGCTGGTAGAGGAAGGCGGGCTCGTTCATGATGCGGCCGCTGGTGTAGAAGACCGCGTCGTCCGGCGACTCGAGCGAGCGCAGCCGGTCGGCGACCAGGCCGAGCGCCCGCTCCCAGCTGACCGGCTCGTAGTGGTCGGAGCCCTTGGCCCGGTAGACCGGCTCCGTCATCCGACCCTGGCGCCCGAGCCAGTACTCCGACTTGTCCCGCATGTCGGTGAGCGAGTTGGCCCGCCAGAACCCGCGGGGAACCGTGACCGGGGTGATCTCGGAGGTCAGCGACTTGATCCCGTTCTCGCAGAAGTCGATCGCCGGGGGCTTGTCCTCGCTGATCCAGGCGCAGCTCGGACAGTCGAAGCCGTCCTTGTGATTCATGGTGAACGACGCCCGGAGCGTCTTCCGCGGCCCCATGTTGCGGATCGCCGGCAGCATCGCGTGGCCGATCGCCGGCAGGCCGGCAGCCACCTCCTTCGGCTTGTCGACCTTCAGCTCGGCGTCGCTGAAGTCCCGCTCCGGTGCGCTTTCCGGAGTCATGGGATCGTCACCCGTTCGTCCGTCTCCGGGCTCGACGCCCGGTCGGAGGAGGTCGGCTCGGCCGAGATCCGGTCCGACCGGCTGTAGGCGACCAGCGACTCGCTCCGGACGAAGCCGGCCAGCGTCATCTCGGAGGCCACCGCCAGCTCGACCGCGAGCGAGGACGGGGCCGAGACCGCCGAGAAGATCGGGATCCCGGCCATCTTCGCCTTCTGGACCAGCTCGAAGCCGGCCCGCCCGGAGACCTGGAGCACGCAGCCGGTGAGCGGCAGCCGGTCCTCCATCACCGCCCACCCGATCACCTTGTCCACCGCGTTGTGCCGACCGACGTCCTCCCGTGCCACCAGCTGCTCCCCGGTGGCCGCGTCGAAGAGGGCCGCCGCGTGGAGCCCGCCGGTGCGGTCGAAGACCGTCTGGCTGGCCCGCAGCCGGTCCGGCAGCTCGAGCAGCCGGTCGAGACCGATCTCGGTCCGGTCCTCGGCGAGATCGAAGGCGGAGCGGGTCTCGACCGCCTCGATGCTGGCCTTGCCGCACACTCCGCAGGAGCTCGTGGTCAGGAAGTTCCGGGTGAGGTCGGTCGAGGGCGGCTCCACGCCGGGGCCGAGGACGACGCTGAGGACGTTGTAGGCGTTCTCGCCCTCGGCCTGGGCGCCACGGCAGTACTGGGCGCCGGCGAAGTCGGCGCTGCGCGAGATCGCGCCCTCGGAGGCGAGGAAGCCGGCCGCGAGCTCGTAGTCGTTGCCGGGGGTGCGCATGGTGACCGCCACCGGGGATCCCTGGATCCGGATCTCGAGCGGCTCCTCCCCCACCACCGAGTCGCGACGACGCACCGGCTTCGAGCCGGTGGTGAACCGGGTGACCATCCGCCGCTTGACGACGCGCCCCATGGGTTGATCATAGAGGCCCCCGCGCGCCCCACTAGCATCTGTCCGGTGATCTCCGTCGACGAGCATCTGGGGCGTGTCCTGAGCCGAGCGCACGTTCTGGAGCGTGAGTCGCTGCCGCTCGCGGAGGCCCGGGGCAGGTGCCTGGCCGAGCCGGTCGAGGCGGCCGTGCCGGTCCCGCCCTGGACCAACTCGGCGATGGACGGGTACGCGGTCCGGTTCGAGGACGTCGCGGCGGCGGACGCGGACTCGCCGGTCACGCTCCGCGTCGCCTGCGAGGTGCCGGCCGGGTCGGGATCGGATCCGGCGATCGGACCGATGGAGGCGGCCCGGATCATGACCGGTGCCGCGGTGCCGACCGACGCCGACACGGTGATCGCCCAGGAGGACACCGACGGCGGCACCGAGCTGGTCGAGATCCGGTCGGCGGTCACCCGTGGCCGCCACATCCGCCACGCCGGCGAGGATCGCCGGGTCGGCGACCGGATCGCCGAGGCCGGGGCCGAGCTGACCCCGGAGGGCCTGGCCGCGATCGCCTCCGCCGGCCTGGCCGAGGTGAAGGTGTCGCGGCTCCCCCGGGTGGCGGTGATCAGCACCGGCGACGAGCTGGTCAGCCCCGGCGCCGGACTCTCCCGCGGCCAGATCCCCGACTCGAACCTGCTGCTGATCCGGTTCCTGGCCGAGGACTGCGGCGCGATCGTCACCACCGATCATGCCGGCGACGCCCCGGGCGCGCTGTCGACGGTGATCGACCGACACCGGGCGGCGACCGACCTGATCGTCATGACCGGCGGGGTCAGCGTCGGCGCCCACGATCCGGTCAAGGCCCTCTTCGCGGACGGCGACGACGTCCGCTTCGACCGCGTGTCGATGCAGCCCGGCAAGCCCCAGGCCTTCGGCCGGCTCGGCGAGGACGGCCCCCTCGTCTTCGGCCTGCCGGGAAACCCGGTCAGCGCCTGGGTCTCCTTCCAGATGTTCGTGCGGCCGTGCCTGAGGAAGATGCAGGGCTTCCGGACCCTCGTCCCGGAGCGGGTGCCGGCCCGGGCGACCGAGGACTGGGCCACGCCCAAGGGACGGATGCAGGTGATCCCCGTGCGACTTCACGACGGCGACGGGCGGCGGGCGCTGCCGGCCGCCGCCGGGGGCTCCGGATCCCATCTCGTCGCGAGCCTGGCCGGAGCGGACGGCTACGCGCTGGTCGACGCCGAGGTCGAGCGGATCCGTGCCGGCGACACGGTTCAGACGGTACGCCTGCGCGACCCCGAGCAGTTCAACCACGAGCAGAGGAGCTCCCCTTGACCTTCACCCATCTCGACGACTCCGGGCAGGCCCGCATGGTCGACGTGACCGAGAAGCAGCCCACCGTGCGGTCGGCGACGGCCTCCGGCTTCGTCCGCTGCCCGGAGGCCGTCATCAGGGCGCTGCGCGACGAGACGGTCCCGAAGGGCGATGCGCTCGCGGTGGCGAGGATCGCCGGGATCCAGGGGGCGAAGCGATGCGCCGAGCTGCTGCCGCTGGCGCACGTGATCGGGGTCCACGGGGCGGTGGTCGAGCTGGAGCCCGGGCCGGACGGCGTGAGCATCTCGGCGACGGTCCGCACCGCCGATCGCACCGGCGTCGAGATGGAGGCCCTGACCGCGGTCTCGGTCGCGGCGCTGACCCTGGTCGACATGTTCAAGGGGATCGACAAGGGCGTCGAGATCGAGTCGGTCCGCATCGAGGAGAAGACCGGCGGCAAGTCCGGCACCTGGCGCCGGGAACCGGCGGACCGGCTCACGGACGATTGACCGCACCGCATCCGGGTACCGGATCGGTTGACATGGATCGCGAGTTCGACAGCAGAGAAG
>JBEBTS010000032.1:0-16393 GCA_040393665.1 Conexibacter woesei
GGTCTCGGTTGGCCTTCGTCGGGTGCCTGGGGGCATCGTCGCGGAGAGGCATTTATGATGGGAGCCCTCCCGGGCGCGTAGCTCAGCGGGAGAGCGCTCGCTTCACACGCGAGAGGTCGCTGGTTCGAAACCAGCCGTGCCCATCCAACCGGAACGACAGCTGCAGCCCGGCGTGCCGGTCTAGGGGCTGGAGACGGCCTGGGACATCGTGTCGGTGGCCATGGCCGCCGGCACCACCATGTCCGGCCTGGCGATCGAACGGAGGATCTCACCGGTCGAGAGCTCGGTCGGGCTGATGTAGCCGGTGACGTTGGCCATGGGGACGTTGACCCGGCGGACCCGGTCGCTCTTGTTCCCCTCGATCGCCTTGACCGCGCGGCCGTCCCGGTCGACCCGCTCCACCACGCCGATGTGGCTGAAGTCGTAGGCGACGAGATACCCCGGCTTGGCCCGCGCCGACCAGTGGGCGGTGCGCTTGGCCCAGTTGGAGAGGTCGGTCACCTGGACCGCCACGTCGGTCCCGTCCCAGGAGCGCCAGATCAGGTCAGTCCCGAGATAGTCGAGGAACCCGGCCCGCTGCCAGACCCAGGTCCCGAAGGCGACGCACCACTGGTCCCGGATGCTGTAGGGCGCGATCCTCCCCTTGCCGTTGCGATAGCGCGGGATGTTGTTGCCGCGCCGTTCGCGGACCCGCTTGCGCAGCTCCTTGCGCGCGATCGGCAGGATCCGCTTGAGGTCGACGTCACCGACGATGCCGGGAACGGGATCGGGCGTGGGACCCGGCATGGACAGGGCCGCGGACGCGTCCGACGGAAACAGCAGGCCGGCGGCCGCGTTCGACGCCGAGCCCCCGTCCGGGGCCACCGGGGCGGCGGAGGCGGCCAGCGACAGGCCGGCCGCGACCGCGAGCGTGGCGAAGACAGACTTGCTGAGGCGAAAAAGCATCCCGAATAACAGCTCCGTCGGACAGACTAACCCCGATCTGGCGATCTCGCCGGGATTTCAACCGGTGGCAGCGGCCGTGCAGGCACGCAGGGACCGAGCGTAGAACCCCAGGTACTGCCGCCAGTGGGCGTCCCAGTAGCCGTCGTCGTGACCGCCCGGCCAGGCCAGCCTCGCGGTGAGATCCGCCCCGTTGCCTTCGAGGATCCCGGCGAGCTCGGCCGTCGCTCCGTGGAAGAAGTCGTCCCGCCCGACGTCCAGCCAGACCGGCGTCCCGGCGAAGGCGGACGGTTCCCTCCGGGCGGTGCCGATCACGTCGTTCGAGTCGAAGTCGGCGGCGTCGTCGAAGGCGCCCTCGGGGGTCTCTCCCGCCGTCGGGAAGAGGGCCGGCGAGTGGCCGCCGGCCGCACAGAACCGGCCCGGGTTCGACCGGGCCAGGTTCAGCGCCCCGAACCCGCCCATCGAGATCCCACCGACCGCGACCCGGTCGGGATCGGCCCCGGTCCGGGCGGCCGCCTGCGGGATCACCTCGTCGGTCAGGTATCTCCCCCAGTCCCCCGAGCCGCGGTCATGCCAGTAGCTCGAGTCGCCGCCGTCGGGGAAGACGACGACGGGCGCGCCGCCTCCCGTCGCGTCCTCGACGTCCGCGAGGGCGGCGAGGAAGGCGTCGTCCTCCGCGTAAGAGCCGGAGTCGCCGCTGCGGCCGTGCAGGAACAGGAGCAGGCCGCGCCTTCCTTCCGAGCCGCCCGGGTCGACGACGACCGCGGGGTGCTTCCCGGGAACCGCCTGCGACTCGACCTCGAACCGCTCGACCTCGGCACCGCGGGTGTCGGGGCCCGACCCCAGGATCAGCCAGGCGGCGCCCGCCAGAACGGCGACGGCCGCGGCGATCGCCGCGGCCGTCTTTGCCGAACTGCTCATGTGACTTCCGGCTCGGAGCACCGGGGTGTCATCGAGTCGTCATCAACCGCCGTTCGAAGCGGTCGCGTAGTCCCGGCTGGGCTGACCGCGCAGGGCGGTCGGCGTCGGCAGGGGCTTGCCCTGGGCGTCGACGCCCGGGATGACCGGCAGCACCAGCTTCGAGGGCTTGGCGCCGCCCAGCAGGATGCTGTTCGACGTGGTGCCCTGCTCGAGCGTGGCGAAGTCCCAGATCGGACGGTCGCCACCGGGGGCGGTGATCGTCACGCGGATCTTCGATCCGGCGCGGAACATGTGCGCGACCGGGAAGATCGGCACCCGCACCTCGGAGTACTCGCCCTGCGGCAGGTTCGCCCCATCCTCCTTGAGGTGGGTCGGAACCGGGTTGAGCGCCGTCGAGAGCTTCTTGTCGAGCTTCCGGTGGGACGCGCGGAGCCAGCCGTTCTGGACGTAGGTCTCCTTGCCGTCCGGCCGGACCTCGCTGAGCGTCACCTGGATGTCGGTGTCGAGCGCCGACGACTTGAGCCAGAGGTCCAGGCTCGAGGGACCGGCGATCAGGGTGTCGCCCGTCATGGCCGGGCTGGTGAACCCGAGGCCCTTCCCGGCGGTCACCGGGGCCCAGTTGTAGGGCGGCTGCGCCTTCCAGGCATCAGCCTCGCCGGCACCGACCAGGGTCTGGATCGGACGTGCCGCCGGATCGGAGGTGTACTCCACCGACGACTGGGTCGCCGGCTTGTTGGCCGTCATGGCGCCACTCTGGTTGAAGAAGTACTCCGTGGCCTTGGTGCTCGGGACCGGCCAGTCGCCCAGCTTGATGTCCCACGCGGCACCGATGCCGCCCGGCGAGCCGGGGATGGCCGCACCGTTGTCCATCAGCAGCCGCAGACGCGGATTGTCCTTGCGGAAATCGGCCTCGGCCTGACTGACGCTGGTGTAGTCCTTGTACTTGGAGTCCTGGACCGGCAGGGCGGGCGCGTCGGCCAGCTCGCCGTAGAGCATGCCGCTCATGCTGACCAGCAGCGACGGCATCTTCGGGATCTGCTTGGCGACGAACAGGTTCATGAAGTCGCCCCACGTGGTGATCACGCTCGGACCGAGCGAGTCGACGTGGACGCCGTTCTGGAGGACCATCCAGACGTTCTTGTTGTCCTTCAGCTGAGCCAGGCTCTGCGGGAAGTGACCGCCGGTCTGCTCGTCCTGGAAGGCGCCGGTCAGGAACACCGGGACGTTGATGTCCTTCATCCACTTGCCGGGCGAGCGCTCGGCGAAGAACAGCGGGGTCCGGAACGGGTTCTCCTCGATCAGCACGTTGGCGTCACGGGTCTGGAGGCGCAGCTCCTGGTTCTTGAGGCAACGGAGGTCCGGCGAAGTGTCATCCGCCTTCGGGTCGCCGTTCAGGATCATCTCCTTGGCCCAGCCCTGGCCGCCCTCGGGCGCCGGCTCGGCGTTCCGCATGCGGTCGCGGATCCAGCTCAGGGCGAAGCCCTTGTTGAAGATGCCGCCGGGGTAGCCGGTGGCGGTGTACATGTCGTCGGTGACGGACATCGGGGCGATCGCCGCCAGGTGGGGCGGCTGGGTGCCGGCCGCGAACAGCTGGCTGATGCCCGAGAAGGAGATGCCGGCCATGCCGACCTTGCCCTTGACCCACGACTGGTTGCCGACGGTCTCGATCATGTCGTAGCCGTCGTACGTGGTCGGCAGGCCGAACAGGTCGAAGGCGCCGCCGGAGCAGCCGGAGCCGCGCATCTGGACGGACACCGCGGCGAAGCCCATCTGCGGCAGGATCAGCCCGCCGACCGCGGTCGACGTGTCCGGGGCCAGCGGGTCGCCGCCGCCCAGGACGGCCGCGAGCAGGTCATGCGGGGCGGCCGTGCCGTAGCCCGAGTGCTCGATCACGGTCGGGAACGGACCGTCCGCCAGGGTCTTGCCCTGGGGGAGGCGGACCGTCATCGCCAGCTCGACGCCGTCGCGCATCGTGACGTAGTTCAGGCCCTGCTTGAGGGTCTGGTTCTTGTAGAAGGACTGCGCGGGGTTGTCCCCGGGCTTGAGGATCGAGAACTTCTTCGTGCCCTGGACCTTGCCGTCCTTCTTCAACCGGACGGTGAAGCCGGCGGCCGGGTTGATGTCGTAGAAGATCTTGCTGCCGAAGCGGTCGGCCACGCCCTTGCGGATGGTGCGGTCGTGACGGTTGACCAGCAGCAGGGTGTCGCCCTCGGTGGCGCCGGTGACGTAGGCCTCACCAACCGAGCCGCGGGCCTTGAAGGTCGCCGGGGCGGTGATCTTCGGGGCGGGCTCGCCGGGCAGGTTCTGCCACCACTGGCGCTTCGAGATCTTCTTGTACTTCTTCTTGATGCGCTTGACGCAGGCCTTGGCCCGACGCTTGTTGGCCTTGCGGACCCGCTTCGCCCGCTTCGGAGCGAACTTCCTGGCCCTCTTGTTGCTCTTCTTCAGGACCTTGCGGCACTTCGCCAGTGCCCGCTTCTTGGCCTTCTTCTGCTTGGACGTCAGCTTGCTGATCGTCGCCCCGGCCGAGGTCGATGCCCCGGCGTCGGTCGCAGCGGTGGCGGTGCCGGTGGCGGCCACCCCCGCGAATGCCATCGCAATGGCGGCCACGAAAGCCAGCAGCAGCTTCCGGAAGTGCTTTCCTCGCATCAAGTCTCTCTCCCAATCTTTGAAGTCAATTCGCGCTGCCCCCGGCAGCGACGGCACAGCCTACAGAAAAACGCCGGGGTACTCGACCCGACAACCACCATAACCGCCGATCTGGAGAAAAGGTGCGGTCTCGTTCTAGGAGAAGGTAAATCGAAGCCTGAAGCGAATCGCTCACGGAGCCAGCCGGGTGACCCGCCAACCGTCCGTCCCGAACTCGTACCGGAAACGGTCGTGGAGCCGGGCCCGCCGTCCCTGCCAGAACTCGATCTCGGTCGGTGCGACCACGAAGCCACCCCAGTGGGCGGGCCGTGGGATCTCGGTCGCTTCCTCGAATCGCTCGGTCGCCGCCCGGGCCAGATCGTCGAGCTCGTGGCGCCCGTCGTCGAGCGGCCGGCTCTGCGGCGAGGCCCACGCCCCGATCTGGCTGGCCCGGTCGCGGGTGGCGAAGTAGGCGTCGGACTCCTCCGCCGGCAGCCGGGTCACCTCGCCTCGCACCCGCACCTGGCGGTCGAGCATCGGCCAGTGGAAGACGAGCGCGGCGACCGGGCGCTGCCCGAGCTGGCCCGCCTTCACCCCCTCGTAGTTGGTGAAGAAGCGAAAGCCGTCCGGCCCCGCGGCCTTGAGCAGGACCATGCGGGCGTCCGGCCGGCCGTCCTCGTCGACGGTCGCGAGGGTCATCGCCTCCGGCATGTCGCTGACCGCGGCCGCCTGCTCGAACCAGAGGCCGAACTGGACGATCGGATCGGGGTCGAGGTCGGCGCGGTCGAGCGCGCGATCGGGCTGTCCCGGGCGGGCGGACAAGGCTCTAGTTAAGGGACGGGTCGTCCGGCATCGTCGCGAGCAGGGCGAAGTCCCCGCCGAACCGGCTCAGCACGTCGGACCAGAGGTCGCCTTCGGAGAAGACGTCCTCCGGACGGAAGTCGGAGACGATCCAGGCCGACCGCTCGATCTCCTCGTCGAGCTGGCCGGGGCCCCAGCCGGCATGGCCGATGAAGACCCGGGCCCGGAGCACGTCGGCCTTGCCGTCCGGGTCGACCACCCCGATCCCCTGGCCGATCTCGCCGGCCGAGACCTCCGGCTGCTCGAACTCGCCCAGGACCACGATCGAGTCCGGCTCCACCGGTCCCCCGACCCAGAGCGGGGCGCCCCGCTCGACCAGCGGATCGAGGTCGGGGACGAGCTCCAGCGCCTCGTGGTCGGCCCGCCGGTTCAGGATCACCCCGAAGGCGCCCTGCGAGGTGTGCTCGACGACCAGCACCACCGACCTCCGGAAGAAATCGAAGAGGCTCGGTGCCGCCACCAGGAGCTTTCCCTTGAATGACTCCATCTCGGCCCACTCTATCCGGGCGGGTGACCCCCTCCCCGGATCAGTTCGGCGCGTGGATTCCGAGCCCGTCCAGGTCCGGGCCCCGGAAGGTGCGTTCCTGCACCGGGGGCGACTCGCAGATTCCACCCGGTGCCGGTGATCGTGGACGCGTTGGTCAGGATGGGGCCGTTGGTCGTGACCCCCAGCCTGACCGACTTGACGCCCGTGGAGGGTCGGGTCGAAGACCACCGAGATGGTGCAGGTCTTCGCGGTCGGGGTCAGGACCCTGCCCGACTGGCACCGTGACGTCGAGGTCTCCAGGAGGGAGAAGTGAGCGGCATCGGCACCCGTCAGGGCGATCTGACCGATGACCGGGTCATCGGTCCGGCGACGAGGTAGGTGTGCATCGGATCGACGCCGATCGCCTTGATCTAGGTGAGCTGACGAATCCCGCTGATCTGGTCGGAATGGCGCGAGGCGGGACCTCCCGCGACCCCTTCGACGCTCCCAGCGGGATTTTCCGACCGCCGTCTGTGCTGTGGCTGCGCGAAGCACGGCCCGATCCGGTACTGTCTTCGGTCGCACTATGGGCAGATACACAGGACCAAAAGAAAAGCTTTCCCGCCGTGAAGGCGTAGACCTCGGACTCAAGGGTGAACGCGCCCTGGGCGGCAAGAGCGCCATGGAGCGCCGGCCGTACCCGCCCGGCCAGCACGGCCGCGGCCGTCGGCGCGCCTCGGAGTTCTCCGTGCGTATGCGTGCCAAGCAGCGGGCCAAATCGATGTACGGGCTCCGCGAGAAGCAGTTCGCCAAGCTGTTCGAGCGCTCCGAGCGTGAAGAGGGCATGGCCGGCGAGAACCTGATGCGGCACCTCGAGGCCCGCCTCGACAACGTCGTCTACCGCCTCGGCCTCGCGACCACCCGCGCCCAGGCTCGTCAGTTCGTCGTCCATCAGCACATCCAGGTCAACGGCAAGCGCCTCGACCGTCCGTCCTACGAGGTCTCCGCCGGCGACGTCATCGCCGTGAAGGCCGGCTCCGCGATCGAGCCGATGGCCCGCCAGTCGACCGACACCGCCGGCCCCACCCCGGCCTGGCTGCTCGCCGACCACGACGGCCTCAAGGGCACGGTCAACCGCCTGCCCGACCGCAACGACATCGCCGCCCCGATCGAGGAGCGCCTGATCGTCGAGCATTACTCGCGCTAGTCCGGTCCGACTGCGCGAGGCGGCGGCCACTGCCCGGCCCAACCGCCACAAGAGCTGGAAAAGCCCCGGTCACCCGGGGCTTTTTCGTGCAGCTATGTCGAGGCGGTCACCACCCGGATCACTGGGGCGATCGCTCCACCCACGCTGAAGCGATCACCCCAGCGTGGGGTTTGCTTCGCCGCCGGTCGGCTACTCGCCGGAGCCGGTGAGCTGGCCCTTGGCCAGGTCGAGCGCCACGGTCAGCAGACCGACGACCGAGAGCGGATCCGAAGAGTCCGAGACGAGCTGGACGTGCATCGTCTGCTCGTCGACCCCGGCGTCCTCGCTGAGGACCGCCGAGATCACCAGCTGATCGAGCCGGGCGCCGGGCGTGTCGCGCTCGACCTGCTCCATCAGTTCCTGGGCGAGGGCCCCGATGCGGGATGACGGTGACTGCTCGGATTCGTGGGTCATTGCCCAACCCTATAGGCCGCATGCGCTGGGATAGACTGCCGCCCGTGATCGACCGCCTCGCCGCAGCCCTTCTCGCGGCGATCGCTTCGCTGGCCCTCGCGTCGGCGGCGGTCGCCACCCCCTCTGCCGCCGCCTCGGCACCGGGCGATTCCGCGATCCTCGTCCTGATCCCGCAGGACGAGGAGACCCCGGCCTCCTACAGCGAGGACATGGCCGAGAGCTTCGCCGAGATCCCCCAGCTCTCGATCGGCCTGACCAGCGCCACGCAGGGCTCCTATCGCCGGGAGCAGGCGCTGCTCGACATCAGCCAGGGCACCCGGGTCTCGCGCTCGACCTACACCCCGAGCGAGGTGCCGCCGGTCGGCCTGATCAAGATGGTCAACGGCTCCGGCGCGATCAAGGGATGGGAGGCGATCGTGGAGCGGGCCGACTCCGCCCCGCAGACGGTCGAGCCGGGCCTTCTCGCCAGCTCGATCCTCGGCGGTGCGGCCTACGTCGGCGACGCGACCCGCCTCCAGGAGACGGTGATCCCCGCCGCCGACCGGCTCGGGCAGATCTCGAAGCTCGCGCTCGCCAACACCCGGGACACCGCCCGGCGCGCCCTCGCCCAGGCCGAGGAGTACCGCCTGGTGGTGGTGACCACCTCGCCCGGGCGCAACGGGATCCGGGAGCTCCGGCAGATCCTCCACAAACGTCGGCCCGGGCAGCTGGTGATCGCCACCCAGACCCCTCCGCTCGCCCCGATCCTGCCCCTCCTCCCGATCGCCGCCGTCGGCCTCGGCGAGGACGGCCCCGGCGGCCTCACCTCGGACACGACCAACCTCCCGAACTTGGTGGCCGGCATCGACATCGCCCCGACCATCCTCGACCACCTCGGCCTGCCGATCCCGAGCGCGATGAAGGGCCGGGTCATGCGGGTCGACGGGGAGCGCCAGCCGGCCGAGCTGACCCCGTTCCGGGACCGGCTCGACGAGCTCGGCCCCCGGCGGACGCCGGCCCTCTTCGCCCTGGGAGCCGCCTGGCTGCTGCTCTATCTGGCCGCCGGGACCATCCTCGGGGTGGGACGCTCCCGCCTGGCGGTCCGACGGATCGGCGGCCTCGCGATCCTGTGGCTGCCGACGGTGATCCTGATCCCGGCCGCGATCGGCAACCCCTCGCCCGAGCTCGAGTACCTGATCATCGCCGGCGGCGCGATCCTGCTCGGCTTCCTCAGCGACCGCCTGCTGCCGTGGCCGCGGGCCGCCCTGATCCCCGCGGTGGTCGGGCTGGTCGCGATCACGATCGACCTGGCCCTCGGCTCGCACCTGATCACGCGGACGGTCTTCGGGCCGAACCCGGGCTACGGATCCCGCTTCTACGGGATCGGCAACGAGCTCAAGCCCGCCCTGATGGTGCTGCTGCTCGCCGGCCTGGCCGCCGCGTTCACCGACCGGCCCAAGTCGAACCGGAACGCGCTGATCGTGATCGGCAGCGGCCTCCTGCTCGGGGTCGTGCTCGGCTCAGGCCGCCTCGGCGCGGGGGTCGGGGCCGCGATCATCGTCGCCTCCGCCACCGCGGTCGCGGCGATCATGATGCTGCCGGGGCGCTTCACCGGCAAGCGGGTCGCCGTCCTGGTCGCCAGCCCGGTGATCGGCCTGGTCCTGCTCGCGGTGCTCGACATCCTGACCGCCGGCGGCAAGGGGCATTACAGCCACAGCGTGCTCTCGCTCGACTCGGCCGGGGGCTTCTTCGAGATCGTGTCGCGCCGCTCGACCCTGGCCTGGCAGCAGCTCTGGAAGGGATACATGCCGGTCGCCACCCTCACCTGCCTGCTCGCCGCCGGCTTCGCGATCCGCAACCGGGAGATGTTCAAGCCGTTCGCGGGTCCGATCTGGCCGGCCGCGCTGGTCGGCGGGCTCGCCGGGGGGCTGATCGGGTCGGTGACCGAGGACTCGGGCCCGATGCTGATCGTCGTCGCCACCATCACCCTGGCCGGGGTCTGCGCCTACCTGCTCGGCCGACCGGAGGCCACAGGCCCGGCTGCCGGAGAGGCAGCTCCCACCCCGGACCGCGAGCCCCGGTAGCGGCCACGCCCCGCATATCAATCGCTGGGGCGATCACTCCACCTGTGGTGGAGTGATCGCCCCAGCGATGTCGGGGCCGGGCACGGTCGGATGACGGTCGGCTCCGGGTGATCGGTCCGGAACCGCCGAGCTACGATGGAGGCCCCACCCAAAGGAGCCCCATGCCGACTTCACAGCTGGTCACCGGAACCGACTTCGTCACGCTGCCGACCCAGGACTTCGAACGGGCGAAAGCCTTCTACCGCGACGTGCTCGGGCTCGAGGAGGGACCCCAGTGGGGCGACATGCCCGCCCAGGAGTTCGAGACCGGCAACCTGACCATCGCGATCATGGATCCGTCCGCCTTCGGCATGCCGTTCCAGAACGCCGGGGGAAGCAGCATCGTCCTCCACGTGGAGGACTTCGACGCCGCCCGGGCCGAGCTGGAGGGCAAAGGCGTGGAGTTCGTGACCGACGACATCGACAGCGGCGTCTGCAACCAGGCCTACTTCCAGGACCCGGACGGCAACACGCTCGGCATCCACCACCGCTACAGCCCGCGCTGAGGCGGGCCGCCCGGCGATACGCTCCCGCGATGAAGATCTACGTCTGCTGGACCAAGCGGGAGCTCAACATCCCCGGCCGGACCCACCCTTGCGCGACCGCTCACGACGCGCTCGTCGCCGCCGGCCATGAGCCCGAGGTGGTCCTGGCTCGAGGCTTCGGCCCCCTGCCCGGACCGCTGCAGACCGAGGCCCGTCGCCTGGTCAAGGAGCGGACCGGATCGAGCTGGGTCCCGGCGCTCGAGACCGATGACGGGGAGTGGATCGGCGGCAGCGAGCAGATCGTGGCCTGGGCCGCAGCGAACCCGGCCGCCGTGTCGGCCTGACGCCCGGCGGATACGTTCTCGTTAGGTCCGAACTTACGGAAGGAGTGCTCGTGACTACTCACGCGAGGATTGACCTGACCAACGGGAACAGCCTGACGATCGACCGACTTCCGAAGGCCGAGGAGCTGGCCGGCGGCGGCTTCGTCGAGGCCGCCGACATGTCCGGCGGCACCGTGCTCGTCAACGCACGCCAGATCGTGGCGGTGACCGCCATCGAGGCGAGCGGAGCGACCGGAGGAGAAGCGGCCGCGAACCGGAGGCCGCGAGCGGCGCCCCAGCCCTGGGACGCCTGAGGCTCAGACCCGGTCAGCCGCATCGCCGAGATCCCGCGATATCCGCGGGATTCGGCTTGGCATGTACGGAGGGGGTGGGATTCGAACCCACGGTACGCCGAAACGCACAACAGTTTTCGAGACTGCCCGATTCAACCACTCTCGCACCCCTCCGGGTGAACAGAAAGGCTAGCGATTCCTGGTTCGGGTCGGCAGCCTCGTGATCCGGTCGGTCGGCAAGTCTCCGCCGGGCGAGACCGGATACCCTTCTCTCTCCCCGGAGAGGTGTCCGAGCGGCTTAAGGAGCGCGATTGGAAATCGCGTGGGCGGGATCTCTCGCCTCGTGGGTTCGAATCCCACCCTCTCCGTACCGGGGCCGGCGCGAACGACGGGCGACCGCGCCCGCACCGTCAGGGCAGAGCGCCCAACCCCTCAGCGGCGGGCGGCGAAGAAGTCGCGGAGGAGAGCGGCGCATTCCTCACGGCGAACCCCGGATTCGACGACCGGCCGGTGGTTCAGCGCCGGGTCGTCGAGGACGTTCATGATCGAGCCGGCGGCCCCGGCCTTGGGGTCGGCGGTGCCGAAGACCACCCGGGGGATCCGGGCGAGGACGATCGCGCCGGCGCACATCGCGCAGGGCTCGAGGGTCACGTGCAGCGTGGTCCCCGGCAGGCGCCACCCTCCGAGCGCGGCGGCCGCCTCGCGGATCGCGAGGATCTCGGCGTGCGCGGTCGGGTCCCGGTCCGCCTCCCGCCGGTTGCCGGCGACCGCCAGGACCTGGTCGCCACGGACGATCACCGCCCCGATCGGGACGTCGCCGTGCTCCTCGGCCCGGTGGGCGGCCTCGATCGCCAGCCCCATCGCCTCGTCGTCGGGCATCTCGCCGGCAGAGGAGGCCACGGAATCCACAGGGGCAGCCTAGATGATGCGCCCCTCAGGCCCTGGCGGGGAGCGGGCCGAGCGAAAAGAGGGCCCTCGAAGCAACTGGGGGCGATCGGCGGTGTTCTAGCTGTATCGCCCGCCCCGGCTACCTTTCCCTGGCCCCCTCCTCCCCATTTCGATGACCCGGACCGTCAAGACAAGCCTGACCGCGTTCTGCGCCCTGTTGCTGGCCCTCGCCCTGACCGCCGGCGGCACCGCCGTTGCCGACCCGGATGCCGGCACGAGCCCCAGCCCGGCCCCCGTCGAGACCGGCGCCTTGCCGGACGCCGAGTACGTTCCGGGCGAGGTCGTGGTCACCGTGGCCGGGGACGACGAGCCCCGGACGGTCGAGATCTCTCCCGAGGCCGACCCCGAGGCGGTGGCCGAGCGGCTCGAGGACCGACCCGGCATCCGCGACGCGTCCGCCAACTACATCGCCCGGATCTCCGCCTGGAGCCCGAACGACCCGGGGGTCAACCCGCGCCGTTCCGGACCGGCCCGCGGCTGGGTCCGCAAGCAGTGGAACTTCCTGCCCTGCGGCAGCTACTGCCACCCGGCCACGGCCTCGATCGGGCCGCGTTCACGCGGCGGCATGAACGTGATCCGCGCCTGGCAGAACCTGCGCAAGGCCGGCCGCCCCGGGGCAGCCGGGGTCAAGGTCGCCGTGCTCGACACCGGGATCGCCTACCGCGACTACGGCCGCCGGTACCGCCGCAACCCCGACCTCGCCCGCAAGCGCTTCCTGCCCGGATACGACTTCGTCGACCGGGACCGGGTCCCGCTGGACCAGAACGGGCACGGCACCCACGTCGCCTCGACCATCGCCCAGACCACGAACAACCGGAAGGGCCTCACCGGGATCGCCTTCAAGGCGAAGCTGATCCCGGTCCGGGTGATGGACGCCAACGGCCGGGGCACGACCGCGAACATCGCCTCCGGGATCCGGTGGGCCGCCAACCACGGCGCCCGGGTGGTCAGCATGTCCCTCAACTTCGGCTGCGACATCCCGATCCCGGCGGTCGAGCAGGCCCTCAAGTACGCGCACCGCAAGGGCGTGATCCTGGTCGGCTCCTCCGGCAACCGCTCCGCTCAGGACTGCCCCTCGCTGCCGGCCACCGCCCCCCAGGTGCTCTCGGTCGGGGGCACGACCGAGTCGGGCTGCGTCGGCTCCTACTCGTTCAAGAGCGACGCGATCGACATCGCCGCGCCCGGCGGGGGCGCCAGCCACGCCGGATGCCCCTACAAGTCCCGCAACCGGCCGATCCTGCAGGTGGGCATGATCGGCGGCACGCCCGACTGGTTCGGGATCGAGTCGGGCTGGGCCGGCACCTCGATGGCCGCCGCCCACGTGGCCGGCGCCGCGGCCGCCGTGCTCGCGTCCAAGGTGCTGACCGGCAAGCGCGGCCCCGCCCAGGTCCGACAGCGCCTCCTCGGCACGGCGCGGCTGCCGGACTTCGCCGCCACGGAGCCGGACTCCGGGTTCGGCGCGGGCATCATCGACCTCGGCCGGGCGACCAACCCGAAGGTCAAGCTGCCCTAGCGCGGCCCGAACCCGACCGAGAGCCGGGACGGGCCGGGCCGATCAGGTGGTCCGGGCGATGAAGACCGAGCAGGGCGCGTGATGCGAGACCTTGTTGGGGACCGACCCCAAGAGGAAGCGGCGGGCGCCGGTCATGCCCTTGTTCCCGACCACGATCAGATCGGCGTCGATCTCGTCGGCGACGTTCAGGATCGCGTCGGCCGGATCGCCGTCGCGGGGATGGGACTTCGTCTCGATGCCGTACTCGGCCGCGATCGTCGCCGCCCCGTCGAGGGTGAAGTTGACTTCCTCGCGGGGACCGAACTCGTGCGCCACGTCTCCGGGCGCCCCGGCCCCCTCAGCCTCAGAGCGACGGGTGGGCACCGGCTCGTACGCGCTGACCACATGCAGCTCCGCCGAGGAGAGCTGAGCGAGGGCGGAAGCCTGCCGGATCGCCTCACGGGCCGAGTCCGATCCATCGGTGCCGACGACTATGCGCTTGAACAGTGGCATTCAACTCCGTTCTTCGAGGACTGGGGCCTGATACTACCGTCGCCCCACGAGGTCACCTCGGCACTATCTGGGAAACTCCGACTTCGGCAGTCCTTCAAAGCTGTTCCCGAACACCTCGGTCGGAGTCGTGGCCAGCTGGACAGCCCCGATGACGACCGAGGCAACCAGGAAGAAGCAGATCACGATCATGATGACTTTCCAATTCGCCGGCACGGACAGCAGCGTAGTACCACGGGGGCTCGAGGAGGTTGCCGACGGCGTGTGGCGCATGCGGGGAGACCTCAGGGGCGGCATGAACATCTACTTCCTGCGAGGGCCGGAAGGGGAGATCGTGCAGTACGACGCCGGCGCCAAGTCCATGGCGCGGGCCAATCGCCGGATCGCCGCCGAGCTCGGTGGGGTCGAGCGGATCGTGCTCAGCCACGCCCACTCGGACCACCGGGGTACCGCCTCCCGCGCCGGGATTCCCGTCTGGTGCCATCCGGACGAGGTCGACGATCTGCGATCACCGGCCCATGTGGCCCCGTACATGGACCTCTCCAAGCTGGAGTTCGCACCGGTCCGGTGGATCTACCCGTTGCTGCTCCCCTGGTGGGATGGCGGTCCGGTCGAGCCGGCCGGCACCCTCTCCGAGGGAGACGAGGTCGCCGGCTTCGAGGTCATCCACTTCCCCGGACACGCGCCCGGGCTGATCGGCCTCTGGCGGGAGTCCGACCGGGTCGCCCTGGTCGGCGACACGATCTACGTGATCGACTCCGCCCGGCTGAGGGAGCTGCCCGCGGGCGAGGCCCAGGTGCCGCACCCGGCCTGGGCGTGGGATCACGCGGAGGCGAAGCGCTCCGTCTTGAAGCTGGCCGGGTTGAAGCCTCAGACGGTGCTCTCCGGTCACGGCGAGCCGCTCCGCGGGGACGACCTGACCCCGGTGCTCGAACGGGCGGCCGAGGCCCACTGAACCGGGTTCCGAGCCCCGGCGAGGCCGGCCGGTGACGGCTGACCCGGCGGACTCCCTTCCCGATCCGATAAACAGATAGCTCCTTGTTCCCCCTCGTACAGACCTGGATCTCGATGCTGCTGATCGTCGGCGGCTCGCTGGTCGTCGGACGCGCCGTCACCAAGGCGGCCGGCCGGGAGCGCTGGTGCGGGATCGAGCCGGCGGTCGGCTTCGCCGCGATCGTCGCGGTCGAGGGCCTGCTCGCCCGGATCCCGGGGGAGCGATGGGCGCTGATCCTGGGCCTGCTCGCGCTCGGCGCCTTCTCCGTCTGGGCGCTCCGCGGGTCCGGCCGAGCGGACCTGCCACCGTCCTCGCCGGGCCTCTGGATCGCGCTCGCCGTCACCTTCGTCGTGCTCTGCCTGCCGTTCGCGATCAGCGGTCGCTGGGGCCTCCTGGGGATGGGCTACAACAACGACCTCGGCCTGCACCTCGCCTGGGCGGAATGGCTCCGCTCCGGGTTCGGCACGGAGCCGAGCGACGGCTATCCACTCGGCCCGCACGGCCTGGCCGCGTCGCTCTCCGTCCTGCCGAAGCTGTCGCTGGGACCGATCTTCACCGGGCAGCTCATGGCGATCGTCCTGCTCACCGCGTTCACCGCCTGGACCGCGGTCGAACGGCTGAAGTCATGGCGCCGGCCCCTCGCCGTCGTGCTCATCGGGGTGCCGTACCTGATGGCCTCCTACTACGCGCAGGCCGCGTTCAAGGAGCTCGCGGCGGCCCTCTTCCTGCTCGCCTTCGTGGTCGCCCTCTCGCAGCTGGCGCCGCCACCGTCGGATCGACGCTCGCGCCTCGCCGCCGGGATCCCGATGCTCGTCCTGCTGGCGGGCATCGTCTTCACCTACAGCTTCCCCGGCCTGGCCTGGCCGATCGCCGCCCTGATCGCCTGGGGCCTGACCCAGCCGACCGTGCGGGCCGGCTTCCGGCCGGGGGCGATCTGGGGGCGGATCCGGCGACCGCTCGTGGCCGCGCTCGCCCTGATCGTGCTGGGCGTCCTCGCCGCCCTCGCCTTTCTCGGGCCGTTCGGCTTCGGCGACGCCTTCTCCGAGGTCGCGACCAGCGACGCCTTCGGGCCGGTGTCGGCGCTCGAGGGCCTCGGGGTCTGGCTGAACCCGGACTACCGGCTCGACGGCAACACCGCCACCCCGCTGCCCGGGCTGATGGGCGCGATCAGCGTGCTCTCCCTGCTCGTCGCCCTCTGGTGGTGGCGCCGGCAGCCGGACGCGACCTGGCCGGCGGCCTTCCTCGCCTGCGCCTTCCTCTACCTGATCTCCCTGCCCTGGGTCGGCGACTACTCCCTGGCCAAGGCGCTCGTGATCTCCGCGCCGATCACGACGACGGTGATCCTGATCGCGCTGCTGTCCGGCCCCGAGGGCGGCTGGAAGCCGGCGCAGGGGATGGAGTTCGGCGGATGGGTCTCCCTGACGGTCCTGTTCGTGGTCGGGTCGGTCGCGTCGAGCTTCCTCGTCCTGCGGGACGCGTCGGTCTCCCCCCCGGGGCATGCCGCCGAGCTGAGCAAGTTCCACCAGTACGTCTACGGCAAGACCGTCCTCTACTTCGATCAGGACCGGTTCGCGCCGTACTACCTGAGCGGAGCGAAGGTGAGCGTCCCCCTGGCCGAGTTCCCCGATCCGAAGGTGATCGAGAACCCGAAGAAGCCGTTCCAGGGCTCGCACGGGCAGTCGACGATCGACTTCGACTCGTTCGATCCCGAGACGCTCCAGCACCACGAGTTCGCGATCACCACCTCGGCCGGCTGGACCAGCATGCC
>JBEBTS010000033.1:0-16354 GCA_040393665.1 Conexibacter woesei
ACAAGGATCCAATGAGCACTGATTTCCAGGTACCGACCATCTCCTCCGAGCAGGTCGACGAGAACAAAGGCGTCTTCACGATCGAGCCCCTCGACAAGGGCTTCGGCTACACCTTCGGGTCGAGCCTGCGTCGGGTCCTGCTGAGCTCGCTCTCCGGTGCCGCCATCACCAGCGTCCGCATCGAGGGCGTCTCGCATGAGTTCTCCAGCATCGCCGGTGTGAAGGAAGACGTCACCGACATCATCCTCAACCTCAAGGAGCTGGTCGTGCGGATGCACACCGACGCCGACGCGGTCGAGGCCCCGATCGTCGTGACCGGCCCCGGTGACGTGACCGCCTCCGACATCGACCTCCCGGCCGGCGTCGAGATCCTGAACCCCGACGCTCCGATCGCGACCCTCGAGAAGAAGACCCGCCTCGAGATGTACGTGACCATCGGTCGCGGCCGCGGCTACCGTCCGGCCGAGGAGAACAAGGACGACGACCAGCCGATCGGCGTGATCCCGATCGACTCGATCTTCTCGCCGATCCGCCGTGCCTCCTACACCGTCGAGACCGCCCGCGTCGGTCAGCGCACCGACTTCGACAAGCTCACCCTCGAGCTGGAGACCGACGGCTCGATCGAGCCGAACCCGGCGCTGCGCGAGGCCTCCGAGATCCTGATCAAGAGCCTGGCGATCTTCTCCGACCCGGACCGGGTCGAGGAGCTCACCGCCCGCGAGCCGGTCGTGGTCGAGAGCGAGTCCGCCTCGTCTGCCGTCGCCTCGAGCCCCGACAACGACATCCTGATCGACGAGCTGGAGCTCTCGGTCCGGTCGTTCAACTGCCTCAAGCGGGCCGGCATCGAGACCATCGGCGAGCTGCTGCTCAAGTCCGAGTCCGAGCTCGGCGCGATCCCGAACTTCGGCCAGAAGTCGATCGAGGAAGTCATCGAGAACCTGCAGAGCCGCGGCTACGAGCTGCGCCAGGACTGACCCGAGGAGAGTCATGCGCCACGCCAAGAAGAGAAACAAGCTGGGTCGGGATTCCGCCCACCGCAAGTCGCTCCTGAGCAACCTCTCGAAGGAAGTGATCGAGCACGAGCGGATCAAGACCAGCCAGGCCAAGGCCAAGGCGGCCAAGCCGGAGATCGAGAAGCTGATCACCCTCGCCAAGCGCGGCGATCTCCACGCCCGCCGGCAGGCCCTCTCCGCCCTGCGTCAGGACAAGTTCGCCGTCCACAAGCTGTTCGACGAGCTGGCTCCCCGTTACGCCGAGCGTGAGGGTGGCTACACCCGGATCATCAAGATCGGCCCGCGCCAGTCGGATTCGACCGAGATGGTCTTCCTCGAGCTGGTCTAGCTCGAGCGTCGAGATTCGGGAAAGGGCCGCCTCCGGGCGGCCCTTTCCTTTGCAGGGCTCGATGCCTGCGCCTCCATCTGGTACCTTGACCGGGCTGAATCCAGAGCTCAGGGTGGGATCGTGAATCATTTCTCAGGGGTCCCGCGGATCGGATGAATCCGATGCGAGGGGTACACACCGCGACGGTTCTGAAAGCGTTCGGTGTGGCTGCCGTGCTTTTGGCTGCCCTTTTCGCGGGGGCGCTCGGCGCGGCCTCGGCCGACGCCGCGTTCACCGTCTGGGGCGGCTCGGCCAACGCCCTGGCCGCACCTGCCGGGGTGGCCACCGACTCCTCCGGCAACGTCTACGTCGCCGACACGGACAACGACCGGATCCGCAAGTTCGACGCGCTCGGCAACCCGCTGGCGAGCTGGGGCTCGACCGGGTCCGGCGCGCGGCAGTTCCGCTCGCCGCAGGGGGTCGCGGTCGACTCCAGCGGCACGATCTACGTCGCCGACACCGGCAACGACCGGATCCAGCGCCTACTGAGCGACGGCCGCTACGACACCGAGTGGGGCAGCCACGGCAGCACGAACGGCCGGTTCGACGAGCCGGTCGCGATCGTCGCCGACAGCGGCGACCGGGTCTGGGTCGCGGACCGCGGCAACGACCGCGTGATGCGGTTCAACTCGTGGGGCTCGCAGCAGTGCGTGATCAGCGGCGCGGGCGAGGGCGAGGGCGGCAACGCCTGCGGCGGCGCGGACGGCGGCCCCGGGGTGGGAGCGTTCGCCGCCCCGAGCGGCGTGGCGGTCCGCGGCAGCCGGGTGTTCATCACCGACGGGGCCACCGACCGGGTGATCCGGTACAGCATCGACGGGGAGTTTGAGACAGCCTGGGGAGGGACGGGAAGCGCCCAAGGCGAGTTCACCGGACCGGCCGGAGTCACGACAGATTCCGCCGGTTCGGTGTACGTCGCCGACGCCGGCGGGAGCCGGATCCAGAAGTTCAACCAGTCCGGCGTTGTGCAGCTGGCTTGGGGCAGCCTGGGGGCGGGGGACGGGCAGCTGTCGGGGCCGCTCGGGGTCGCGGTCGGCGGGAGCACCGTCTACGTGGCCGACACCGGCAACGACCGGATCAGGAGATTTTCGACTGGAGGGACCGTGCTCGGGGGATGGACTGGCGGGATTGCCGGCTCCCTCGTGCTCAACCGGCCGCGAGGGATCGCGGTCGAGGCCGACGGCAAGGTGCTGGTGCTCGACTCGGGGACCAATCAGGTCAAGCGCCTGAGCTCGACCGGCACCTTGCTCTCGGCCTGGGGTGGCCCGGGCTCCGCCCCGGCGCGATTCAACGACCCGGGCGGCATCGCCATCGGGGGGTCCGGTCATCCGCTGATCGCGGATGGCGGCAACGACCGCATCCAGCGCCTGACCGCCGGGGGGAGCTTCCTCGACGAGTGGGGGACGCCGGGCACCGCCGCCGGCGAGCTCGACGACCCGCAGGGGGTCGCGGTCGGCAACGGCGGCTCGGTCTACGTCGCGGACACCTTCAACTCGCGGATCCAGCGGTTCGACGCCACCGGCGGGTTCGCCCTCGCCTGGGGCGGCCCCGGCTCCGGCAACGGGCAGTTCGCGCTGCCGGAAGGAGTCGCCACCGACCCGTCCGGGAACGTGATCGTCGCCGATACCTACAACTACCGGATCCAGAAGTTCTCGCCCGACGGCACCTTCATCGCCAAGTGGGGCAGCAACGGGACCGGGCAGGGCCGGTTCCTGTTGCCCTCCGGCGTCGCCACCGACACGAGCGGCAACGTGTACGTCGCCGACCGCGGCGCCGACCGGATCCAGAAGTTCGGCCCGGCGGGCCAGTTCCTCGCGGCCTGGGGCTCGACCGGCACCGCCGCCGGCAGCTTCAGGGGACCGACCGGGATCGCCACCGGGCCCGGGCCCAAGGTCTACGTCGCCGACACCGGCAACGATCGGGTCCAGGTCTTCCCCGGGACCACGTTTAACGACCCGGATCCCGATCCGGACCCCGACCCCGACCCTGATCCGGACCCCGATCCCGGCAAGCCCGGCGATCCGACCGGCCCGGTGATCAACCCGCCGCAGAAGAAGAAAAAGAAGAACAAGGGCAAGAAGGGCTCCGGCAAGAAGAACTACTCCGGGAAGGGCGGCTCCGGCAAGCGCAGCGCCCGGATCTCGCCGGTCCGGGTCTGGAAGGAAGGCGGTGGCCGGGGGCTCAAGGCCGGCTCGGTCATCAACCTCAAGGTCTCGGTGAAGAACAGCGGGAACCTGCGGGCCAACAACGTCCGCGTGTGGCTGGGCAAGGCCGCCGCCGGCCCGCGGTCCAAGGCCCGGGTCCAGATCAAGCGTCAGTTCCCGATCCGGACGATCCTCCCCGGCTGGACCGTGACCGGCACGGTCACGGTGAAGGTCGGGAAGAAGGCCCGCGGCAAGGTCGAGCTCAACGCGCAGGCGTGGGGCACCACCGGCCGGCGCGTCTTCCGCATCCACCGGTAGCCCCGTTCAGCGAGAATCCCGGCGTGGGTCGGTTCCGGCTGGACATCGAGTACGACGGCGCCTCCTTCCGCGGCTGGGCGAAGCAGGAAGGGGTCGAGACCGTGCAGGCGCATCTCGAGCGGGCGCTGGAGGTCGCGCTGCGGCACCGTCCGATCGAGCTGACCGTGGCCGGCCGCACCGACGCCGGCGTCCACGCGGTCGGGCAGGTCGCCTCGTTCGAGTTCGACGGCGAGCTGCCGGAGGCGATCGTGCGCAGCCTGAACGGGCTGACGCCCCGGAACTTGGCGGTTCGGGCGGTCACCCCGGTCGCGGAGAGCTTCGACGCCCGCCGGGACGCCCTCTCCCGCACCTACTGCTACCGGATCCTCACCCGCCGGCCGGACAGCCCCTTCGCCGTCGACCGGGCTTGGTGGGTCTCCCGGCAGATCGACCGCGACCGGCTCGACGCCTGCGCCGAGGCGGTGGTCGGCACCCACGACTTCACCGCCTTCACCCCGACCGAGACCTACCACACCCGGTTCGAGCGGAGGATCCTCTCCGCCCGGTGGATCGAGGAGCAGGGCCTGGTCGATCCGGCCACCGGAACCCGGTTCTCCCCCGACACGATCCAGTTCTGGATCACCGGCGACTCCTTCATGCGCAACATGGTCCGCATCCTGGTGGGGACGATGATCGAGGTGGGTGACGGCTCACGCAGCCTGGAGCAGTTCGAGCGGCTGCTCGAAGGCGCCGCCCGCCCGGAGGCCGGGATCACCGCCCCGCCCCAGGGCCTCTACTTCATGCGGGTCGAGTACCCCGGGGGACGAGCGGCCCCCGACGGCGCCTGACCCGGCCGGGACGCCGGCCGCCGAGGCTCGCTTATCCTTGGTCTCGTGCGAATCCTTCTGACGAACGACGACGGGATCGGCGCTCAGGGGCTGCAGGCCCTCCGGCGCGAACTGCGACAGATCGAGGGGGTGAGCCTCGATGTCATCGCCCCGGACTCGAACCGCAGCGCTTCGGCCCGGAGCATCACGACCAGGTCGCCGTTGTCGGTCGAGGAGGTGCGGTTCGAGGATGGCGATCTCGGCCACGCCACCGACGGCACCCCGGTCGACTGCGTCCGGTTCGCGGACGTCGGCCTGGTCGGCGAGAAGCCCGACCTGATCGTCTCCGGGATCAACCACGGGCTTAACCTCGGCGACGACGTGACCTACTCCGGGACGGTCGCCGCCGCGCTGGAGGGCGTGCTGCTCGGCCTGCCCGCGATCGCCGTGTCGCAGCAGTCCACCGAGCGGGAGATGGGCTACAGGCCGCAGCGCCGGTATGACTTCTCGATCGCCGCCCGGATCACCGCCGAGACGGTGCGCGAGCTGATGAACAACCCGGCCGGCGAGGGTACCCTGATCAACATCAACGTGCCCGGCGGGGACCCCGACGGCATCGACGTGACCCGCCTCGGCAAGCGGCTCTATCGGGACGAGCTGAAGAAGGTGGAGCGGGATGTCGACGACGGCCGCACCAGCTACCGGATCTACGGGTACGAGCCCGGGCTGGACGACGAGCCCGGCACCGACATCGGCGCGATCGCCCGCAACCGGATCTCGTTCACCCCGCTGCGGCTCGACTGGACCGACCACGGCGGCCTCGACGGCCTCCGCGGACGTGACCTCGACCGGCTCCTGGAGGCAGCCCGCGGATGAACCCGGCCGAACGGATCTCCGAGCTGCGGGAACAGCTCAACCACCACATCTACCTCTACCACGAGAAGGATGACCCGGAGATCTCGGACGAGGAGTACGACGAGCTCTACGCCGAGCTGGAACGCCTCGAGGCCGCCCACCCGGAGCTGATCTCCGGGGACTCGCCGACGCAACGGGTCGGGGCGCCGCCGGCCAGCGGGTTCGCCCCGGTCGAGCACGCGATCCCGATGCTCTCGCTGGCCAACGCCCGGACCGAGGAGGAGCTGACGTCCTGGGAGACCCGGGTCCGCAACCACCTCGCCCGCCGGGACGTCGATCCCGGCCAGCTCACCTACGTGACCGAGCCGAAGATCGATGGCCTCGCGATCTCGCTCACCTACGAGCAGGGGCGACTGGTCCAGGCGGCGACCCGCGGCAACGGCCGGGTCGGCGAGGACGTCACCGCGAACATCGAGACGATCCGGACGCTGCCGAAGCAGATCGAGGGCGCACCGCCGCTGATCGAGGTCCGGGGCGAGGTCTACCTGCCGATCCCCGACTTCGCGGAGCTGAACCAGAAGCGGGTCGACGCCGGGCTGCCCGCCTTCGCCAACCCGCGCAACTCCGCGGCCGGCTCGATCCGCCAGGTCGACCCCAAGGCCGCCGCGGAGCGCCCCTTGGCGGTCTGGTCGTACGGGATCGGAGCGGTCGAAGGGATCTCCTTCGAGAGCCACTCCGAGGAGATGGAGTGGCTGCGGGAGCACGGCTTCCAGGTCAACCCCGACATCGCCGTCCACGACTCGATCGAGGCGGTGCTGGAGCGGTGCCACTGGTGGCTGGACCGTCGCGAGGACCTCGACTTCGAGATCGACGGGGTCGTGATCAAGGTCGACAAGATCGGGCTCTGGAACGAGCTCGGGGTAGCGGGCCGGGAGCCGCGCTGGGCGATCGCCTGGAAGTTCCCCCCGACCACCGCCACCACCAAGCTGCTGGAGGTCGTGTGGAACGTCGGCCGCACCGGTCACATGGTTCCCTTCGCGATGCTGGACCCGGTCCGGGTCGGCGGGGTGACGGTCTCCACGGCGACCCTCCACAACGAGGAGGACCTGGCCCGCAAGGACGTCCGTGCGGGCGACGAGGTGGTCGTGCTCCGCGCCGGCGACGTGATCCCCCAGGTCGTCTCGGCCCTGCCGCAGAAGCGGCCGGAGGGGGCGGAGAAGCCGGTCCCGCCGAAGGTCTGCCCCGCCTGCGGCACCGAGGTGGTCAAGCCGGAGGACTCGGTCTTCTCGATCTGCCCCAACCGGGCGGGCTGCCCCGGACAGATCTTCCAGCACATCAAGCACTTCGTCTCGCGCGGCGCGATGGACATCGAGGGGATCGGGGAGAAGCAGGTCGCCCGGTTCCTCGAGGAGGGCCTGATCGCCGACGTCGCCGATCTCTACGAGCTGAGGCAGGAGCAGCTCCAGGCCCTGGACCGGATGGGGGAGACCTCCTCCGCCAACCTGATCGCGGAGATCGACAAGTCGCGCGAGGTGCCCTTCCCACGCGTCCTGTTCGCGCTCGGCCTGATCGGGGTGGGCTCGGTGACAGCTGAGGCCCTGGCCGACGAGTTCGGCTCGATCGAGGCGCTGCGCGAGGCCGACCCGGACCGGATCGAGCAGACCGAGGGGATCGGCCCGATCATGGCCCAGCAGATCGCGGAGTCGCTTTCCGACGACCGCACCTGGGAGATGATCCAGCGGCTGAAGCAGGCCGGGCTGAGGCTGGAGCTGGCGGCGGACGAGCGCCGGCCCGAGGGCGGCCCGCTGGAGGGCAAGACGGTGGTCCTCACCGGCACCCTGCCGGACCTCACCCGCGACGAGGCCGGAGCGATGGTCAAGCGGGCCGGGGGCAAGGTGACCGGCTCGGTCTCCAAGAAGACCGACTACGTCGTGGCGGGCGAGTCCGCCGGCTCGAAGCTCGCCAAGGCGGAGAAGCTGGGTGTCACGGTCCTGGACCGAGAGGGACTGGACCGTCTCCTCGCCGGCGACCTGGACCAGTAGCTCATATCTCGGGTCCGCTGACCGGCCAGCTCCGGTCCGTGACCGGCTCGCTCCGGTCCGTCACCGGCCAGGCGTGCCGGGGATGGGGAAGCCCCAAACACTGGCACTTCGTGCGAAACGGTTTGGGACTTCCCCATCCCCGACCTTCCGAGGCTCAGTGGCGATCTGCGCGAACGGCTCCGGGCTTCACCGTCCCCGGCCTTCCGGGGCTCGGTGGCGACGCGCCCGCGGCTCGGGGCTTCCCCGAGGTAGCCCCGGCTAGAAGCATCCCGGGGGCGATCGCTCCATCCAAGCTGGAGCAATCGCCCCAGCGATGACGTGGGGCAGCCGAGGGGCAGCGGCCTTCCGGGGCCTCGGCGGCGATTTGCGAGACCGGCTCGGGTTCTCCCCCGAGGCCGCCTGGAGCATCGCGGGGGCGATCGCTCTTGCCAGGCTGGAGTGATCGCCCCAGCGATTGACGAAGGCTGGCCTGAAGCGCCGTCAGAGTCGGGCGATGCGGGCCACGATCTGGTCCTGCGCCGCCCGCGCCGCGTAGCTGTCGCTCACCCGGTTCATCAGGATCGAGAAGGCGAACCGCCGCCCGGAGGCGTTGAAGCAGTAGCCGGAGAGGGCGCTCACCCCGGTCAGGGTGCCCGTCTTGGCGTGGCAGCGTCCCTCGGCGGCCGAGCCCCGCATCCGCGAGGCCAGGGTCCCGTCGCGTCCCGCCACCGGGAGCGAGTCGATGAACCGCTGCCCCCACGGGCGCTTCTGGACCCGGGTCAGCAACCGGACCACGCCCTTCGCGTTCGACCGGTTGGAGATCGTGAGCCCGGAGCCGTCGACCGGATGGACCTTGACCCCCTGCGACTTCGCGTACCGCTTGACCACGGTGGCGCCGGATCGGGTGGTGCCCTTCCCGAGGACCTCGGCGCCGATGTTCTTCAGGGTCATCTCGGCGAAGAAGTTGTTGGAGTTGAGGTTGGTCACCCGGGCCATCCAGGTCATGTCGGGGGCCACCTGCCGGGCGATCAGCTGCTTCCGGGCGGCGGCCGGCGTCGCCCGCATCCCCACCTCGGCCTTCAGCTCGATGTTGCGGGAGCGCATCGCCCGGGCGAGGCTCTTGGTGGCGAGCCGCTCCGGCTTGGGACTGAACCGGTTGAGCGAGGCGTTGGTGAAGCCGGCGTTGAAGGAGAGGCCCGAGAGCGGCCCGATCCAGGAGCTGGTCGCGTAGCCGGAGTCCGCGACTCCCCGGACCTGGTCGAACACGGTGTCGTCGCCGAACAGTCGTCCGGTGACCTTGCGGATGCCGGCCCGTCTCGCCTTGGCCGCGATCTTCTCGATCGGCGAGCCGGCGCCGGCCAGGTAGGCGGAGAGGAAGCCGGCGGTCCCCAGCGACGGGTCGCCGCCGCCCTTGAGGAAGAGATTGCCGTGGAGGGTGCCCTCGTCGTCGATCCGCCCGTTGGCGTAGAGCCGCGTCTGCAGCCGGTGCTCCGGCCCCAGGCGGGCGAGTGCGGTCGTGGTGGTGAAGATCTTGGTGTTGGACGCCAGCGAGCGCATCGCGGCCGGCTTGAGGCCGCAGACGACCTTGCCCGTCTTCAGGTTCCGCACCTGGAGGCCGACCCTCGAGTTGCCGCGTCGGGCCAGGCGCCTCAGCTGAGGGCAGATCGAGTTGGCGCTGACCGTCGCCCCGGAGGCAGAGCGGCCGATCGGGGCGGTGGCGGCCCCACGCATCACCGGCGTGACGGCGGGACGATCCGGGTTGACCCGCGGCAGGGGCGGAGATCCGGCCGCGGAGGCCGACGGGATCGAGAGCAGGGCCACGAGCGCGGCCAGCAGGAGTCCGGCAGCGGCGAGGGGCGCGGAAAGCGGCGGGCGAAGCGGGTTTCTATGGGGCATCGGTGTTTGCAACAAGGTCTGGGGCCAAGGTAGCGGTCGGAATGGACTGTTTCGACATCTCGGATCGTCGGCCTGCCGTGCTGACATAATCGACGCGATGGGGAAAGTCGTGAACATCGATGAGTCGCCCAAGCGGAGAAACGCCCGCGCCAAGGGGAATGCCGCAGCGAAACGGAGGACGGCCCCTCGTTCGGAGCGCCCGTCCGGCAGCCCCGCCGGACGGTCCAAGTCGGCTCTGGTGCTGGGCGGCGGCGGGTTCACCGGCGGCGTCTACGAGATCGGCGCGCTGCGGGCGCTGGACCTGCTCGCGGTCAACCACGGCGTCAATGACTTCGACATGTACGTCGGCACCAGCGCCGGATCCTTCATCGCCAGCATGCTGGCGGCGGGCCTGACGCCGGAGGAGATGATGCGGGCCCTGACCGACGACGACGGCCCGATCGAGACGATCGCGCAGGACACCATGCTGCGCCCGACCCTCGGCGACTACGCCCGTTCGGTGGCCGGCCTGCCCTTCCACGTCGCCGGCATGATCCGCAAGTTCCTGCCCCGGCTCGGCGAGGTCTCGGCGATCGACATCGGCTACGGCCTCGCCGAGAGCCTGCCGGCCGGCCTCTACTCCAACGCCGGGATCGCCCGGTACGTCCGCGAGGTGCTGGCGACGCAGGGCGCGATCGACTCGTTCGACGCGCTCCAGCGCGACCTCTACCTGACCGCGACCGATCTCGACAGCGGCGAGCGGGTGGTGCTGGGCGACAGCGAGGGCGACTGGCCCGACATCCCGATCTCGACCGCCGTCCAGGCCTCGACCGCCCTGCCGCTCGTCTACAAGCCGGTCGAGGTCAACGGGCGCACCCTGATCGACGGCGGCATCTACTCGACGACCAACGTCGACGTCGCGGTCGAACGCGGGGCGGAGTTCATCGTCGTGATCAACCCGATGGTGCCGTACGTGAACGACCGCAACGAGGGCCTGCCCACGGTCTCGGGCGGCCCCGTCCGGCGGATCGTCGACATGGGCGTGCCGGCGATCGCCAACCAGGCCTTCCGCCTGCTGCTCCACCAGCGCCTCTCGATCGCGGTCGAGAGCTGGAAGGAGCGCTACCCGGGCGTCGACATCATCCTGTTCGAGCCGGACCTCGACGACGAGCTGATGTTCGGCACCTCGATCATGAACTACTCCCGCCGGCTCGACATCGCCGCCCACGGCTTCGAGTCGGTCACGGCGCGGCTGGCCGAGAACTACGAGTACTACACCTCGATCGCGGAGAAGCACAACCTCGAGATCTCGGCGACGCGGCTCCGCCGGGTGGTGCGCAAGGTCAAGGAGCAGGAGAGCAGCGAGGCCTCGGTCTGGCGCCGCATCTTCGAGCAGACGACCGGCGCCCTGCTACGGCAGACCGGGGTCGGCTGATCCCGGGGGCGCGTCCGGCCCGGTCGGCCGGACGCATCGGCCCGAGGCCGTGAGGCCCTACGAGGAGTAGAGCTCCTCGATCTCGGTCGCGTACTTGGTGACCACCACCGGGCGCTTGATCTTGAGGGTGGGGGTGAGCTCGCCGCCCTCCTGACTGAGGTCGCTCGGCAGGATGTGGAACCGCTTGATCTGCTCGACGCGGGCCAGGTCGGCGTTGACGCGCTCGATGTGCTGCTCGAGCTCGGCCCGCACGATCGGGCTGTTGATCATCGCCTCCGGCTCGTCGAGCGTGCCCTGCTCGGCGGCGAACCGGGTCAGCGCCTCCTGGTCGAGGGTGATCAGGGCGACCAGGTAGGGGCGGCGGTCGCCGATCACCACGCACTGGGAGACCAGGCCGTGACGCTTGACCGCGGCCTCGATGTTCACCGGGGTGATGTTCTTGCCGCCGGCGGTGATGATGATCTCCTTCTTGCGGCCGGTGATCGAGACGTACCCCTCGTCGTCGATCGTCGCGATGTCGCCGGTGTGGAGCCAACCGTCGATCAGGGTCTCGCGGGTCGCCTCCTCATTCTTGTAATAGCCCTGGAAGACGTTGGGGCCCTTGAGCAGCAGCTCGCCCTCCTCGGACAGCTTCAGCTCGACCCCGGGCAGGGCCTTGCCGACGGTGCCGACCTTGGAGGCGCCGGGCAGGTTCGCGGTGCCGCCGGTCGAGGTCTCGGTCATGCCCCAGGCCTCGTAGATCGGCACCTCGGCGGCATGGAAGAACCGCAGGATCTCGGGGTCGATCGGCGCGGCGCCGGTCAGGGCGAGGCGGAGGTTGCCGCCGAAGACGTCCCGGAGCTTGCTCAGGACGAGCTTGTCGGCCAGCTTGTACTGGCGGGCGAGCAGGAAGCCCGGCTTCCGGCCCTTCTCCTCCAGGGCGCGGACCTTCTTGCCGGTCCGGATCGCCCACTTGAAGATGGAAGCCTTCACGCCGCCGTTGAGCTCGGCCGAGGCGACCGCGGTGTCGTGGACCTTCTCGAAGATCCGCGGCACCGAGGGGAAGGACTCGGGCTTGATCTCGGCGAGGCTGGGCACGATCAGGAGCTGATCCCGCTCCCAGAACGCGATCCGGCCGGCGGTGTCGAGCGTGCCGTACTGGACCAGCAGGGCGAAGACGTGCGCCAGCGGCAGGAAGAGGAAGGTCGTCTCGCCCGGCTTGAGGACCTCGACCTCCATGGCCATGTCCAGCATCGCCCGGTAGTTGCCGTGGGAGATCACGCAGCCCTTCGGCGGGCCGGTGGTGCCGGAGGTGTAGACGATCTTGCACGCGTCCTCCGGGGCGACCGCCTCGTACAGCGCGCGGAACGCCTCCGCGTCGCCGGAGCGGCCGCGCTCCCGCACGTCATCCATCGAGAGTGCGTCGGGCGCCTCGCCGACCATCAGGATCACCTGCTCCAGCTCGGGCACCGCGTCGCGGATCTCCCGGATCTTCTCCAGCTGGCCCTCGTCCTCCGCGATCAGGATGCGGGCGCCGGAATGCTCGAGCACGTACTGGCACTCGGTGGGAGAGTTGGTCTGGTAGATCGGCACGACGGTCGCGCCCGCCGACATCGCGGCGAGGTCGAACAGCGTCCACTCGGGCCGGGTGTTGCCGAGGATCGAGACCCGGTCGCCCCGCTTCACGCCGAGGTCGGCGAGGCCGAGGGTCAGCTCCTGCACGTCGGCCAGCACCTGATCGAAGGTGACGTTCTCCCAGGCCTCGTCGTCGTTGCGGAACAGGAAGGCGCCGTTCGACCCGGACTCGGCGGCAACCACCGGCAGCAGGTCGGCGAGTGTCTTCGAGCGGCTTGACGTATCGGTCTCGGGCAAGTTTCAGATCCTCGTCTCGTTTGGCGTGGTGGCCGGTGATGGGCGGTTGCCGGCCACCGTGAACCCACGGCGATGCGGTCTCCCAGCCGGTGATCCTTCCATATCAGATCGGATTCGGTATGTCGATGAACTCGTGCTCCAGCCCGAACCGCTCCGCGACCCGGTCGCCGAGCGTGCGGATCCCGCAGATCTCGGTGGCGTAGTGGCCGGCCGCGATGAAGTGGATCCCGCCCTCGCGGGCGTCGGCCATCACGTGCTCGGAGGGCTCGCCGGTCAGGTAGGCGTCGAGCCCGAGCGCGATCGCCTCGTGGATGTCGGAGGCGCCGGCCCCGGTCACGATCCCGATCGAACCGATCTCCGGGGGACCGGCGTCGAAGACCATCGGCTCGCGGCCCAGCTCGGCGGCGATCAGCCCGAAGAGCTCGTCCGCCGGGATCGGCTCGGCCCGCCGGCCGACCGCCCCGATGTGGCGGCCCTTGGCCTCGCCGATCAGGCCGGGGGAGGGCTCGAAGCCGAGCTGGCGGAGGAGCAGGGCGTTGTTGCCGATCTCGGGATGACCGTCCAGCGGCAGGTGGTAGCCGGCCACCGAGAGCCCGGCCCCGAGGGCCGCCTCGAGCCGGGCCGCCATCGCCTCGGTCAGGGCGCGCGGGTGGAAGTCCCAGAACAGTCCGTGATGGGTCAGCAGCAACTGCGCTCCGGCCTCGATCGCGGCGTCGATCGAGGCCTGGTGGGCCGAGACCGCGGTCGCCACCCGGGTCACCTCGGGGGCCCCGGGGACCTGCAGCCCGTTGGGGCCGTAGTCGCGGTAGGTAGAGATCTCGAGCAGGTCGTCGCAGTACGCGATCACGTCTTCACGGGAAGCCACGGACCCACCATATAAGGGGTCGAGGCGGCGGCCGCATAACATGTGGCCCGTGGCCCGAGGCGATACTCCCCGAAATGCCGGAACCGCGAGCGACACGTTCATCGAGTCGCTCATGGACACCGATCTCTACTCGATGGGCGCCTACTTCTCCGACCGCAACCCGGAGCTGGTGGACGAGCTGATCGAGCGGAGCCTGGCGATCGAGGAGACAGGGCTGCGTCGCTTCTCGGAGGAAGAGGACGTTGAGATCCAGGAGGCTTTTCGGACCCTCCTGACCGGACTCGCGGTCCGGTACTACAAGTCCGTGACCGGCTGACCGAGAAGGAACCGATACAAGAATGAGCACTGAAGGCAAGTCCGAGACCCGCCCGGGTCGATACTGGGTGATGCTGATCCTGGCGGCGGCGATCGTCGCCCTGCTGATCGCGATCGCCGGCATCGCCACCCGCGAGCCCAGCCAGGAGTACCAGAAGGTGGTCGGGGCGGGCGACACCCAACAGATCTACGGCGGCGTGCGCCAGCTCGGCGACCGGCTGGGCGACGAGAACGCGCCGGTCCAGATGCAGGTCTTCGTCGACGTCCAGAGCGCGGAGTACCGGGACCAGTTCCTCGACACGATCCCACCCCTGGTGAACACCCAGGTTCGTTCCGGTCAGCTCCAGATGCTGCTCCGCAACCGCTCGCTGACCCGCAACGCGACCGAGCTCGCCTTCTACGGGGTCGAGGCCGCCGCCGAGCAGAACTACGGCTGGCAGTTCGCCGACCTGATGGTCCGCAACCAGGAGGCCGCCCAGGACAAAGGCCGGGTCGACCGGGAGTTCCTCCGCACCCTGGCGGAGGCGATCCCGCACATGGAGCTGCTCGACTGGGAGGAATCCTTCGACGCCGGGATCGAGGAAGGCAGCGAGATGACCGCCCGCCTCGAGGCTCAGGACAAGCTGGCGATCAAGCTGGGCATCCGGGCCGAGCCGGCAGTGGTGGTGACCGGACCGCGCGGCACCGAGGTCGTGCAGGACGCCCCCGACCTCGACCAGATCCAGCAGGCGATCAACGCGGTCCGGTGAGCGCGGGGCGCAGAGCGTCCGGCCACCCGATTTCGGTAGGCTCGACTCCCCTCGGGGCGTGGCGCAGCCTGGTAGCGCGCACCGTTCGGGTCGGTGAGGTCCCCGGTTCAAATCCGGGCGCCCCGATCACACAGGCAGGGAGCTGACCCGACTCCCCGTCCTCGCAAAGGCGCCCATGTGGCGCCTTTCGCGTTTTCCGGGGACCGAAGGACGTTCCGGCCGCAAGCTCTAGAATCGGGCGTTCGCGATCATGCGGACCGCCCGGGACGGGCGCAACAAGGGAGCCGGAACATGTGTTTCGAGTCGCAGGATGTCAGGGAAGGCAAGACGACAGGGGGAGAGGCGATGAGGCGGAGCCCCGGGCACGCGCACCGGCGAGGCCGGGCCGGACTGCTCGTCGCGGCCCTCTCGATGCTCTCGGCCCTGGCCGTCGCGGCGACCCCCGCCACGGCCCTGACCCCGCCGCTGCCGGAGAAGGCCGGGATCGTGTTCTCCAACGGCGGCCGGATCGTCTCGATCAAGGCCGACGGCTCGGAGCGGACGGTGCTGACGCGGAAGCGGTCGATCGAGCCCAAGACGGTCGGCAAGAAGGACGAGTTCCTTGGGATCGGCCCGGCCGGGGACCAGGCCCCGCGGCCTTCGCCAGACGGGACCCAGGTCCTGTTCACCCGCTCGACCAAGCGGCCGCTCGACGATCGGTCGAGTCGACGCGACCGGAAGACGATGCTCGCCCGCGCTGACGGGACCCGCGCGCGGGAGATCCTTCGCCCCCGGGGACGCAGCTCGTTCCGGGAGGCCAACTGGATGCCGGACGGGACCCGCCTGATCGCCGCCCGGTGGACCCGTCGCGGCAAGCGCACCGACCGGGCGATCGTGATCGTCAAGCCGAACGGAGCGGTCGAGCGCACGGTCATGAGGCTCCGCCCGTTCGTCAAGCGGCCGGGCCTGCGGTGGTTCCTGGCGCCGAAGATGGCGCCGGTCGGTCTCACGGTCTCGCCCGACGGCACGCAGGTGCTGGCGACGATCCGGGACGTCCGCTTCTCCACCAAGGAGCGGCTCGAGGTGATCTCGATGTCCACCGGCAAGCGGCGGGTCGTCGCGCGGAAGGGCCGGGCCGGATCCTGGTCGCCGGACGGTCAGCGGATCGTCTTCGTCTCGGACAAGGACCGCAACGGCGAGGTCTGCTCCTACGGCTTCTCCTGCCGCGGGGCCGGGGAGCTCTACACGGTGGGGGCGGACGGCTCCGGCCTCCGTCGCCTGACCCGGACGAGGGCGGACGAGTCCTCGCCCTCGTGGTCACCCGACGGATCGCGGATCGCGTTCGCCGCCAACCGCAACCTCCCCCGGTCGCGAGCGGCCACCGAGATCTACTCGATGACCCCCGAAGGCGGCTGCATCACCTGGCTGACCAACGGCTCCCCCGCGAGCCGGTCGCCGCAGTGGGCGGGCACGGCCGACATGTCCTCGGACCCCGGTGGGTGCGGCGCGGTCGAGCGGACGCCGCTGGTCGAGGGAAGCCCGAGTCACCTCAAGGCGGGCCGGAACACTCCCCGCCTGTGGCTCGGCCCCGAGTTCGAGGGGAGGCTCTACTCCGGCTACTTCGAGATCCTCCTCAGTGGCTTCGCCCAGTACTCCGACTGCGGAGCCTTCCGCCGGGCCGACTGCCCCGAGCCGGTCGGGGTCGTCTCGATCACCTCATGCCTTCTGGGCGATCTCTACGGGCCGGTGCTGGGCCTGGCCCGC
>JBEBTS010000034.1:0-16064 GCA_040393665.1 Conexibacter woesei
GACGGCAAGGTCACCGACCTGCCCGGCGTCGGCAAGACCCTGGAGGAGAAGATCCTCGCCCTGATCGAGACCGGCGAGATCCCGGCGGCGACCAAGCTCAAGGAGCGGATCCCGGCCGGACTGGTCGAGATCAACCGCATCCCCGGGCTCGGCCCGAAGACGGTGCGCCGGCTCCACGACGAGCTGGAGATCACCACGCCCGAGGAGCTGCGCGAGGCGGCCGAGTCCCAGTCGATCCGCAAGCTGAAGGGGCTCGGCCCCAAGGTCGAGGAGAACATCCTCGAGGGCCTCGACCGGCTGGAGGCCGGCCCTCAGGGCCCGGAGCGGCTGCGTCTCGACGAGATCCTGCCGGTCGCCGAAGCCCTGACCAGGGCACTGCGCGAGGAGCCCTCCTGCGACCGGGCCGAGGTCGCGGGCTCGATCCGCCGCCGGACCGACACCTGCAAGGACGTCGACCTGATCGCGACCTCGGAACGGCCGCTCGAGCTGACCCGGGCGATCGCCGGTCACCGCACCGTCGCCGAGCACGGCACCCCGAGCGAGCTCGGGGTCAAGCTCACCACCCACAACGGGATCGGGGTCGACGTCCGCATCGTCGAGCCCGCCGCCTTCGGCAACCTGCTCCAGCACTTCTCCGGGTCGGCCGCCCACAACGCGGAGCTGCGGGAGCGGGCGGTGGCCGAGGGCCTGCATGTGTCCGAGCACGGGATCAAGGACGACGCCACCGGCGAGACCGAGCTGTTCACCACCGAGGAGGAGGTCTACCGGCGGCTCGGCTACGACTACATCGAGCCCGAGCTGCGCGAGAACCGGGGCGAGCTGGACGCGGCCCGCGCCGGCACCCTGCCGAAGCTGGTCGAGGTCGGCGACATCCGGGGCGAGCTCCACTGCCACACCACCCTCTCGGACGGCGTCGGGACCATCGAGGACATGGCCGCCGCGGCGATCGAGCGCGGCTACGAGTACCTGGCGATCACCGACCACTCGGCCTCGCACGGCTTCGGCGACAACGTCACCGCCGAGCGGCTCTGGCAGCGGATCGAGGAGATCGAGGCCTTCAACGCGACCGACCCCGGGATCCGGGTGCTGGCCGGCTCCGAGGTGAACATCCTCCCGGAGGGCGGCCTCGACTACCCGGACGACCTGCTCGGCGCGCTCGACTGGGTGATCGCCTCGATCCACACCTCGTTCGGCAAGTCGGCCGCCGAGATGACCGACCGGATGATCACCGCGATCGAGCATCCCGAGGTCGACTGCATCGGCCACGCGACCGGCCGCCTGCTCAACCGACGCGAGCCGTACGACATCGACCTGGAGCGCGCCTTCGAAGCGGCGGCCGCGGCCGGCACCGCCTTCGAGATCAACGGCAACCCGCGGCGCCGGGACCTGAACGACGTCTACGCGCGGATGGCCGCCGAGGCTGGGGTGAAGATCGTCCTCAACACGGACGCCCACCGTCCCGAGACGATGGACTTCATGTTCTTCGCCGTCGCCACCGCCCGCCGCGCCTGGCTCACCCCGGACCAGATCCTCAACACCGGCCCCTGGTGGAAGTGACCCGTCGTCCGCGATCGCACCCGGACTTTTGCGTCAATAGCGCGCAAGATCCCGGGACCGATCCCGCCTGACCGTCAGAAGGCGCGGAAGCCGGGGGTCCTGACCAGCTTGACCGGCCGGAAGGCGTGCCCGGACTCGACCAGGAACCGGACCCCGTCCCGGCCCTCGATCGCCAGCACAGCGGACTCGCGATTGCGCCAGGCGAGCGAGACCAGCAGCGCGTAGCCGGAGCCGATCACCGCGACCTCGGGGAAGACGATCCCGAGCGCCCCGGCCAGCCCGACCGCCGCCAGGATCGGCCAGAGCCGCATCCAGGCGATCCGCCCCGGGGAGGGGAGGCCCACCCCCGGCGAGGTGGCGGTGACCGTGCGGGCCGACGCCAGGGCCTCGCGGACGCTCTCCGCCGATCGCTCCGCGGTTCCCAGGGACATGCCGATCCAGGCGGCGACCACCCACCAGACGGCCCCGACCAGGAGCAGCGTCGGGTTGTCGCCGCCGCCGGCTCCGAGCACCGCGATCGCGCCGAGCGCGGTGGCCCCCCCTCCGACGAGGAAGACGGCGGCCCGGAGCAGCTCGGCGAACGGCACCGCTACTCGGCCGGGTCGGCCGCCGCCCGGGTGGCCAGAGCCTCGATCAGGTCGATCCACTCCTCCGGCTCGCCGACGACGACGTCGGCCATCTCGACCAGCTCCGGCGGTCCCTCGTCGGACTCGATCGCCACGATCACGAGCCGCTTGATCCGGCCTTCCGCCAGCATCTCGCGCAGCCGGATCGAAGCCTCGAGGTCGGTCCGGTCGTCGCCTGCGAAGACGACCGTGTCGAGGTCGGTGCCCTCCAGCAGGATGTCGATCGCGCCCGCCTTGCCGGCCATGCCGGGCGGACGGATCTCCAGCACCTTGCGGCCCCAGTGGGTGTCGAGCCCGGCCGCCTCGGCCTGCTCGGCGATCTTCTCGATCATCTCCTCGGTCCGCTCGCCCGCCCCGCGCCAGTGGAGCGCCTGGATCGGGCCCTTGTCCTCGATCCGGATCTTCGCCTCGACCCAGACCGGATCGTCGTTGGCGGCGATGAAGTCCGGGGCCCGGGTCGCGTCGGGCTCGTCGATGATGACCGAGGGCTCGTCGTCCCCGGGCCGCAGCAGGCCCAGTCCGTGGTTGCCGAAATAGGTCACGTTCCGGGCGCCGACCAGGTCCCGGGCGGTGCGGGTCAGGCGGCCGGTCACGCAGGCGACCAGACCCAGCCGATCCCCCAGGATCTCGAGGCTGCGGCGAGCCCGTACCGGCACCCGGGCGCGATCCGGGCGGTCGACGATGCGGCAGAGAGTGCCGTCGACGTCGCTCAGCAGGGCCGAGTGGGCCGGGTCTTCGAGGAGTACGGACAACGCGGAGTCTGGAGTACCCATGGCCTTAGTATCGCCGGGATGGATTCCCGGCGGATATGGAGCCTCGCCCTGGTCGGCACGACGGCCGGTGCGTTCAGTGGACTTTTCGGGGTCGGCGGCGGCACCGTGATCGTGCCGATGCTGATCGCCATGTTCGGTTATCGGGAGCGGCTGGCGACCGGAACCAGCCTCGCCGCGATCGTCCTGATCGCCATCTTCGCCGCGGCGATGCATGGCGGGATCTACGGCAACGTGGACCTCGGGACCGGGCTCGTGCTCGTGGTCCCGGCGATGGTGGGCATCGTCATCGGCACCGCGGTCCAGCAGCGCCTGCCGGAGAAGGCGGTCTCGGTCATCTTCGCCTTCCTGCTGATCGCGGTCGCCGTCGACATGGTGATCGGATGACGCCCGCGGAGCGACCCGGGACGGGCTCCCCGAACGATCGGACCGGCGCGCGATGGAGCTGATCCTCGCAGCGGCCATATGCGTCGTCGGCGGGATCGTCGGCGGCCTGGTCGGCGTCGGCGGCGGCGTGATCTTCGTCCCGGCGATGACGATCGTGATCGGCCTGGGCCAGGTCGAGGCGGAGGCCACCTCGCTGCTGATGATCGGGCTGGTCTCGGTCGTCGGCACCTGGCGCCAGAAGGCGTACGGCAACGTCAACCTGAAGGATGCCGCGATCATCGGCCTCCTCTCCCCGGTCGGCGTCCTGGTCGGGGTGGTCATCGCGAACTCGGTGCCGGAGCGGGCGCTGCGGATCGGCTTCGCGATGCTGGCCCTGTTCATGGCGTGGCGGCTGCTGCGGCCGATCCTCTTCCCCGCCCGGGCGGCGCAGGAGAAGTGAAGCCGGGGATCAGACCGCACGGCGGCCCGTTCATACCGGTCGCCGAGATCACCATCCGGGCCTCCCGCTCCTCCGGCCCCGGCGGCCAGCACGCCAACGTCACCGCCTCGCGGATCGAAGCGGTGTTCGCGGTCGCGGACTCGCACTCGCTCGATCCGGGCCAGAAGGCCAGGATCGTCCGCAAGCTCGGCCCGGTGGTCACGGCGGTCGCCCAGGACGCCCGCTCCCAGGCCCGCAACCGCGACCTCGCGCTGGAGCGGCTGGAGGCGAAGCTGGGTGAGGCCCTGGCGATCCCCAAGCGTCGACGACCGACCCGCCCCGGCAAGGCCGCCCGGCAGAAGCGACTCACCCGCAAGCGGCACCAGTCGGAGAAGAAGCGCAACCGCCGACCGCCGGGTCAGGATGAGTAGTCAGTGATCCGCATCCTCCACACCGCCGACTGGCACCTGGGACGGGAGTTCCACGGAGCCGACCTGGGGCCGTCCCACCAGCGGTTCTTCGACTGGCTGGCCGCCGAGGTCGAGCGTCGCGAGATCGACCTGCTGCTGATGGCCGGCGACGTGTTCGACCGGGCGCTGCCGCCGGTCGCGGCGGTCGAGATGCTGAACCGTGAGCTGGCCCGCCTGGCCGAGCTGACCACGGTCGTGATGATCACCGGCAACCACGACTCCACCGTCCGCATGAGCCACGGCCCGCTGCTGCGGGAAGGCCTCCACCTGCGGTCCGGGGTCGACCGGCTCGGCGAGCCCGTGCTGATCGAGGACGGCGGGTTCCCGCTGGCGGTCTACCCGATCCCCTACCTCGACCCGGCGACCGCCGCCGCCGCGCTGGGGATCGAGGAGCCGAGCCACGAGGCAGTCCTCCGCGAGGCCGTCGGTCGCTGCGTCGCCGACCTGGAGTCGAGGCCCGGGGCGCGGGCGGTGGCCGTGGGCCACGCCTTCGTCCAGGGAGGCGAGGAGAGCGACTCGGAGCGCAGCATCGAGATCGGCGGCACCGACCGGGTTCCGGCGGCCGTCTTCGGGGGGTTCGACTACGTCGCCCTCGGCCACCTGCACCGGCCGCAGGGGATCGCCGGCCCCGACGACGCCGAGGGCCCCCGGATCCGATATTCGGGCTCGCCGATCCCCCTCTCCTTCTCGGAGGTGGGGCCGGGCCTGGTCAAGTCGGTGACGGTGATCGACCTGGAGGCCGACGGCCGCATCGCGGTCGAGCGGGTGCCCGTCCCGCCGGCGGTGGGCATGGCCCGACTGCGAGGCACCCTGGATGAGCTGCTGGAGGACGAGTCCTTCGAGGCTCACCGCGACGACTGGGTGGAGGTCACCCTGACCGATCCCCGGCGGCCCGACCAGCCGATGGAACGGCTGCGCAGCCGCTTCGAGCACGTGATCAACCTCCGCTTCGAGTCGTCCGTCACCTCCGAGTCGGCGGCCGAGGCGGACCACCTCACCGAGATCGTCCGGTCGGACCCGATCGAGCTGATCCGCAGCTTCGTCGAGCACGTCCGCGGCGAGTCGCCCGACGAAGCGGAGATCGCCCTCCTCTCCGAGGCGCTGGAGTCCCGGGCGGGCGAGGAGGTGAGAGGTTGAGGCTCCACTCGCTGAAGGTCACCGGGATCGGTCCTTACGCCGGCTCGGAGGAGATCGACTTCGACCGCCTCGGCCAGGCCGGGGTCCATCTGCTGACCGGGCCGACCGGCGCCGGCAAGACCACCGTGCTCGACGCGATCGCCTTCGCCCTCTTCGGCGAGGTGCCCCGGACCAGCAAGGGGGCGGAGCTGGTCAGCGCCCATCGCGAGCTGGGGACCACGCCGGAGGTGGTCTTGGAGGCGACGATCGGCGGTGCCCGCCTGCGGGTCACCCGCTCCCCGGCCCACCTGCGGCCGGCCGCCAGGGGCACCGGCACCGCGAACCAGAACCAGTCGGTGCGGGTCGAGCGGCGGGAGGATGGGGAGTGGCGCCTCCTGACCGACTCCTGGCGGGAAGGCAACGCCGACTTGGAGGATCGGATCGGGATGGACGCCGACCAGTTCAGCCAGGTCGTGATGCTGCCCCAGGGCGAGTTCGCCCGGTTCCTCCGCGCCGACGTGAAGGCACGGCAGCAGCTGCTGGAACGGCTCTTCCCCGGCAACGACCTGACCTACGTCGAGAGCTGGCTCAAGCAGCGCGCGATCGCCGACGCCGGCCGGAGGAGCGAGAAGCAGGAGGAGATCGAGACCCGCTTCCATCGGATCGGTCCGGTGCTGGACCGACTCGACCCCGACGAGGACGGTCAGCGTCCGATGGCGCCCGACCTCGCGGAACCGGGCCCGGCCCTGGAGTGGATCGCTCGCCTCGGCCAGCGGCTGGACCGCGAGGCAACGATCGCCGAGGCCGAGCAGGCCACCGCCCAAGCCGCCGCGAAGCGGGCCGACGACGCCCTGAACGAGCTGCGGAAGCGAGCCGAGTCGGTCCGCCAGCGGATCGCCGCCGAAGGTGAGCTGAGCCGGCTGGAGGCCCACGCCGACTGGCGCCGGCAGGTAGGAGAGGAGATCGCCGCGGCCGAGCGGGCCGCCAAGGTCACGGCGATCATCCGCAGGGCCGAGGCCGACGAGCGGGAGGCGGAGGCCGCCGCCGCGATCCACGAGCAGGCCCGGGCGGAGCTCGCGGCCGACCCGGAGGCCGGCGAGGTCGAGGCGGCCGAGCTCGAACGGCTGCTTCCGGCCGTGAGGGCGGAGGCGACCACGATCCAGAACTTCGAGCGCGACGACCTGCCCCGGCGCCGGTCGCTGGCCGCGCGGGCGAAGGCGATCCGGGAGGACCGGGAGGCTCTTTCCGGCGAGCGTCCCGACGGCCCCGTCGCCCGCGCCTCGGCGGCCCACGATTCCGCCGTTCGGGCCCGGGCGGAGGCCCAGGCCCGATACGTGGAGATCCGCGCGTCCCGGACCAGGAGCATGGCGGCCGAGCTCGCGACCGAGCTGGTCGCCGGCGAGCCCTGCGCCGTCTGCGGCTCGACCGAGCACCCCACGCCGGCGGACCCGAGCGCGGTCGAGTTCAGCCGGGAGGACGAGGAGCACGCCGAACGGGCGGTGGCGACGGCCACCCGGTCCGAGCGGCAGGCCCGCGAGGCGCTCGAGGCCGCCCGGACCGAGGCGGCCCGGAAGCTGACCGCGCTCGACACCGAGCTGAAGCAGGCCGAGGCCGAGCTGGCGGGGCTGGAGCGGCGGGAGCGAGACCTGACCGGGACCGCGGCCTCGGTGACCGCCAGGCGCGAGGAGCTGGAGCGACGGGCCGGCCTGATCGCGCGGTTCCTGGAGTCCGGCGTCCGGGCCGACGACCGGCGCCGAGCGGCGACCGCGGCCCGGGAGGACGCCACCCGGACCGCCGAGGCAAACGGGTTCGATTCGTTGGACGAGGCGAAGGCGTCCGCGCTGGAGGATCAGGCACTGGCCGCCCGTCGCCGTCAGGCCACCGAGCACGACGAGGGGCTGGCCCGAGTCCGTGGCCGCCTCGAAGGGGACCTGGCCGAGGTCGACCCGGGCGAGACGATCGACCTCGCCCCGGCCACCAAGGAGGCCGAGGCCGCCGGCCGGACCCGGGACGAGAAGACCGGCCTGGCCGCGTCCGCCGCCGACCGCGCCGACACCTTCCACGCGGCGATGGCCCCGGTAGCGGGGCTCTACGACGAGCTGGCCCCGCTGCGTGAGGCGGCCGCCCGCTCGAACGAGATGAGCCGTCTCGCCAACGGCGAGAACGAACGGCGCATGAAGCTCTCGATCTACGTGCTCGCCGCCCGACTGAAGCAGGTGATCCAGGCGGCCAACCATCACCTGGAGCGGATGTCGAACCAGCGGTATGAGCTCGTCTACAGCGGTGACCTCGCCGGCCACGGGGCGGCCTCCGGGCTCGGCATCGAGGTGCTCGACGCCTACACCTCCCAGTCACGTCCGACCTCCTCACTCTCGGGGGGAGAGAGCTTCTACGCCTCGCTCTCGCTCGCGCTCGGCCTGGCCGAGGTCGTCCAGCAGGAGGCGGGGGGACGCAAGCTGGAGACCCTGTTCATCGACGAGGGCTTCGGCACCCTGGACGGCAAGACCCTGGACCAGGTCATGGACGTGATCGACTCCCTCCGCGAGGGCGGCCGCTCGGTCGGCCTGGTCAGCCACGTCGAGGAGCTCCGCAACCGCATCCCCGCCCAGATCCAGGTGAACGCCACCCGGGAGGGCTCGACCATCGACGTCGTCGCCTGATCCCGCCCCGCCGCCGGGACCTCAGCTGAGGCCGTGCTCGAGCGCGGTCTTGACCTGGGCGTCGAGGGCGTTGAGCCGGTAGAGGGCGATCGCCTCGGGTGAGGGGAACTGGCGCAGTCGCAGCGGGTCGGTGCCGTGGTGGCACATGACGCAGGAGAGCAGCGCGTCGCGTTCGGCCGGCTCCAGCCCGGGGGTCCCGTCGCAGGCGGCGTTGATCAGCTCCGCGCCGAGCTGGAGGTGGCCGAGGGTGCGGCCGCGGTCCGACAGGCCGATCTCGCCGCCGTAGGTGAACTCTCCGGTCTTGCCGACGTCGTGGATCAGGGCGGCCGCCATCAGCAGGTCGGAGTTGAGCCGGGGATGGAGCACGCAGGTCTCGGTGACCAGGGTGCCGACCGCGACGGTGTGCTCGATCAGCCCGCCGAGGTAGGCGTGGTGGCCGTTGCGGGTGCAGGGCGCCCGCCTGAACGCGGCGGCGAGATCGTCGCCCGGTGGGCCGGATCCCGCGGCCTTCCCGGCCGCGAAGAGCAGCCGCCCGACGACCGCGCGGTAGCCGGCGTGGTGGATCTCCCTGGTGAGGTGCTCGAGGAACCCCTCCAGCTCCTCCGGGTCGCGATACGCGGTCGGCAGGAACTCAGCCGGGTCGACCTGATCGGGGTCGACCTTTCGGATGTCGTCGAGCTCGGCCGAGAGCTGGCCTCGGAACTGCTCGACCCGTCCGCGGACCGAGATCACGTCGCCCCGCTCGAAGCCGAGGCCGAGCCGATCGGCCTCGCGGAAGACCCGGGCGGGGATCGTCCCGGTCCGGTCGCGCAGCTCCAGGTTCAGGTAGACCGAACCGTTCTTCGCGGTGAGGCGGTCCTTGCGGGCGCAGGCGTAGCGCCCGGCGAAGGTCCTCCCCGGGGCGAGCTCGGCCACAGTCGGACTGGCGTTCTCCACGTCGACATCCTGACCAATCGGCCAGATGCCCGGCCGGCCGGGTGGGTCCATCCTCTACATTGATCTGATGGACCATCTGCACTGGGAGATGAACCCGCCCAAGCTCCGCCGCCCGATGATGGTGTGCGCTTTCCGGGGTTGGAACGACGCCGCCTCCGCCGCGTCGTCGGCGTTGGAGACTCTCGCCGACTCGCTCGAGGTCGACGTCCTCGCCGAGCTCGATCCGGAGGAGTTCTACGACTTCCAGGCCAACCGGCCGACCATCTCCTTCGCCGACAGCCACCGGCGGCGGATCGACTGGCCGTCCAACACCTTCATCTCCGCCCGGGCCCAGGGCGCCGACCGGGACCTGGTCCTGTTCGACGCGACCGAGCCCAACCTCAAGTGGCGCACCTACTCGGAGATGGTGGTCAAGGTGGCCGAGCATTTCGACGTCGAGCTGGTCGTGGTCCTGGGCTCGCTGATCGCGGAGGTCGCCCACACCCTTCCGGTGCCGATCACCGGGGTCGCGACCGACGACGGGCTGATCAAGGAGCTGGACCTGGAACGGTCCGACTACGAGGGCCCCACCGGGATCGTCGGCGTGATCCACGATCAATGCCGGGCCGCGGGAGTGGGCTCGGTCTCGCTCTGGGCGGCGGTGCCGCACTACGTCGCCGCGGTCCCCAACCCGAAGGCCGCCCTCGCGCTGAGCGAGCGGCTGGAGCGGATCACCGGGGTCGCCGCCGACATCACCGGCCTGGAGGACGAGACCGCTTCCTACGAGGAGCAGATCGGCCGGGCCGTCTCCGCCGATCCCGAGGTCGAGGAGCTGGTCAGCCGGATCGAGTCCGAGCAGCAGAGCCGCCACACCTCCGAGGAGGACGTCCCGAGCGGCGAGGCCCTCGCCCTCGAGTTCCAGCGCTTCCTCAAGCAGCGCGACGACTCGTAGGTCGATCCCACCTAGCCGGGGTCGTCAGCCCGAGGCCGCGATCAGAACGGCGATCGCCGCGGCGATCAACAAGCTCGCGAAGGTTCCCACCAGGAAGTACTCGGAGTACTCCGCCTCGGTCCAACCCGGTTCCCCGCCGTCCGGGGCTTCGTCCGACTCGCCCGAGTCCCGGATGGTCGGGAATCGCAGCAGCCCCTTGGCAGCGAAGACGACGGCAGCACCGGCCGGCTCGCCGGCCAGGATCATGCCCACGACCAGCCACCGTTCCATCGTGCCGAGCAGCCGGCCGCCTTTGAGCCGCTGCTCTCCCCTCTCCGTTGGAGTGCCGGCGAGCTGCAGCACTGAGGCGACCAGGCGGTTCGAGCTCGAGCTCAGAAAGAGCAGCCCGGCGACGCCGATCGCCACCTGACCCGAAGGAACCGAGGGCACGAACGCCCAGTCCAGCTCCGAGTACCAGGCGCCGAGCTCGCCGCCGGACGCTTCGACCCGGCCGCCGAAGACGACCGCGACCAGCACCGCCGCCACCAGCACCCAGATCACGGCGAGCGGCTTCCTCCCCTCATCCAGGGAATCGGTCCAGCGCCACATCGCGACGAACGCCGCGAGGACCGCGACCATCGTCAGCCCCGGAACCGCTTCGACCCCGAGCGCCCAGGCGGCCAGCGCTCCCGCGGCGGCTCCCGCCACGGTCGCGAGAACCCGGCTGCCGACCTTTCCGCCCCGCATGAGCCCACCCGCGAGGTCGGCGGCCGCGAATCCCAGCAAGAGGACGGTGAACGCGGTCACGCGGACAGCTCCCGCTCGGCCAGGAGGATCGCGCGAGGCCCGCTCCGGCTCAGCACCTGCGACACGTTGTGCTGAGTGACGCCCTCCCGCTGGGCGATCTTGCTCTGAGGCTCGCCGCGGATGGAGCCGAGGAGGTACCGAAGCGCCGCCGGCTTCATGGCGTCGATCGTCGCGTCTCTCATGGCGAGGTAAGCGTTCATCGCGTCGATCTCGCCCCCGGTCCCGCTTCCCGCCACGCGGGTGCGGATGAAGGCGCTGCGTTGCGTCTCCGCCATCGAGCTGGCCTCGTCGATCGCCTCTCTGGCCGCCCACCATCCGGGGCCGTCCTGGGAGGCGGGCGATCGGGCTTCATCGAACATCTCGATCTCTCCCCAGCCGATCCCGAATCGGGAGTCGACCCCCGTCTCCTGGATCAGCTCGAGTCGGATGCGCAGGCTGGCGGAGACCGCCGACTCCAAGTCCGGCAGGACGGCTTGGAACTCGTCGCCGACGGTGGGCGCGGGCCTCTGCTTCCATTCGTAGGGGCCGTCGCCCTCGGCGAGCCTCGCGAGCGTCGCCTGCAGCTTTCGCTGGAGGGCGCTGCGATCGCTCACTGTTCGAGAATCGACCAGATCGCCGATCAATGTCGCCACGGCCGTCATTGCCATGAAATCACCATAACGGTGATATATGCGAGACAATCATCGATTCAATGATTGAAATCGCGGTTGCGGGTCAGGCCTCGGCGGCGGGGCAGACCAGACGGAAGTCGCACCAGCCGCACACGGCCGGCGAGGGCCGGGGCTCGAAGTCCTGGGAGAGCACCCCTTCCCCGACCTCGAGCACGGTGCGCTCGACCCGCTCGCGGTCGTCCGGGCCGGCGGTGACCGTGACCTTCTCGCCTTCGAGCACGTAGTAGTACGAGCCGGACTCGATCTCCAGGTCCCAGGCCTCGGCGGCCCCGAGCCGGTAGAGCGCGAGCTGGATGTCGCCGCCGTGACGGTCGGTGTCGACCCGCTGACCGGTCTTGTAGTCGATCACCTCGTGGCTGCCGTCCGGTCCCTGGTCGATCCGGTCGACCCGGCCCCGGACCCAGTGCGACCCGACCTTGAACTCGAACTGCCGCTCGAGGAAGGCCGGGGTCGAGTCCGAGCTCATCTCGTTGCTCCAGTAGGAGCGCATCGCGGCCCGGGCCCGATCGAGGAACTGGAGCTCGTCGTGGGACTCGCCGAAGCCGGTTCGTCGCCAGCCCTGGTCGAGCAGGCCCATCAGGTGCTCCAGGCCCTGGTCGGGATCCGCACCGTCCGGTCCCGCGCCGGCCCGGGCGAGCGCCGGCTCGTGGAACCGCTGCAGCACGTTGTGGATCAGGATCCCGAACCGCATGTTGATCGTCGGCGTCTGGGGGATCCCGAAGACCCGGGCGAACTTGTACTTGAGCGGGCAGGTCAGATAGAGGTCGAGGTCGGTCGCGGAGAGCCGCAGGTCCTCGCCCCGCCGGGGCAGGAAGGCGTCCAGCGAGGGCTCGGCCCGGGACTCCGTCAGCTGGCGCCGCAGGTCGCGGTCGCGTTCGTTCGCCAACAGCCAGGGGTCGAGGGTCGACCGTTCGAGCTCGGCCAGCTGCCCCTGGGTGGCGACCTGGGCCAGCAGCCCGTTGACCGCCTCGATCGCCTCCTGATCGGCAGCTCCTTCGGGCCGTTGGGCAAGCGCCGCCAGCTTGAGCAGCTCCAGGTACCGCGCGACCGCGCGGTTGATGTCCTCCGGCGTGTCCAGGCGGGGCTCGTTCAGCTCCGATCCGGCCCGCCAGGACGCTTCGATCACCTCGTCGCGCATCATCCGCCAGGAGGCGTGGAGATCCTCCTCCGGCCCGAAGAGCTGCTCGTCCTGCACCTCCTCCAGGGCCTCGGTGGCGATCAGGGCGGCCTCGACCGGATCGGTCGGGTCCCCGCCCCCGACCGGCGGGTCGCCCACCCGGGAGAGCACGACCTCGCCGCGGGCCGACGTGATCGCGGTCGCCAACGCGCCGGCCGAGGCCGGGCCTTCGGAGCCGAGCCCCAGCAGATAGATGCGGCTCCACTCCCGGCCCTTGACGCCGTCGAGGTCGAGGATCGGCACGCCGCCCGTGTCGGGCAGGCCGGCGACCGGCTCGACCGGGAGGCCGCCGTCGGCGAGCGCGGAGAGGAAGCGGGTGAACTCCCGGGTCGACGCGTCGGGCTCCCGCCGCGAGAAGGCGGTCGCGAGGTCGGCCAGGCGGGAGAGGCCGAGCAGCCGCTCCGCGGTCTCGGGCCGGGCCGCGAAGAGCCGCTGTCGCCGGAACCCGACCCGCTCGATCAGCCGGCGCACGAACTCGTCGGGGCGATGGGTCTCGAGCGCCCCGGCGGCGGCCCGGTAGAGACGGAGGAAGGCGGCGAGGCGCTGTCGGGCCTCGGGAGCCATCTGCGGACTCTCCAGGGCCGCCTCGCAGGCGGTCACCATGTCGACCTTGCGCCGCTTGGCGATCGTGGTGAGCTTGGCGAGGTCGACCGATCGCAGCTCGGTCGGAGGCCGGGTCAGGGCCCGGGTGACGGCCCGCGCGTCGGTCGGGTCGCTCAGCGCGCGCAGCCAGGCGATCGTGTCCCGCACCTCCGGCTGGCGGAAGAGCGCCCCGCCGCCGAGCCGGGAGGAGATGCCCCGCTCGGCCAGGGCCGTGGCGATCGCGCCGCCGCCCAGGTTCACGTCCGGGACCGCGATCGCGATCTCGGCCGGATCGGTGCCCTCGGCGATCCGGTGCTCGACCTCCCGGGCCAGGGCCTGGGCTTCCGCCTGGGGGGAGCCGGAACGCCAGAACCGGATCGGCGGGCCGCCCTCTCCGCCGGGCACCGGGCGCCACTCCACCTCGGTCTCGGTCGCCGGACGCACCGCCAGCACCGCCCGGGCCGCTTCGATCCTCCCGGCGCCGAGCCGCCAGGCCACCGTGGCCGAGAGCCGCTCGGCCCCCGGGCAGGCCTCGACGAAGCGCCCTTCCGACCCCGGCCCGAAACGGGCCCTGGCCGGGTCGATCGCCGCTGCCACGGAGACCGGCTCGGTCACGTCGACCAGGGCCGAGAGCAGCTCGGCCCGCGCGGGCGAGAGGTCCTCCAGCTCGTCGATCACGAAGTGGGGATGCTGCCGCCCGACCATCGCGCCGATCTCCGGCCGTTCGCGCAACAGCCGCGCCGCCATGCGGGGCAGCTCGGTCCGGTCGATCAGGCCGAGGCCGGCCAGCAGCTCGTCGTGTGCGGCGATCAGGTCCGCCAGCTCGCCGGGCTCGGCGCCGTCGCGCTTGATCCGGTCGACCCGGGCGAGCAGGGCGCGCAGCAGGCCGGCCGGGTTTCCCCTGATCTCATGGTTGCGGAGCGGCAGGTCGTCCAGCCGGACGAGCAGCATCGCCAACCGCTCCGCCCGACCGACCACCTCGAACACCGGACCGAGCCCGGCCTCGATCGGCCACCGGCGGAGCAGCCGCTCGGCGAAGTCCTCCCAGGTCTGGGCGACGACCTCCTCGAACGGCTCCCGGATCTCTCGCTCGAGCATCGTGCGGTGCTCGCTGGCCGCCCGCACGGTCGAGGTGATCATCACGATCCGGGAGGGATCCGGCTCCTCTTCACGGACCAGCCGCAGCACCCGGTTTCGCAGAGCGGAGCTCTTGCCGGTTCCGGCCGGCCCGGCCAGGAGAACCGCCCCGCGGTCGAACTCGACCGTGCGATCCGGCCCGGGCTCCGGCGCGGAGCCGTCCTCGGGTCCTGGGGAAGAATCGCTCACATCCTCAAATTACTCCACCGGAGCCGGCCCCGGGGCGATCGACCGGAGACGTGTCCGTGACCCCCGTCGTGTACAAGGGCCGCCGCTCCCAATAGCATGCCCAGGGTGAGTCCTCCCCCCGTAGACGAAGCGCTGGCAGCCGACTGGACGGCGATCTGCCGGCGGATCGTCGAGGCTCAGAAGAAGCTGTTCGAGAGCAGCCCCTCGATCGCCGACCGCGACCGGTACGAAGGCACGATCGGCGAGGGCGGCGACAGCACGCTCGTGCTCGACCGCCAGTGCGAGGACATCGTCTTCGGCGAGCTCGATCGACTGGCCGAGAGCAAGGGCGCCGCGTTCACGGCGATCTCCGAGGAGCGCGGCACCGTCCAGTTCAACGGGGGCGGCGAGACCTGGATCGTGATCGACCCGATCGACGGCTCGCTCAACGTCAAGCGCACCATGCCGAACCACAGCCTCTCGCTCGCGGTCGCGACCGCACCGAACATGGGCGCGGTCCAGTTCGGGTACGTCTACGACTTCGGCCCGGGCGACGAGTTCGTCGCGCAAGCGGGCCAGGGGGCGCTGCTCAACGATCAGCCGCTCCAGCCCCAGCGACGGGAGGCCCTGGAGGTCGTCGGCCTCGAGGGGGCGGAGCCCGGCGCCGTCGGCCCGGTGATCGAACGGCTGGTCGGCAAGGTCTTCCGGCTGCGCTGCATCGGCTCGCTGGCGATCACCGTCTGCTGCGTCGCCGCCGGACGCCTCGACGGCATGCTCACGCCCCAGCCCTCCCGCTCGGTCGACGTCGCCGCGGCGCAGCTGATCGCCCGCGAGGCCGGGGCGCTGGTGGCGCTCGGAGACGAGGGCCTCAGCCAGGTCGGCTTCGAGCTCGACAACCGCTTCTCGGTCACCGTGGCCGCGACGACCGAGGGTCTCGAGACCCTGATCGCCGCCGCCGACCCTGCCTGATCCGGGCTGAATCAGGCCCGCGGCAGACCTCGACTCGGGCCTCCGACACGCCTGATTCGAGGTCGGAGACCGACCGATTTGCATCTTCCTTCGGGCGGCTTCGGGCTTCTTTCGGTCCTGAAATGAAGCTTGCATCGGCCGCATTGCCTATTCCCATGCGGTTTTCAGCTCTGTGATGCACGTCCGGAGGAAATAGAGAACAGATGTTCGTATCGCTGCTACACTTCAAACATCCTTAGAAGTAAGTAATCTGATCTCAACACTTAGGAGCCCACGATGAGCACCGAAGAGACCAACAAGACTTCCGCCCCCAAGACCACCGCCGCCGCGAAGCCGAAGGCCGCCGCGAAGAAGCCGGCCACCAAGGCCGCTGCCGCGAAGAAGACCACGGCGAAGAAGACCGCTGCCAAGAAGCCGGCCGCGAAGAAGACGACCAAGCCCCGCACCGCCGCCCAGCTGCGCTCCGAGGCCGAGGCCAAGGCCGTCCACGCCGCCAAGCTCGACGCCGAGGCCGCCAAGAGCCGCTTCGAGGAGATCCAGGACACCGCGGTCGAGTACGCCAAGACCGCCGTCGACGTCCCGGTCGGCGCCGCCCTCAACCTCTCCGACAAGGTCAACGAGCTGGTCGAGGACTGGTCGGACCAGACTGCCGCCGAGAAGAAGGTCAAGGGCTACCGCGCCGACCTCACCAAGACCTTCAAGC
>JBEBTS010000035.1:0-15447 GCA_040393665.1 Conexibacter woesei
CTTCGGGGTGGCCGGGAGGCCGGTGCCCGGCGATCCGTTGCCGTAGTCGTCCCCGAGGCCGGTTCCGTATCCGTCGCCGTAGCCCGGGTCGTCGTAGTAGCCGTCGCCGGGGTCATCCGAGGTGTCGTTGTTCTTCTTCCCCTCGTTCTTCTTTTTCTTCTTCGGCTCGGATGACTTGCCGATGAAGACCTGGGTCCCGGCGGTGGCGTCGTCGGCGCCGCTCGCCGAGACGGTCAACGCGACCGCGAAGCTGTCGCCGCGATCGCCCTTGAACGTGTGCTTCAGGACGCCGGTGGGCGTGGTCTTGACGACGCCCCCGACCAGCCATTTGAAGGTCAGGGAAGAGCCCGTCGGCACGCCTCGGACCTTGGCCCGGAAGCTGATCGTCGTCCCGCTCTCAACCGTCTTGTCGCGAGGCGAGAGATCGACCGTCATCGTCTTGGCCGACTTGGGGATCGTCAGCTTGGGGTTGAGGACGGCGTACTCGTAGAGGGTCGGATCCCCCGGCTTCTTCAGCGAGACGGACCCGCTGTCCGCCAGGATGAACTTGGGCTGGGTGGCGCCGTCGTTCTGGATCTGCTTCTTCGAGAAGGTGACGTACTGGGTGCCGCCGGGCAGCGCCAGCTCGATCTTCTCGACCTTGTCGACGACCAGCTGGCCCGAGCTCCGGCCGGCGGCGTCACGGAGGATCTGGCCGACCGTGAACTCCTCGCCGTCGCCGGTGGGCTTGCCGCCGGAGAGCTGCCGCAGGTCGACCTCGATCGGCGAGCCGGTCATCCAGTTGTAGTCGAACACCTCGACGATGCCCGGGCTGGGCGCCGCGTTCGCCGCTTCGACGGCAGGCCACGAGATGAACGCCGCCAGGGCCAGCAGAGCCAGAGCCGCCATCCGCGCGAAGGCGCGGTGACGGCGGGGCGGGATCGAGGTCGTGGCGGCCGCGCTCATCAGTCAGGTCGGTAGGTGTAGGTGAGGTCGAGGAAGCCGAACCGGTCGGGTCGCGGGTTCATGCTCGCGAATCCCGGATCGTAGGGCTGGTAGAAGCCGGCGAAGATCCCCGTCGCCTCGGCCGGGACGAACCCCGGGATCTTCTCGAAGCGCACCGTCGTCGTGCCGTCGCCGTTGTCCTCCTCGGTCCGCTGGGCGGCGTTGCCGGGCATCAGCTTGACCATGACGGCGCGGGTGTCGGGGAACGGCGTCCCGTCGGACCCGTTCACGCGGAAGATCAGGCGGGACACCTCGTCCCCTTCCAGCTCGATCTCGGGATCGCTCACCGTGAAGTTGATCGTGTGCTCGCAGAACCGGAACCCGATCGTCCCGTTCCCCTTGATCAGGGTGTTCTCCGACGTGCCGCCGGCCGCCGGGACGGTCCAACCGGAGGCGAACGGGAAGTTGAAGGAGTAGACGAGGTTCTTGCTGCCGGACGGCGGGTCGGCGGTGGCGCCGTCCGCGACCGAGGTCCCGGCGCCGGTGTTGACGTAGTCGATCCAGCTGTCGCGCACGTGCCACTTGATCGTGGTCGCGCCGACCACCGGGTGGCTGCCCGCGGGCTGGGTCTTCACCGGGGCCGGCACGGGGCTCTCCCCCTTCGGATCCTCGACCTCGGTGACGACGTAGGACGAGTAGAGGTCGAACCGGCCGAAACTGGTCTTCGCCTTCAGCTTCTTCTTCCGCTTGAGGCCGAGCTTGCGGTTGAGGACGCGGGCCGCGGCCGCGGTCAGGCGGGCGGTCCCCTTCTTCGCGGTCAGCTCGCCGGTTCCGACGCTGCGGACCCGCTTGCCGCCCTTCACCTGGAAGAGCGGACGGACGCCGCCGCCGAAGCGGGCCTTGATCACCGCCGGCTTCCTGGCTGCGGCCGGCACCGTCGCGACCAGGCCCTTGATCTGGATGACCCGGCGGCCGCGCTTGAGCTTGATGCCGCCCTTGAGGCCGATCCGGGATGAGGCGCCGTACGCGACCGAGCCCACCGGGAAGCTGGGACGGCCAGTGAGCGACGACGCCGGCCGGATCAGGCCCTGGCGCACGCCGCTGCGTCGCAGCGCCTTGCGGGTCGCCTTGGTCGGAGCCAGGGTCCCCTCACCGTCCATCTCGACGATGGGACCGGTCGGGGGCGCTTCGGAGCACGGCGTCAGCGTCGCGGCGGACGCCGTGGTCGGCCCCGTCCCGAAGACGAGGCCGAGGGTCACCGCCAGCAGGCCCACGACGAGGGCGGGTCCGTAGCGGACCGCCCTCGTCGTGGCCGAAATGCTGCCGGCGGAGTATGAGCGACGAACGCTCAACCGTTGCCTCAGCTGCCTGCCGGGAACGTCGCGGTGATCGTCGGGCTGTCCATCACGGTGCCCTCGACGTAGGACGCGGCGCCCAGCATGTTGATCGCAGCCTCACCGTCCTTGGTCAGCTTGACCGGACCGGTGGCCGGAGCCGGGGTGTAGGTCGGCGCGGGCAGCTCCCACTCGACGGTGGTCGAGCCACCGGTGGTGTTCTCGCTGACCACGGCGTCGCTGGCGTCGAACTTCACGATGTCGACGGTGCCGCGCACCCATGACAGCCGGTAACGGGTCGCCACGTCCACGGTGATCCGCGAGTTGGCGCCGTCGATGACGACCGTCGGGTTGGACAGCACGGTGCCGTACGCCATCAGGAACGGCGACTGGTACCGGGTGTTGCAGATCGCGACCCGGCCCTTGGTCCGCAGGACCAGCTTGCGGTCGGCGCCGTTCGCCTTGTAGGTGCCGGCGGCGACGTCAGCGGACGGCCAGGTGAAGAACCCGGCCGGTCCACCGAGCGCGGTGTTGTACTGGTTGTACGGGGTCGCCGGGAGGGTCCCGCCGACGCCGTAGTAATCGTGGCTGGCGGTGACGCCACCGGCGAGGTTGAACTCGCCGTTGGCGTAGTTGGAGCTGCGCAGGCCCTGCCTGAGGCCCCACGACAGGCTGCCGCCGGAAACGGTGGCGCCGCCGGTGAGGTCCGGCTGCGCGGCCGGCGGGTTGCCGTTGCCGACCCACTGGTAGGCGGGAGCGGCCGGCGTGGTGGCCTGGTCGTTCCAGTAGTGCCACTCGTCGATGGTGCGAGCCGCACCGGTGTTGCCACCGGTCGCTTCGGGCAGCTCACAGCCACCCAGGGTGCGGTTGCTCAGCGGGAACGGCAGCTCGTCCTTGACGTACGAAGCCAGGGTGGCCTGATCGGCCGCGTCGGTGCCGACCGGGTACGCGGTGTTCGCAGACACCGTGACCGGGTCGAGCGCCTCGCCCTCCTCGTAGAGGCACTGCTCGGGCAGGTCGCCCTCGGCCGGACGGCAGAAGGCCTGGCGGCCCGCGGCGGTCAGCTCGGCCGGGAGGCCGCTCCAGGTGACTTCGGATCCGCTCTTGTTGTAGAACGGCGTGCTGTCGCTCAGGTCGAGCTTGGCGAGGTCGACCCGCTGGGCCGGGATCCACTCGCCGGTCATGTTCAGGTCGACATCGGCGACCAGGCGCGAGTTCTCGCCGTCGATCACGGCGGTCGGGTTCGAGATCACGATCCGGAAGCCGTGCTCCGTGTTGCAGTAGACCGAGGTCCCGGTCCAGTTCACGACCGCCTGGTCGTCGGAGGTGTCGGCCGGGTCGTTGGCCTTGTAGGTGCCGTCCGCGAACGGGAAGGTGAACCCGTCGAAGGCGCCCGCGCCGTCACGGCCGGCGCCGTCCAGCGCGTGGAGGCTGCCGTTGAACATCTGGACGTAGTTGCGGAACGAGGCCTTGAAGCCCCAGGCCAGGTCGGGCGAGGCGGTCAGCGCCTTGGCGCCGGCCATGTTCGGCAGCGGAGCCGCCGGGGTGAGGTTGCCCGTGACCTTGCTGGTCGCATCGAGGTTGCACTGGGCCAGGTAGGGATCCTTGAGGCCGGGCTGGCAGCCTTCGGCGTTCGGATCGGCGACGCAGGGGTCGACCGGCTTCGTCGACGTCGACTTCGTGGCGGTCAACGCCAGCTTGCCGTAGGCGGCGGCCGGGACCTTCCGCTTCAGCTTGAGCTTCTTCTTCAAGGTCTTGGCGGCGGCCGGGGTCAGCTTCAGGCTGCCCTTCTTGATGGTGACCTTGGTGTCACCGTCGGCGGTCCAGTTGACCTTGCCGGTGCCCTTGAGCAGCTTGACCTTCTTGCCGGCCAGCTTGCCGTTCACGGAGATCGACTTGCCGGAGGCGACGACCGAGAGGCCCTTGGCGGCGGCGGCGCGCTTGCCCTTGCGGAAGGTGAACCCTCCCTTGAGGCCGACCCTGACCGGCCCGGTGGTCACGGACGCGACCGGGGCGGTGAGCTTCTTGCCCTTGAGCTTGGCCGGAGCGACCCGCTTGAGCTTGACGCCCTGCTTCTTCAGCGCCTTGCCGGCCTTGCCGGTGCCGAGCGTGAAGGTGGCCTTGCCACTCACGGTCGTCTTGGCCTGGGCGTGGCCCGGTCCGAGTAGAAGGACAGCCGCAACGAGTGCGAGGACGAGTGTCGCGAGCCATCTCATCGAGAGGCTGGCGGCGGAAAGCGAGTTCATGCGTTCGGATGTCTCCTTGTCGTGTCGCGAGCGCGACGGTCTTGATCCGGCGTTTGCAGAGGGAGCCGGGCAAGGCTTAGGGTGGCCTATGGAAATCACAGTAACACGATTGGGATTAGGGATGCCTAACGGCTCGTGTCTCGAGCCCTGAACCGACTTCTAGGTGCGGTCCAGCCACTCCACATGCAACGCGGTACGTCCTTCGTGATGGACCATCTCGGCCTCAACGCCCCAGACGTCCGCGATCAACTGAGGCGTTAACACCGCATCCGGGGTCCCGGTTGCGATCGTCTCCCCATCCGACATGACGACCACCCGGTCGGCGATCGCCGCCGCCAGGGCCAGGTCGTGGACGATCAGGACGACCCCCAGCCCGTCCGCCACCAAGGCGCGCAGCAGCTTGGAGACCGAGACGATCGCCCCGAGGTCCAGCTGCGCGGTTGGCTCGTCAGCGACCAGCACCGGAGATCCCTGGGCCAGGGCGATCGCTATCTGGACCCGCTGCATCTCGCCACCGGAGAGGGTGCTCAGCATCCGGTCCTCGAAGCCTTCCAGCCGGGCCCGCGAGATGGCGTCGGCGACGGCCTCGCGATCCGCGGCGGTCAGGCCCTGTAGCGGCTTGAGGTGGGAGGAGCGGCCGATCCTGACGGCGTCGTCGACCGTGACCCCGTTGGGGACCTGGGCCCGCTGGGGCACGAAGGCGCGCACCCGGGCGAGGCGCCTTCCCTTGAGTGCCTCCAGGTCCTGCCCCATCCACCGCACGACGCCGGCATCGGGGCGGCGCAGGCCGCAGAAGGCCCGCGCGAAGGTCGACTTGCCGGCGCCGTTGGGGCCGACCACCGCGACCAGCTCGCCGCGCACCAGGGTCAGGCTCGCCGACTTGAGGATCTCGGTCTTGCCGATCGTCACGCCGACTCGCTCGGTCTGAAGCAGCGGAGCGTCCGGGTCGACCTCGACCTCGCCGCCGCGGGATCCCGGGAGGAGCGCCATCAGACGGCCTTCCTCAGGAGCCAGAGGAACAGCGGCACGCCCAGGATCACCAGGAACGGCCCGACCGGCATCTCGACCGGCGCGGCGATCGTGCGAGCCAGGGTGTCACCGGCGACCAGCAGCGCGGCTCCGGCCACGCCGGACACGGGGACGACGTACGTGTGGTTGTTGGTGCCCCCGAGCAGGCGGACCATGTGCGGGATCAGCAGCCCGAGGAAGGCGAGCAGGCCGGCGACGGCGGCGGCGGCCGAGGCGAGGATCGCGGCGGCGAGAGCGGAGAGCAGCCGGATGCGACGCGGATTAGATCCGAGCGAAGCGGCGACGTCGTCTCCGAGCATCAGCCGGTCGAGCGGCCGGACCATGAACGCGGCGAGCACGAACCCGACCAGGAAGTAGGGCCAGATCTGGTTGAGCGTCTCCCAGCCGGAGGAGCTGAGGCCGCCGACCAGGAAGAAGATCCCGCCGGGGACCCGGTCGGGGAAGGCGGCCATGATGCTGGCCGTGGCGGCGGAGAAGAGCGAGGCGACCGCGATGCCGGCGAGGATCACCCGGGTGATCCCTCCCCCGCTCTGGCCGGCGAAGCCGATGAAGAAGGCGAGGGCGGCGGCGATCAGCCCGAAGGCGAGGGCGCTGATCGGCAGCAGGGCGAGGCTCTCCGGGTAGATCAGGATGATCAGCATCGCGCCGAAGCCGGCGCCGCCGGTCACGCCGATCACGTCGGGCGAGGCGAGCGGGTTGCCCAGGGCCCCCTGCAGGCAGGCGCCGGCGACCCCGAGGGCGGCGCCGACGATCACCGCCTCGACCGTCCGCGGCAGCCGGAGCACCTCGATGATCTGAGTGACCGGCTCCGACGCGCCCTTGCCGGTGAGGACGTCGATCACCTGTCCCAGCGGTATGTGGACCGCGCCGAGGGCGAGCGAGGCGCAGAAGGAGGCGACGAGCGCGATCAGCAGCGTGATCGCGACCGCGGTCCGTCTTGCGCCCTTCATCTATTCCCCCTTGGCTGCGGACCGGACCGGCTAGAGCCGGTTCAGTTCTTGAGCCACTTCTTGCGGACCGACCTGATCACGGCGCCGGCGTCGATGCCCGCCTGCAGCAGCTCGTTCTCGGTCGAGACCGCGACTCGCCCGTTCTTGAAGGCGTTGGTCGACTTCCAGGCTTCGTTGGTCGTGATGTAGTCGGCCATCGCGGCGATGTCCTCGGTGCTGCCGTGCGGCACGCCGATGATCACGTCCGGGTTCTGTGCGACCACGACCTCGTCCGAGATCCGGGCGAAGCCGGACTTCCCGGTGGCCCCACCGGTCAGCAGGCGGCCGCCGGCCAGCTTGATGATCTGCCCGCCCCAGCTCGAGCCGAGGAAGGTGTACGGGGTGCGGCCGACGCCGAGGATCAGCATCACCTTGGGCCGGGACTTGAAGCCGCCGGTGGCCGAGCGGATCTGCCGGCGCATCGACTTGACCAGGCGGTTGGCCTGCTTCTTGCGGCCGGTGATCTTGCCGATCCGCTTCACGGTCGTATAGGTCTGGCCGATGTTGACCGGGTCCGCGTAGACGACGCGGATGCCGAGCTGCTTCATCGCCGCGGTCCCCTTGCTCCACCGCTTCGACGAGAGGACGATGTCGGGACGCAGCTTGGCGAGCTGCTCCAGGTTGGGCCCGTTCGGGTGGCTGAGCGGCAGCACCCTGACGTTCCGGAGCGACGGCGGCTTGCGGCGGTCACCGCCGAGCGTCGCGCCGATCGCAATCGGCTTCTTCCCGCCGAGCTTCGCCATGGTCGCGGCGGCGAACGGGCTAACCGCGACGATCCGCTGCTGCTTGCGCTTCGCGTCTGCGACCCCGGTGCCGAGCAGAGATCCCCCGACGACCAGCGCGAGCGCAAGGATCGCGAGCCGGATCAGCAGGTTGTGGCGGGGCAGGGTGCGTGTCGCGACGGCATCGATCATCGGGGTCGAACTCCTTGGAGGGGGCGAGTTACCTTGAACACAGACCGGAGGAGAACGGAGCGTCCCGACATGCACTGGATCGTCCGTGATTCGATTCCTCTGGGCTGCTGTCGGAATAGGGTAGCCTAATTCAAGCGCCGCCGACGCCGCGCGACCGCTCCGGACCCACTCGCGCCGGACGCAATTTCTTTGACCAATTTTCTGAAAGAGAGCCAGTGGTGACCACTCAGACCGAGACGAACGCGAAGGAACTCGTTGGACCGCATGACATCTCCGCGGGCAGCAAGATCCCGAAGGGCACGCCGCTCGCCCGCAACGGGACGCGTCGCTCGGCCGCCGAGGAAGCCCGGACCATCGTCAACGAGACCACTTCCGGCACGCTCGCCACGCTGAGCGACGACGGCACCCCGTGGGCCTCCCTGGTCACCTTCGGGATCATGGACAACGGCGACCCGGTCCTCTGCCTCTCCACCCTGGCCGAGCACGCCCGCAACCTCGAGAAGAACCGGCAGGCCTCGCTGATGGTCGCCGACCCCCACCACCACGGCGAGGTCCTCGCCGGCGGACGGGTCACCCTCGCCGGCGTCGCCAAGCGCTCGGACGAGCATCCCGACGGCAAGTCGGCCCGCAAGGCGCACCTCGACGCCGTCCCGTCGGCCGCCATGTACGCCGACTTCAAGGACTTCTCGTTCTGGATCCTCGAGGTCAGCCGCGTGCGGTGGGTCGGTGGCTACGGTCGCATGGACTCCGCCACCGCCGCCGACTACGCGGCCGCGGCACCTGACCCGGTCGCACCGCACGTCCCGGACGCGATCTCGCACCTCAACGCCGACCATGCCGACGCGCTGCTGGTCATGGCCCAGGCCCTGACCGACCACTCCGCCGCGACCGAGGCCAAGTGCGTCGCCGCCGACCGCTACGGCATCGACCTGAACCTGGTCACGCCGGACGGCCCGAAGTCCACCCGGATCGACTTCGCCGAGACGATCGACGCCCCGGACGGCCTCCGCGCGGCCACCGTGGAGCTGGCCCACCGCTCGCGCGAGATCCTCAGCAGCGAGTAAGCAGGCGTCGACCGGCGAAGGCGCCGGCCGGGAAGGGACAGAGCGGCGTTCGGGTCAGCCCGCCAGGGCTGCCTCGACCGCCGCGGTCACTTCCTCGTCCTCCGGCGCGGTCGGGGCGGGGAACTTGGTGATCAGCCGCCCGTCGCGGTCGATCAGGTACTTGGCGAAGTTCCACTCCGGCTCATCGGACTGGGCCGTGAGCGCGGCGAACAGCGGGTTGGCGTCCTCGCCGAGGACCGAGGTCTTCGCGAACATCGGGAACTCGACCCCGTAGTTGACCTGACAGAACTCGGAGATCTCGGCCTCGGTGCCGGGCTCCTGCTCCATGAAGTCGTTGGCGGGGAACCCGAGCACCGTGAAGCCGCGGTCGCGGTTCTCGGCGTAGAGCCGCTGCAGACCCTCGTACTGCGGGGTCAGGCCGCATTTCGACGCGGTGTTCACCACCAGCGTCACCTGGCCCAGGTACTCGCCCAGGTCCTGATCGGTTCCATCCAGCCGGGTCATGGTCCCGGTCAGCACGACCGGCTTCTCGCTATCGGACATGCCGGGATCCTAGCCCGCACCTCCTCTCGACCAGCGGTCAGTCGCGCCGCGGCGGCCGGCGGGCCGGGCCGCCGAAGGCTTCGTCCTCGGCCTCCTCGATCGCGGCCGCCAGGACGGTCAGCTCGTCCGCTGCCATCTCCCGCTCGATCCGGGGAAAGAGCTCACGCTCCTCGAACCGGACGTGGTCACGGAGGAACCCGGCCAGGTCCTTCAGCTCGTCGAGGTCGATCCCCCCGGACTCGATCCGGGCGAACCGCCGTCGGATCTCGAGGTGATCGGCGAGCATCCGCGCGACCTCCTCGTCCCGGTCCGGGCCGGCCAGCCCCGAGCCGGGCAGCAGCACCTCCTCCTCGATCCGGAAGTGGAGCGCGCCCTCGTCGCGCCAGAACCCGAGCAGCGCAGTCCGGGCCGACTCGGCCCCGGATTCGTCGGCGTCACGAACCTCCTTCGCCACGAACAGGGCGTGATGGTGCTCTCGCGACAGCGGTTTCAGTGCCTCGGATCGCTTCATTGGCCGGCCTCGCTTTCACTGACTGATTGGCGAACATGGACCCTCCGCATTCCTAACAGCGCGATCCGGGCAGGACAACCGCAGAAACCCGCAATGATTGACCGCGGTGAGGTGGGCGCCTATCTTGTTGCCACCCCCGCCCCCGACTTCCCGAGGAGCCCGATGGCCTGGTTCATGCCCGCAGAGACCGCCCCGCAGGATCGGGTCTGGATGTCCTTCCCGGCTCCGGGGACCAGCGCGCTCGGCGACGATCCGGAGCAGCAGAGGGCGGCCCGCGCCGCGTGGAGCCGGGCGGCCAACGCGATCCTCGAGTTCGAGCCCGTGACGATGCTGGTCGACCCCGGCGAGGAGGAGGCCGCCCGCGCCGTGCTCGACCCGGCGGTCAGCGTCGTGGTCGCGCCCTTGGACGACGCCTGGATCCGCGACTGCGGCCCGACCTTCGTCCACGCCGAGGACGGCTCGGTCGCCGCGGTCACCTGGGTCTTCAACGGCTGGGGGCAGCAGGAGTGGGCGGAGTGGGAGAAGGACGCCGAGGTGGGACCGTTGGTGGCCCGGCTCGCCGGGGCTCCCCGGGTCGACTCCGATCTCGTGAACGAGGGCGGCGGGACGGTGGTCGACGGCAACGGGACGGTCGTCCTGACCGAGACGGTCCAGCTCGACCCCGGACGCAACCCCGACCTCGAGAAGGAGGACGTGGAGGCCGAGCTCGCCGAGAAGATCGGCGCGCGGCAGGTGATCTGGCTGAAGCGCGGCCTCCACCGGGACTCGCAGACCTTCGGCACCCGCGGCCACGCCGACATCCTGGTCGCCTTCCCCTCACCGGGGACCGTCCTGGTGCACGCGCAGCGGAACCCCGAGCACCCGGACTTCGAGGTCAGCCGGGAGGTGCGGGCGGTGTTCGAGGACGGCACGGACGCCGACGGCAACCCCTGGCGGATCGTCGACCTGCCGGCGCCCGAGGTGCTGCGGGACGAGGAGGGCTTCGTCGACTACAGCTACATCAATCACCTGGTGGTCAACGACGGGGTGATCGCCTGCTCCTTCGACGATCCGGCCGACGACGAGGCGCTGGCGATCCTCGCCGCCGAGTATCCCGGACGGAAGGTCGTGCCGATCCCGGCGCGAGCCATCTTCGACCGTGGGGGCGGCGTCCACTGCATCACCCAGCACCAGCCCTCCCCCCTGCCCGCGGCGGAGTAGGCGGTGGCCGAAGTCCCCTTCGAGGTCACCGAGGCCTCGATCGCCGAGACCCGGGCCGCCCTGGAGCAGGGACGGGTGACCGCGGTCGAGCTGGTCCACGCCTTCCTCAGCCGGATCGGGCGGTTCGATCGGCAGGGCCCGCGGCTCAACTCGGTCCCGGTGCTGAACCCGGATGCCTTCCGGGACGCGGCGGCCTCGGACGAGCGGCGGCGACGGGGCGAGCCCCTGGGGCCGTTGGACGGGATCCCCTACACGGCGAAGGACAGCTACAAGGCGCGGGGCCTCACGGTCGCCTCGGGCTCGCCCGCGTTCGAGGACCTGATCGCCACCGACGACGCCTTCGTGATCGAGCGGCTGCGGGCCGGCGGGGCGATCCTGCTGGGCCTGACCAACATGCCGCCGATGGCCGCCGGCGGCATGCAGCGCGGCCTGTACGGCCGGGCGGAGAGCCCGTACAACCCGGACTTCCTCTGCTCCGCCTACGGGTCCGGCTCCTCCAACGGCTCCGGGACCGCGACGACCTCGAGCTTCGCGACCTTCGGCCTCGGCGAGGAGACCTGGTCCTCCGGCCGGGCGCCCGCCTCGAACTCGTCGCTGGTCGCTTACACGCCGTCCCGGGGAGTGATCTCGATGCGCGGCAACTGGCCGCTCTACCCGACGATGGACGTGGTCGTGCCACACACCCGGTCGGTGGACGACCTGCTGGAGGTCCTGGACGTGATCGTCGGCGACGACGGTACCGCGCGCGGGGACTTCTGGCGGGTCCAGCCCTGGGTCGAGCTGCCGAAGGCGTCCGCCGTGAGGCCGGAGAGCTATCGGTCCCTCACTGCCGGCGGGGACCGGCCGGCCGGGAAGCTCGCCGGCCGGCGACTCGGGGTGCCCCGGATGTACGTGAACCTGGACCCCGGATCGCGTGACCCGATCGCGACCCGAGGCTCCGTGATCGCGTTGTGGGAGGCCTCGCGGAAGGCGCTCGAAGACCTCGGGGCCGAGGTGGTCGAGACCGACTTCCCCGCCGTCTCCAACTACGAGGAGGACCGTCCCGGGGCCGAGTCGATGTACACCCGTGGGATCGTCCCGCCGGGCTTCGTGCGGACCGAGATGTGGGAGCTCGCCGTCTGGGCCTGGAACGAGTTCCTCGACCAGAACGGGGATCCCGGCATCCGTTCGCTGGACGACGTGGACGGCGCCGAGATCTTTCCCCTGCCGGCCGGCGCGATCCCGGACCATTACGAGGACGACCCCGACCTCGCCGACCTGGCCGAGTTCGCCCGGGGGCGGGAGCTCCGGCTCGAGGACCTGCCACACGTCAAGGAGGCGGTCGAGGGCCTGGAGGCGACCCGGCGGATCGACTTCGAGGAGTGGCTGGAGGCCGAGGGCCTCGACGCCGTCGTCTTCCCCGCCGCGGCGGACGTCGCCCCGTTCGATGCCGACTTCAACCCGAGCTCGAACGAGATCGCCTGGCGGAACGGCGTGGTCTACTCGAACGGCAACCTGGCGATCCGCCATCTGGGGATCCCCACCGTGACGATCCCGATGGGCCTGATGGCCGACATCGGCATGCCGGTCGGCCTCACCTTCGCCGGCCCCGCCTACGAGGACGCCCGGCTGATCGCGATGGCGGCCGAGCTCGAGCGGGCCCAACGGGCGCGGGTGCCGCCGCCGCGGACGCCGGCTCTCCCGAGCGTCCTCCGGGAACCGAGGGACCCGATCACGGCTGCCCCCGGTCCCGCGCCGGAGGTCGCTCTCGAGGCGTCGCTGTCGCCGATGGACGACGACGGCGAGGTCACCCTGACCGTCGAGGTCGAGGTCGGTTCAGCCGTCCCGCTCGCTTCGGTCGAGGCGACCGTCAACGGGGAGCGGATCGAGCTGGAGTCGGGATCGGGCTCGACCTGGACGGGATCCGCGACCCTCCCGGCCACCGCCCACTACGCCTTCCACAGCACCTGGCGCCCGCCGTACGGCTCGCTGGTCACCGTGATCTCCCGGGACCGGGACGGCCGGGCCGGCGGTGCGTTCACCGCCGTCGGCGGCATCTGACCGCGTCCTCCTCGCGCTCCGCGACTCCCTACTGCCGGACCACCTGCTTCGCGGGCTTGATCCGCCGCAGGGTGAGCTTGAGCTTGCCGGTCCAGCAGTTCGTGAAGTCGTAGCCGTACTGGATGTCGACCGAGATCGTCATGCTGCGGGCCCGGACCACGCCGCTCGTCCGTTCCTGCTCCGAGGATCCGTCCCACCATTCATTGTCGACCTTGCCGTGGAACCTGCCGTTGCGGACCTTCAAGCCCTTGAAGATCACGCCGGACGTGGTCCACGAGGTCCGCGTCTTGCCGCTCCCCGAGCTGTGACACCGCGACCTGAACTTGAGCGACTCCCGACCGACCCGCCCGGGCAGGAGCTCGATCAGCCCCTTCGCCTTGCGGCTCTTGATCCGGTAGCGGTGGTAGGCCGGGCCGGGAGGTCCGCCGTGCAGGCGGTCGCGGCCCGGACCGCCGATCAGGACGTCGGTGGCCTTGCCGCCGAACAGAGAGTCGGCACCTGGCCCGCCCTCGAGGCGATCTTCATCCAGGCCGCCCTTGAGGGTGTCCGCGCCGGCCCCGCCGAGCAGCCGGTCCTCGCCGTGATTGGCGAAGATCCGGTCGTTGCCCGGGCCGCCGATCAACAGCTTCTCGTTGTAGTCCCAGGAGCGATCGGCGAAGCGGGTGGTGTCGATCAGGTCGTCGCCCTGGCCGCCCTCGGCCCTGAACACTCGGCCCAGGATCCGGTCGTCACCGGCCTGTCCCTGGACCAGGCTCGCCATCCGTGTGGTCGAGAACGTGTCGTCGCCCGCGCCGAGCCACACCTTGCCGGCGTCCCCCGCCTCGACCCGGTCGTCTCCGGGACCGGTGCAGATCAATGCGCCGCCCCTCTTCACGGTGTCGTCTCCGGTCCCGGTGGCAGTCACCTCGCCGGCAATCAGCACGTCGTCGCCCGGCGTTCCCTGGACGGTCGCCGGGACCCCGTTGCAGCTGAGTCGCCGGCCTTCGCCTCCCTGGAACCGGCCGAACGCGAACCGCAGGTCTCCGACGGTGCCGCCGGTGACGCCGATGATGGCCCGTCCCCGCTCATCGACGAGGAGGGCTCCGCCGGCCATCCCGACCCGGCGGTCGATCATCTTCTCCGGCAGTGCCTCACCGATCCGAGTGACCGCCAAGCCATCGTTGGAGAAGGTCGGGTCGAGCCTGCCGTCCAGGTTCAGGCGCGCCACTACGGCGCGACGGCCGGCGGCCTTCTTGCGGCCACCGGAGCTGCCGGCCAGGTAGATGTGACGGTCGGTGACCGCGCCGTCCCCGAAGGTCGGGCTCAAGCCCAACCTCGAGGCGCGCGAGAACGTCTCGAAGCGGAGCTCACCCGCGTCGCCGAAGCCGCCGTCTGGGGTCCCGTCCTTCCTCAGCCGGATCGCGCTGCTGCCGAACGTGGCTGTGATCGTTCCGTCGTCGGCCACATCGAGAAGGCCGGCCATCGGGTACTCGAGCTCACCTTCGAACGAGACCCAGCTCGCATCCCCGAACGCGGTGTCCGGGAGGCCGTCCGGCCCGAGTCGGCGAAGGATCCTGAAGCTCTGGTTCGGCAGGTCCACGTCCCCCGAGTCCTCGAAGAGGACGGACGTGATCAGGATGCCGTCGTCCGGCGCCAGCGTCGCGACGATCTGCTTTCCGCCGGGCGTGACGATGCGGATCCCGTCCCCGTCGCCGAAGGCCGGGTCGAGGTCCCCGGAGGAGGTGAGCCTCACGATCGCGGTGTCGCCGCATAGGTCCGAGGTCCAACCGAAGCTCTTCACGTTGTCGATGCCTTCGTCATCGAGGCTGCAGGACCCGACCCACACCACCGCGACGATCCTTCCCTGCGAGTCGACTCCGGCTCCCCGTGCCTCGAGGCTCGCCTCGGTCTTCCTGAACTGGCCCCGGACATCGAGGACCCGGATCCCGCCCTGGCCGAACCCGGCGTCAAGGGTGCCGTCGGGGTTGAACCTGGCGACCGCCGCGTCCCTGCCGGAGCTTCCGAAGGCGACGATCTTTCCATCTGCCTGCGGCATGAGCTTCGCCCACAGGGAGCGCTCGGTGCGGACGATCCCCTGCGAGCCGAAGGTCTCGTCCAGGGCGCCGTCGGCGAGGAACCGGGTCAGGATCCCTGCCCCGCTGCCACCGGACCCGCCGCCGGCCAGGAGCTTCCCGTCGGGGAGCCGCACCAGGTCCCTGAGCACGGGCTCCGCCCCGGGATCCACCGGCACCGAAGCCCATCCGCCACTGCCGAAGCTGAGGTCCGGCTCTCCCGGGTCGGCCGACGCGACCGGCGCCGTGAACAGCGCCAAGACCGACGCGACCGCGAGCAGATACCCGACCAGCCGGCCCCATCGCAACCCTGCGGCGAGCTGACTTCCGACTGGCGCTTCCCCTGCTGTTGTCCCCATGCTGACTTCCCCTGGACCGGTTCAAAGGTGGCTGGGCAGCCACCGCGGAGGTGAAACCCGCCACGTTCGGAGAAGTTGCGTCCCCACCTCCGTCCCGTCCGGAGCGATCAGGATCCTGGCCTGATCGCTCCGGTAATGTCGATTATTCAACCGTGACCTCGACGAGAGCCATTCCGGCCCGGAGCAACTTCATCGTCGTCGGAATCGTCACGCTGGGTCTCGTGGCCGCGACCGTGTTGGCCG
>JBEBTS010000036.1:0-15394 GCA_040393665.1 Conexibacter woesei
GGCCCCGTGAAGTCCCCCCATTACTGGTTCCCTGAGAACAAGTAATGGGGGCACTTCACCTTTCGGTGGGGGCGTCGCCGGGCTCGTCGTCCGGCGGGCTCGTCTCGACCGACTCGATCGCGCTCTGCTGGGCGAGGCGGGTGATCTGCTTCGACTGGCGCGAGGCGATCACGCTGAAGTTGAGCGAGAGCCCGAGCAGGATCAGCAGCATCAGCGAGAACAGGGCGATGGTGACGTCGCGGACCCCCATCGCCCGGGCGATCAGCTCCAGGAGGACCGGAAAGGCGGCGCCGACCAGCATCGCCAGGCCCAGCAGGAACCAGACGATCGAGTAGCGCTCGAGCAGCCGGTCGCGCCGGATCAGGTCGAGGATCAGCCCCATGAAGACGAGCGCCAGGATCGCGGCGATGATCCGCGCCTGGGGGGTGAGTCGGACCACCGGATCGGTCGTCGCCCCGACCAGCGCGGCCAGGTCCTGTCCGAAGATCCGGATCACCGGGTCTCCTCGCCGGGACGCGGCGTCGGGCCGATCACGGGCCGACCTGCTTGGGGCGGAGCTGGCCGATCAGGAGCACGACCAGGGTCTTGAAGATGTAGAAGGCCGAGCCGAGCGGGGTGATGAACGAGTGGCCGTGCTCGCGCGGCAGCATCCGCACCGGCACCTCGGTCACCGCCAGCCCGGCGCGGACCGCCTGCTGCAGCGACTCGACCTCGGCGAACTCGGAGGAGTAGCGGCCCACGAACAGCTCCATCGCCTTCCGGTTCATCGCCCGCATGCCCGAGGTCGTGTCGGTGAAGGTCTGTCGGGTGGAGGTCGAGACCAGCAGGCTGAACAGCCGTTGGCCGATCCGACGGGCGAACGGGGCGCGGTAGCCGCTGGCCTCGGCGAACCGCGATCCCACCGCGAGGTCGGCCTCGCCGGAAGCGACCACCTCGACCAGGCGGGCCAGCTCCGCGGCCGGATGCTGACCGTCGCCGTCGAGCTGGGCGATCAGCTCGTATCCCTGGCCGGTGGCGAAGATGTAGGCGGTCTGGTGGGCGGCGCCGACGCCCTGGTTGAAGGGCAGGGAGGCGACCCGGGCCCCGGCCCGTCGGGCCCAGGCGGCGGTGCGGTCGGTCGAGCCGTCGTCGACCACCAGGATGTCGGTGCCCGGCAGGTGGGTCCGGGCGTCGTCGATCACCGCTTCGATCGAGTCCTCCTCGTTCCACGCCGGGATCAGGACCAGGGTCTTCACGCTGCGATTGTGGCACGGATGCCGGAGAGCGACCCGTGCTCGTCCGGGGTGACCTGGCACTCGCGGTATGGTCCGCCCATGCGGAATCGGCCCCCTCGTCCCAGCCGTCGCCACATCGGAATGCGTCTGTGGCTGGCCGCGGGGTTCACGCTGGTCTGCTTCCTCACCGCGGCGATCGTCTACCTGTTCATCAACCAGTCGAGCCAGGATCTGCTCTCCGAGCGTTCGACCGAGCTCGCGGTCGGCCGGACCAGCCGGCTCGCCGACCGGGTGGCCGAGCCCGAGACCGACGTCGAGACCGAGGTCCAGGCCGCCAACGGGGAGGGCTTCGCCGCCTGGTACTTCGACCTCGACGGCAATCTCGTCGCCCCGGCCGGCGGGCGGTACGCCTTCACCGGCAAGGACACCTACCGCGACGTCCTCGACCGTGCGCTCGCCGGGTCCAGGGAGACCGAGGAGCTGGAGGACGGCGAGATCACCGTGGTCGGCGTCCCGGTGCGGGTCGACGGCCTGCCCACCGGCGCGGTGATCGGCAGGTACTCGCGGCCGGTGGTGCTGAAGGGCGCGATCGAGTCGCTGCGGCGGGAGAGCCTGCGGGCCGCTCTGATCGGGATCGCGATCGGCGCCCTGGTGGGGGTCGGGATCGCGTCGCTGATCACGGTGCGGCTGAAGCGCCTGGCGACCAGGGCCGATCAGCTCGCCTCCGGCAACTTCGACGTGAAGCTGCCGACCGGCGGCGCCGACGAGATCGGCGACCTGGCCCGGTCGCTCGACTCGATGCGGGTCGCGCTCAAGGAGAGCTTCGGCGTGCTCACCGCGGACCGCGACAAGCTCACCGCGATCTTCGACGGGCTCAACGACGCGGTCATGGTGGTCGACGACGATGACGCCTCGGTCCGGTACTTCAACTCCGCCGCCACCGAGCTGCTGGACGACGAGGGCAGCCTGCCCGAGCCGATGATGCTGCCGATCAGGCGGGCGATCGTCGAAGGCTTCGCCGCCCACCCCGCGATGCGGATCGGGGACAACGCCTACACCCTCCAGGCGCGGGCGCTCCCCGACGAGCGCGCGGTCCTGGTCGTGGTCCGCGACCGCACCGAGGAGATGCGCAAGGAGTTCGCCGAGCGCGACTTCGTCAGCAACGCCGCCCACGAGCTGCGCAACCCGCTGGCCGGGATCTCCGGGGCGATCGAGGTGCTCCAGTCGGGCGCCAAGGAGGACCCGGATGCCCGCGACCACTTCCTCAACCGGCTCTCGGCCGACGCCGAGCGGATGTCGCGCCTGACCCAGTCGCTGCTCACGCTGGCCCGGGTCGAGGCGCTCGGCACCGGTGACGTCGAGGTGGTCGACGTCGGGACCGCGGTCGCCGACGTCTGCTCCCAGGTCGAGGTGCCGCTCGGGCTGGATCTGGTGCGCGACGTCGAGCCGGACCTCGCCGCCAAGGCCGACCCGACCCTGATGCGGCAGGTGCTGATCGGTCTCGTGACCAACGCCTGCAAGAACACGCCCCCGCCCGGGACGATCACCGTCAGGGGCCGCAGCATCGGCGGCAAGGAGGCCCTGCTGGAGGTGACCGACACCGGTACCGGAATCCCGCAAAGCGAGGTGGAAAGGGTGTTTGAGCGCTTCTACAGGAGGTCGGAGACCCGGCGCCAGGAGGGGTTCGGACTCGGTCTCGCGATCGCCCGCAGGATGGTAGATGTGATGGGTGGAGAGATAGGAGCCCATTCGGTCGAGGGCGAGGGCAGTACCTTTTGGGTCCGGCTCCCACTAATTGAGCAAACGGAAACACCAGTCGCATGACCCAGACAGAACCCGAACAGAGCGCTAACGCAGCCCGTAACGCCGGTCACACGACCGGCCGGATCCTGATCGCCGACGATGAGCCGTCGGTCCGGGACTCGGTCGGCTACGCACTGGCCCAGGAAGGATTCGAGGTGACCGCCGCGGTCGACGGCCTCGATGCCGAGGAGCGCCTAGCCGGCGAGATCGAGTTCGACCTGCTGATCCTCGACATCATGATGCCGGGCCGCAGCGGCCTCGACATCTGCCGCGAGGTCCGTTCCCGGTCGGCCGTGCCGATCATCATCCTCACGGCGAAGGACGCCGAGGTCGACAAGGTGGTCGGGCTGGAGGTCGGCGCCGACGACTACGTGACCAAGCCGTTCTCCGTGCGCGAGCTGCTCGGCCGGGTGCGGGCCCAGCTCCGCCGCCGCGAGCTCGACCGCACCCCCGCCCCGGAGCAGTCCCGGATCGTCGCCGGTCCGGTGACGATCGACCTGGCCCGTCACGTGGTCACCGTCCACGGGCGCACGATCAGCCTGACCCGCTCCGAGTTCCAGCTGCTCCGCCTGCTGGCCGCCCGCCCGGGCGAGGTCTTCCGCCGCTCCCAGATCATGGAGGAGCTGTGGCAGACCGAGTTCGACGGCGACGAGCGGGCCTGCGACGTCCACATCTCGAACCTCCGCCAGAAGGTGGAGACCGATCCCCAGCGGCCGGAGCTGGTCCTCACCGTGCGGGGCATCGGGTACAAGTTCGCCGACTCCGGCTCCTGACGGCTCCAGAGGTTCCGCCCGCAGGCTCTAGGCTGGCGGGATGCGACCGGTAACCGAGCTCAAGCTGCCGGAGATCGACCCGGCCGACCCCGACCTACGGGGACGGCGCTGGCACCGTGCCGCGAACCGGTTGCTGGACTCGGGCCGATGGCTGGCGCGCACCCCGCTTGCCGTGGTCGTGCTGGACCGGGAGGCCGGCGAGCACTTCCTCCGCTCCCGGGCGGCGATCTTCCCCGGCCGGCTGATCGGCGAGATGTTCGGCATCGACTCCGGCCCGCTGCACGAGGAGATCGAGGCCAACATCATCAACCAGGAGGGGGAGGTCCACCGCCGGCTGCGGGGGCTGGTGAACCCCTCGCTCTCCCCGCGGGCGGCCAATCGCTGGCGCCCCGCGATGCGGGAGATCCTGGGCCACCTCTGGGACGACCTCTCCGGCGACGACTTCGACTTCGTGCAGGCGTTCAGCCGGCCCTACCCGGCGCTCACGATCGCCCGCGTCATGGGCGCCCCGCTGCTGGACGCGCCGCGCCTCCACGACTGGTCGACCTGGATCCAGAAGCAGTTCGACCCGATCGCCCTGAGCGACCCGGAGACGGTCGCGCTGATGCAGCGGAAGGTCGGCGAGTTCTACGAGTGGATCGACCCGTTGATCGAGGCGCGGCGCGCGGACCCGGGGGACGATCTCATCACCTCGCTGATCCGGACCGAGGAGGACGGCGAGCGACTCGGCGACCGCGAGCTCCGCAACCTGGTGCTGAACATCCTCGCCGGCGGGATCGACACCCTGCAGAGCCAGCTCTCGCACGCGATCCGCCTGCTGGCGACGAGCCCGGCGCAGTGGGCGGCTCTGAGAGATGATCCGGAGGCGATCGCACCCCGCGCCGTCGCCGAGGTCCTGCGCTTCGAGCCGATCACCCCGTTCACCGCGCGGCAGCTGACCGAGGACGTCGAGTACCGCGACGTGCTCTTCCCCGCGGGGACGGTGCTGATGATCTGCGCCTTCACCGGCAACCGCGATCCCGAGGCCTTCGTCGCGCCCCGGACCTTCGATCTGACCGCCGAGCGGGGGCAGGCTCGGCCGCTCACCTTCGGCGCCGGGATCCACTACTGCGTCGGGGCGAACCTCGCCCGGGCGGAGCTGGAGGAGGCCCTCCGGTTCCTGGCCGAGCGCGTCGAGACGGTCGAGCTGATCGACGAGCCCGAGCTGGAGCCGGTGAGCGGCATCTACGGCATCGGGGCCATGGACGTCCATATCACTCGTTCCTGAGCTTCCACGCGCGCTGTCCGGCCCGTTTGCGTTCCCGGTCATCGGGTAGGGACTGTCCGGTGGCGCCGGCGAGGGTTGACTGACGAGGCCCCAGACGTCATCGACGAAGGGGGGCTTTTCGAAAGGACCAACATGGCAGCGACACGAACGAAATCCCAGAGCACGAAGAAGGCGGCCCCGAAGCGGGCGACGGCATCCGGCTCGAAGTCCAACGGCAAGGCCGCCCGCAGCCGGGCGGGCGGGGCAGCGCGGTCCCGCGCGGGCTCGACGTCCCGGACGGGCTCGAAGTCGAGCTCCAGGGGATCGACCCGGGCGGCGGCGGCCAGCGCCGGCAAGCGATCCGGCGAAACGAGCTCGGCGGCGCGATCCGCGGAGTCCAAGGGCAACGGGGCGTCCCTGCCCTCCTCGGAGGAGGTCGGCGAGTTCCTGAAGAAGGCACGGACCCCGGCGGCAGTGGCCGGCGCGGCCCTGATCGGCGTCGCCGGCGGCGCCGCGCTGGCTCACAACGGGCGCCGCCGCTGGACCCCGAGGCGCATGATCTCGCCGTCTCTCCTGGACAAGGGGATGCACGGGATCGAGGGCCATCTGCCCGGCCGGTCGGGGCCGGTCTCGAACCTCAAGAAGGGGCTGAAGCAGGTCAGCCTCCCCAGCCTCGACCCTTCGATGATCGAGTGGGTCGAAGAGAAGGCCAGGGCCGTCGGCAGGGGCGGCTACCAGGTGGCGGAGCTCAGCGCCCAGGCGCGCAAGCTCCAGCAGAAGATGTCCGACTGACCCGATCCACGGCAGTCGAAGCGGTCCGGTGCGCACGACCTCCGAGGTCGTGATTTCGGCGTGTGCAGCCAAATCGCGACCAGCTGGGGGCGTTTGTCTATGCTGAATGCAGGACTAACTACAAAAACTGGACTTACTTATGGATCTTCTGCTGGTTCCACTAGATGACGCAATGGTCTTCCCCTCGGTCACGGCGACCCTCTCGATCGACGTCGGTGACGAGGAACAGGTCTTCCTGCTGCCGCGCCGCGAGGGCGAGTTCGCCCGGGTCGGCGTGATCGCCGACGTGGTCGAGCGCGGCCAGTCGCCCCGCGGCGACACGGTCGCCACCGTGGTCGGCCTGCGCCGCGGCCTGGCCGGGGTCGCCCACCCCGACGAGGCCGATCCCGACGCCCTCCGGATCGAGGTCCAGGAGATCCACGACGGCCACCCGGAGGACGAGCACACCAAGGAGCTGGTCCACGAGTACCGGGCGATCGTCGAAGAGATCCTCGAGCTGAGGAACGCCGACAGCCGCATCGCCGCCTTCCTGCGGAACGTGAGCGAGCCCGGCGAGCTGGCGGACACCTCCGGCCTCAGCCCCGACCTCAGCTTCGACCAGAAGTTCGAGCTGCTCGACACCCTCAACGTGACCGCCCGCCTCGAGAAGGCGGTCGAGTTCCAGCGCGAGCGGCTGACCGAGCTCCAGGTCCGCAGCAAGATCCGCGACGACGTCGAGTCCGGCGCCCAGCAGCAGCAGCGCGAGTACTTCCTGCGCGAGCAGATGAAGTCGATCCGCAAGGAGCTGGGCGACGACGACGCGAGCCTGATCGAGGAGTACGAGGAGAAGATCGCCGAAGCCGGGATGCCGGAGGCGGTCGAGGAGCAGGCCATGAAGGAGCTCCGTCGGCTCGAGCGTCAGGGCGAGCAGTCGGGCGAGAGCTCGATGATCCGCAGCTACCTCGACTGGCTGATCGCGGTCCCGTGGAGCAGGCGCTCCGAGGAGAAGCTCGATCCGGCCCACACCCGTGAGGTGCTCGACGCCGACCACGCCGGCCTCGACGACGTCAAGCGGCGCATCACCGAGTTCGTCGCGGTCCGCAAGCTCCGCCAGGAGCGCGAGTCCGAGGCCGACAGCCGCGCCGACGGCGCGATCCTGACCCTGGTCGGGCCGCCCGGCACCGGCAAGACCTCGATCGGCGAGTCGGTCGCCAAGGCGCTCGGCCGCGAGTTCGTGCGGATCTCGCTGGGCGGCGTCCACGACGAGGCCGAGATCCGCGGTCACCGCCGCACCTACATCGGCGCGATGCCGGGCCGGATCGTCCGGGCGCTCCGCGACGCGGAGACCATGAACCCGGTGATCCTGCTGGACGAGGTCGACAAGGTCGGCGCCGACTGGCGCGGCGACCCTTCGGCCGCCCTGCTCGAGGTGCTGGATCCCGCCCAGAACCACAGCTTCCGGGATCACTACCTGGACGTCGAGGTCGACCTGTCCCAGGTCGTCTTCCTGGCGACGGCCAACATGCTCGACACGATCCCCGCCCCGCTGCTGGACCGCATGGAGATCATCGCCTTCGACGGCTACACGGTCGAGGAGAAGCGGGCGATCGCCCGCGACTACCTGCTGCCCCGGCAGGTCAAGCGGAACGGACTGAACCAGGAGGAGGTCGAGGTCGAGGACGCGGTCCTGGCCGATCTGATCGCCGAGTACACCCGCGAGGCCGGCGTGCGCCAGCTCGAGCGGGAGATCGGCAAGCTGATGCGGCGGGCCGCGACCCGGATCGCCTCCGGCGAGTCGGCGGCGCCCGTGAAGGTCGATGAGCCCTTCCTGCGCGACGCGCTCGGCAAGCAGAAGTTCTGGCAGGAGTCGGTCGAGCGGACCGCGATCCCCGGCGTCTCGACCGGACTGGCCGTGACCGGCACCGGCGGCGACGTCCTCTTCATCGAGGCGACCGCCATGGACGGCGAGAAGGGCATGGTCCTGACCGGCCAGCTCGGCGACGTGATGAAGGAGTCGGCGCGGATCGCGCTCTCGTACGTGCGCTCGCACCGTGACGAGCTGGGCGTCGACGCCGACGCGTTCGACCGCGAGTTCCATCTGCACGTCCCGGCCGGGGCGATCCCCAAGGACGGCCCCAGCGCCGGCACGGCGATGACGACCGCGCTGGTCTCCCTGCTCACCGGACGGCCGGTCAAGCACACCGTCGGCATGACGGGCGAGGTCACCCTCCAGGGCCGGGTGCTGCCGATCGGCGGGCTCAAGCAGAAGGTCCTGGCCGCCCACGCGGCCGGCCTGACCGAGGTGATCCTGCCCTTCCGCAACAAGGCCGATCTCGACGACGTGCCGGAGGAGGTGAGGGAGGCGATGGCCTTCCACCCGGTCTCCAGCGTCGAGGAGGTCATCGACCTGGCCCTCGAACCGGCCGGGAGCACCGCGGATGTCGCGCCGATGTAACGACTGCCGACCGGTCCCCGCCGAGGTGCGGGAGACCGCCGTGGTGCTCGAGCGCCGCTGGACCATGGCGACGATCTACGCCTGCTCCAGCGGCGCCACCCGCTTCAACGAGTTCCGCCAGTCACTCCCCGGCGTCTCTCCGACCACCCTCTCCGACCGTCTCGAACAGCTCGAGGCGGCCGGGATCGTGGAGCGGCGCACGGTGGCCGGCCGGCCGCCCTACACCGAGTACGTCCTCACCGAGCGTGGCGAGCGCGTCGCCCTCGCCCTCGCCGGGCTGCTGCAGCATTAGCCGTCCGCTTAGTCTGGGGTCAGATTCCCAGAGTCGATCCGATCAAGGAGCAGGCATGACCGAATTGAGCGATCTGAGCCCGGAGGCCCGGGCGGAGCTGGAGCAGCAGGTGCGGGAACGGCTCCGGACCGAGCTGGAGGCCGAGCTGCGCGAGGAGCTCTACCCGAAGATCAAGAAAGAGATCGAGATCCAGTACTACCTCTCGCAGGAGGCGTAGGCCCCCGAGGTCCTCTGGAAATGGCCGGCTCCCCGAACCCCGTCGAATCAACGCAGTTCGACCCGTCGTCGTTCCGATCGTTCCGGTTCCTGGACCGGTCGATCGACGCCGAGGGCGAGGTCCGGCTGCATTACGGCCTCGACGAGATGGTCTTCGAGGAGCGGTTCAGCCTGCCGGTCCCGGCGAGCCCCCCCGACCTCGACGACCAGCGGCTGCAGGACCTGCTCTCGCTCCTCCACTGGGTGGCCGGGGTCAGCTACTACAAGGCGGCGGTGCCGGAATCGGTCGAGTTCGAGCGGGACGCCCCCTGGCCGGCGGCGGCCGAGCTGCTCGAGGCGCTCTACTCGGAGGGTCTCGGCGAGTTCGCGGCGGTCAACGAGAGGCCGCTGCCGAGGCCGAGCTTTCCCTCCGGTGCCCCGAGGGAGGGGGGAGGCCGGCCGGTTTCTCCCAGCCGGATCCTGGTGCCCGTGGGCGGAGGCAAGGACTCGACCGTGGCGATCGAGACGGTCCGTGAGTCGGGCCTCGACTTCGCCCTGTTCTCGATCGGGGACGCACCCCCGATCAGGCGGACGGTCGAGGTGGCCGGGACGCCGCGCTTCCTGGCGACCCGCCGGATCGACCCCCTGCTGATCGAGGCCAACGCCAGCGGGGCGCTCAACGGGCACGTCCCGGTGACCGCGATCGTCTCCTGCGTGGCCCTGGTGACCGCCGCTCTGCACGGATACGACGGCGTCGCTCTGGCCAACGAACGATCGGCCTCCAGCGGGAACACCGTCTGGGACGGGGTCGAGGTGAACCATCAGTTCAGCAAGGGCATCCGCGCCGAGCGTCTGCTCCAGGCGGCGGTGGTCGAGTCGGTCCCCGGCATGACGATCTTCTCGATCCTGAGGATGGCCTCGGAGCTGACGATCGCCCGCACCTTCTCCCGGCTGCCCCAGTACCACCGGGCGTTCACCAGCTGCAACCGGATCTTCCAGATCGACCCGGCCCTGCGGACCGCGTCCTGGTGCTGCGACTGCGACAAGTGCCGATTCGTCTTCCTGATCCTCGCCCCGTTCTTCGAGCCGGACGACCTCGCCGAGATCTTCGGCAAGGCGATGCTCGACGAGCCCGCGCAGTTCGACGGCTTCGCGCTCCTGACCGCGACCGGCGGTCACAAGCCCTTCGAGTGCGTGGGCGAGGAGGAGGAGAGCATCGCGGCGATCCGCCTGCTGGCCGCCGATCCCCGCTGGAACGGACAGCGGAACGTGCGACGGCTGGCCGACGAGGTCCTGCCCCGGTTCGGTCCCGACCGCGGCGACCTGGACCAGATCCTCGCCCTCTCCGACGAGCATTCGGTGCCTTCGAGCCTGCTTGACTCAGTCAATGCGCTTCTCGGACACTGAGGGCAAGGCGATCGGGGTCTGGGGGCTCGGTCGCGAGACCCGCTCCTTCCTCGATCATCTCGCGCGACGGTTTCCCGGCACCCACGTCCAGGTGATCGTCAGCGAGCACGGCGAAGGTGCGCCCGAGCTCGAGGCCGCGCAGGGGGCTCAGGTCGTGTCCCCGGAAGCGGCGGTCGACGCGCTGCGGGGGTGCGACCTCCTGGTCCGCTCGCCCGGGGTCTCGATCTACGAGCCGGCGGTGATCGCCCTCAGGGAGGAGGGAGTGGCGGTGTCCACCCCCACCGGCATGTGGATGGAGGAACGAGGCGGACAGCGGGTGATCGGCGTCACCGGGACCAAGGGCAAGAGCACGACCGCGATGCTGCTGGCGCACCTGATCAAGGCTTCCGGTCAGCCCGTCTCGCTGGGGGGCAACATCGGCCTGCCCGTGCTGGAGCTGATCGACGTGCCCGCCGACGAGTGGGTCGTGGTCGAGCTGTCGAGCTACCAGACGGCCGACCTCCTGGCGGGCCCGCGAGTGGCCGTGCTGACCAACCTCTATCGCGAGCACATGGACTGGCACCGGACCGAGGCCGCCTATCGGAGCGACAAGCTGAGGCTGTTCGCGCTGCCGGAGGTCGAGGCGGTGGTGCTGCCCTCCGACGCGCCCGACCCGGCCGGCAATCGCGACGTGCCGGTGACCCGCTTCGACACGGCCGAGACCTGGCACCTGGACGGCGACGGGATCGCGCATGCGGACGGCAGCGCGATCGCCGCGGCCGACATCCCACTGCGAGGTCGGCACAACCGGCTCAACCTCTGCGCCGCCCTGACCGCGCTCGACGTGGCCGGCATCGACCGGCCGTCGCTCCCGGGCGCGCTCGAGGGGGCGGAGGCGCTACCCCACCGGCTGCAGACGGTGGCTCAGATCGACGGGATCGAATGGGTCGACGACAGCATCTCGACCACGCCCGAGTCGACCGCGGCCGCGCTCGAGTCGTATTCCGGGAGACCGAGGGTCCTGATCGCCGGCGGGATGGATCGCGGACAGGACTATCGCGAGCTGGGACAGCTGCTCGCCCGGGAAGACGTCGCCGTGCTCGGGCTCCCGACCACCGGAGAGCGACTGGTGACCGCCGCGATCGAGGCCGGCCTGCCGGCGGAGAAGGCGATGGCGGTGGACGGCATGGAGCAGGCGGTCGCCGTGGCCCGTGACCTCGTCGGCTCAGGCGGGGTCGTGCTCCTCTCGCCGGCGGCACCGAGCTACGACACCTACCGGAACTACGAGGAGCGGGGAGATCATTTCGCCGCTCTCAGCCGGGGCTGACCGCTCGGCGGCTAGGCCAGGGTCACCGCGGTGACGAACCGTCCGGTGACGCCTTCCATCCGGTACGAGTAGAAGTCGTCGAGGTTGCTGCCGGTCGAGATCCCGGCGATCTCGATCCGGTCCGGTCGGATCCCGGCCGACTCCAGATCGAGACGGTTCGCCCCCCAGAGATCGAAGCTCGTCTTGCCGTCAGATCCATCGACGATCACGCCGGAGCCCTCTCCGTAGGCGTCTCGGGCCGCGTCGACCACATCCTGCCCGACCTCGTAGTCGTCGGGTGAGATCGAAGGGCCCACGGCCGCGATCAGGTGCTCCGGGTCGCAGCCCCAGAGGCGGGTCATCTCGCCGACGGTCCGTGAGCTGATCCGGCGGACGGTTCCGCCCCAACCGGCGTGGGCCAGTCCGACGACGTGCTCGACCGGGTCATAGATCACGACCGGGACGCAGTCGGCAAGGGTGACGGCCAGGGTCACTCCCCGCAGGTCGGTGACCATCGCGTCCGTCTCGTCGATGATCTCGCTCTCGTCGAGCGCCCCGCGGCCGAGGTCATCGGCGGTGACGGCCGTGACGCCGTCCCGATGGATCTGTTTGCACCAGACCGACCGTTCCAGATCGAGATCCAGCTCCGAGAAGAGCAGGCGCCGGTTCCGCAGAACCGTGTCCTGGTCGTCCTCGACCCTCATTCCAAGGTTCATGGAGGAGTAAGGACCGGTGCTGAAGCCCCCTTGACGGGTCGAGACCCAAGCGTCGATCCGGTCGTCGGGCAGCGTCTCGAAACGGTAGATCGCCGTTTCTCCATTCCGTTCTCGTCGCACCCCTGAAGCGTAGAGAACTGTCTGGCGCGGTCGTGCGGTGGTCTGACCCTGTGAAAGGCGGGCCGGTCGGGTGCGATTTCACCGACCCCTGACCGAAAGGAACCAAATGCCCACCTTGCCGACCAAAACGAAAGCGAAGGCGTCCTGATGCTGTCCCGTGCCTCCGTGGGTGACCACGTGGTCGCGGTTCGCGACGTCAGCAGCCCGTTCGGGACCCACCGCGTCAGGCAGGGAACGAGAGGCCTGGTCGTCGCGGGTCCTTCCGGCATCTTCGGTTCCCGTTACAAGGTCGAGTTCGCGTCCGGCGGGACCTTGCTGGTCGGATCCGGTGATCTCCGCCGGGCGACCTTCGGTCACGGCCGAGGTTCCTTCCGGAGGTACAAGGCCCGCCGCCGGCTCCTCTGGTGCGGCGCGTTCCTCCTGTTCGGCCTTCCCGTTCTGCAGACGGTGGCTTCGCAGGGTGGGGCCGACGGGATGGCCGGCCTGGCTCTCGGCTTGCCGTTGGCGCTGCTCGACCAGGTGGTTCATCTGGCCTCGGTGCTCGGGCTACCGCTGGTCGCGTGCCTGGCCTTCCTCTACTGGCTGGCCCGCCGCCTTCGCTGATCCCGTGAAAGGTGGCGTGTCGACCAACGATCTCAGAACCGACTTCGCCTCGTCACCGACGGGCCGACTCAAGAGAAAGGCACCGAATCACATGAACATCAAGACTGGAAAGTTGAAGCAGCTCCTCCTGGCCCTGACGGCCGTCTTGGCGCTCGCTCCATTCGCTCTCGGCCTGGCAGCTTGCGGTGGTACCCCCGCCGCCGTCGCGGACGCCGGCTGCTCACCCCGGTTCGACGTCCCCACCAAGCAGGTGATCGGGAACGATGGTTGCCGGGTCAACGTGGCGGTCGGCGTTGACATGACCTCGACCGGAGTCGGCACCGCCGTATCCGGTGTCGCGGTCAACGACGCCGTCCAGGGAGCGATCGACCACACGCTCATGAACGGCGGTCGGCTCTCGGTGGGACTCTTCGGCAGCTCGAGCGCCCGGTCGCTCAACCTGGTCGACGTCACCGCCGCCGGCCCCGGTGAGGCCGCCGATCTCGAGCGCATCGGCAACGCCAAGCAACTGGTCGCCGGCATGAACGAGTTGCTGACCAAGGTCTACTCGGCTCCGGCGAGGCAGCCCGCGAAGCTCCGCCGGGCTTTGAGCACGGTCCGTGGATCGGGCACCGATCTGTCCCGGGCTGTCCGCGATCTGGTTGATGTCGCCACGAGTCAGGACGGCGGCAGCGCCATCGTCCTCGTGACCGACGGCCTCACCAACTCGGACTACGACACGGCAGCCCTCGTGCGCTCCGGTGAGTCGCCCCGTTCCCTCGCCCGGCTGCTGGGCGGGTCGGTCAACGGCCGTCGCGTCGATCTGGCCGTCATGCGGGGGGTCGGAAACGTTGCCCCTCACCTTCGGGCGCGGTGGACGCCGGCCCGGACCGACCGGCTGCTCGAGGCGTGGCGCATCGCATGCAAGAGCTTCGCGCGTCGCTGCGTCATCACCACGGACATCTCCTGACGAGACCACGAGAAGAGGAGGCAGACAAACCATGAGCACCGACAACGAACACGACTTCACCGGAAACGGCACGGCGCAAGCCGCGGCCAACGGCAAGCCGGCAAACCTCCGAGTCTGGTCTCACGACCCAGACCTGGACGAGATCACGGAGTTCATCGCCGCCATGCCCCAAGCCTCGGACGTCGATGCGTCGGGTTCCCGGACGACCCGGATGACGCCTGAGGACACCGTCATCGCCTGCGACCGCTACCTGTCGGCGCTGGAGGCGATGCGCCGGCGAATCGAGGCGAAGGCACCGCTGCCGGACGACATCGCCGACGGACTCGAGGGTGCGCTCGCACGCGGCATGGCGCTGCTGGAGGAAGCCGAGAGAGCGCAGGCGGACGCATCGGCCAGCCTGGCCGAGACCCGTGAGAAGGTTCGTGCGTTCGATCGTGCCTTTCCCTCGGCGGACGATGAGCCCGGCAGGTTCTCGCCGCGCCGCCTCGGCAACCTCGGCGAGAAGCTCGTCGTCTTCGGGGTCGGGGCCTGCGAGGCCGCGATGTCGTACTTCGGGCTTTCCCTGGCGTCCCCGAAGACCGATCTCACCTCAAGCGATCCGATCCAGCAGTTCCTCGGCGCCCACGGTCCCGAGCTGATGGCCGTGGGCGTCGGGACGCTCAGCGCGCTGGTCACGGTGAGGGTGGCCAAGGAGCTCGCCCTGGCCATGGCCGCCAAGCACACCGTCGAACACAACGAAGGAGGCATGTAGCGATGGGAAAGATCGAAGTCAAGAGAACGACGGCCCCGGTTCCTGATCCGCCAGCCGCGGTCATCCGGCGTCTGATCCCCGGCACTGTCAAGGAGCATCTGGTCAAGGCCGTGCTCGGCCTGCTTGCCTTGGTGGTGCTGTGGACGGCGATCGCGACGTTGCGCGAAGCAGCGATGGAGCTCTTCAGCGGAGGCGGCCGGCCAAGCGGTGGCGGGATGGTCGGGTCGAGCCTGAAAGCAGCGACGGAGCCGTCGTACTTCGGTCCGTTCCTGGCGTGCTCTCTCGCGCTGGTCGTCGGCGGCGTCGTCGCGGTGTGGAGCGCGACCGACGTGGTCGGTGGCGTTCGAAGGGCTCTGGGTCGGCGCCTGACGAGGCTGGAGACGCTCGTGCAGCAGGCCACAGGCGCTTTGGCCACAACCGCCGCAAGGGTGGTCCACCTCGAAGCCCGCAACAAGGTCGTGCCCCAGCTGACCGAGATCGACGGCGCGATGGCCAAGCTCTGGGTGATCCGCGACATCGCCGAACAGGCGGCGAGCGACAAGAGCAAGATTCGCGGCGTCTGGAGCGAGGACGGCTCGGTGCCGGACATGCCCCGCACTCCGTTCGAGGGTGTGCTCGACGCCGGCAGAGATGCCGGGGTCCTCGACGGGCCCGGCCCGGCGCTGGGTGCGGGCGGGGACGCAACATGAGCCGACGCCAAGGAACCGGGGGTGGGGATGCTGTCGACAGCCTCCCCACCCCCGATCGGCTTCCGTCCGCGGAGCCGCTTCCCGACGGGGTGCGACTGGCCGAGGCGGAACGTCTCGATCCGCCG
>JBEBTS010000037.1:0-15095 GCA_040393665.1 Conexibacter woesei
ACATCTTCTTCTCGCCCATCAGCAGGTAGCCGTGGATGAACATCCGGCGGGGCGGCTCGAGGCCGGCCGCCATCAGGAAGGCGGGCCAGTAGACCGCGTGGAACTTGAGGATGTCCTTGGCGATGATGTGCCAGGAGGCCGGCCAGTAGCGCTCGGTCAGGTCCTCGCCGTCACGGGCGTAGCCGAGGGCGGTGTAGTAGTTGAGCAGGGCGTCGAACCAGACGTACATGACCTGGTCCGGATCCCAGGAGAGCGGCACTCCCCAGGTCAGCTCGGAGCGGGACAGCGAGACGTCCCGCAGCCCTTGGCGGATGAAGGCGAGCGCCTCGTTCCGGCGGAAGTCGGGCACCACCATCCCGGGGTCCTCCTCGTACATCCGCTCGAGCTTCTCCTGGAAGGCGGAGAGCTTGAAGAACCAGTTCTCCTGCTGCTCCCGTTGGAGCGGGATCTCGTGGATGGGGCAGGTGTCTCCGGGGCCGATCTCCGACTCGTTCTTGAAGTCGGCGCAGCGCGGGCAGTACCAGCCCTCGTAGGTGCCCTTGTAGACGTATCCGTTCTCCTTGACCTGCTCGACCACGCGCTGGACCCGCTCGACGTGGCCGGGGTCGGTGGTCCGGATGAAGAAGTCGTTGGTCGCGTCGACCGAGGCGACCATGTCCCGGAACTGGTCGGCGCTGCGGTCGACCAGCTGCTGCGGGGTGATGCCCTGCTTGTCAGCGGCGAGGGCGATCGGCTCGCCGTGCTCGTCGGTGCCGGTGAGGAAGAAGACGTCCTCCCCGCGCTGCCGCATGTGCCGGGCGAGGATGTCGGCCGCCATGGTGGAGTAGGCGTGTCCCAGGTGGGGTTCGCCGTTGCCGTAGAAAATCGGGGTGGTGACGTAGAAGCTCACGGCCACCCAGCATATTTGCCGCTCCGTGCGGGCGTGTGTCCGGGCCGTTATCCCGCGGACGGTCGTGCGGCGACGCGATCGCCGAGATCCTCGATCACGGCGTCGGCGAACAGCTCCGCCCCGGTGCGCTCCAGGCCCTGGGCCTGGCCGAGGTACAGGCTGGGCTCGGTCGCCTCGACCTCCATCAGGACCGGCCCCTGGGCGGTCAGCAGCGTGTCGATCCGAGCGAACAGCGGCAGGCACTCGAACCGCTGCGCCAGCCAGGCCACGGTCTTCAGGGCGAGATCGACCTCGGAGGGGTCGGCCTGACCCAGCTGGACCAGGGTCTCGTCGCTCATCGCGGCCGCGATCCCCGACTCGTCGGCCGGGGCGACCCGGTCCGGCGGCAGGAAGGCCCGCTTCTTCAAGGCGTAGGCGAACTGGCCGCCGAACACCATGACCGCGGTCTCCCCGTGCCGCTCGATCTCGGAGAGGTAGGGCTGGACCATCGCGATCTCGTCGCGCTCCGCGAACCGGTCCAGCAGGGCCAGCGCATCCGGCCGGGCCTCCGGGCTGAACCTGCCCGTGTCCCTCGCCCCGGCACCGACGACCGGCTTGATCACCACCTCGTCGTGGAACTCGGGGACCGCCCCGCCCGGGGCGATCAGCATGGTCGGCGGGACCGGCAGGCCGCCGCCGTCCAGCTCCGCCAGGTAGCGCTTGTCGGTGTTCCACCGGATCAGGTCCGGCGGGTTGCGCAGCCGGTCGGGTCCGATCCGGTCGACCCAGGCGAGGTACTCCTCGAGCCGGGCCCCGTAGTCCCAGGTCGAGCGGTTGACGACCCGGTCGAAGGAGGCCCAGTCCGCCTCGGGGTCGTCCCAGGCCAGGAACTCGACCTCGACGCCCCGGCCGGCCAGCACCTCGGCCGAGAGCAGGTCGTCGTCCCACATCGGCTGGCGCGGCTCGCAGGTCGCGTACGCGACCCGGGCCGGCGCGTCCCCGGCCGGGCCCTTCGGTCCGTCCGCGCTCATCGGCGGGGATCGCGCCCGGTGAGCGCCTTGTAGAGGTCGTTGGCCCGGGTGCCCGTCAGGGAGGCGACCACGGTGGCCGCCGCCCGGGGCCGGGCCCCGGACTTGACCAGCCGCTTCAGCGCCTCGACCGCGAAGCCGATGTCCTGGCCGTGGTCGGCCGCGTCGGCGGGGCCGATCACCAGCACGATCTCGCCCTTGACGTCGCCCTGATGGCGGATCGCCAGCTCCTTCAGGGTGCCGCGGGTCACGTCCTCGTGGAGCTTGGTCATCTCCCGGCAGACGGCGGCCTGGCGGTCGGGCGCCAACTCGGCCAGGGCCGCCAGCGAATCCGAGATCCGCCGCGGCGACTCGAAGGCGACGACGGTCTCGCTCGAGTTCAGCACCCGCTCCATCTCGCCGGACCGCTTCGGCAGGAAGCCCTCGAACCGCCACCGGTCCGTGGGCAGGCCCGAGGCGACCAGGGCGACCGGGATCACGGAGGCGCCGGGCAGGACCTCGACCGGGAGGCCCCGGTCGATGCACGCGCGGACCAGCCGGTAGCCGGGATCCGAGATCGCGGGCATTCCCGCGTCGGAGACCAGGGCGATCCGCTCGCCGCGCTCGATCCGCTTGACCAGCTCGGTCGCGCGGGAGGCCTCGTTGCCCTCGTGGTTGGAGACCAGCCGCGGCTTGGGCCGGATCTCCAGCCGCTCGAGCAGCCGCCCGGTGCGACGGGTGTCCTCGCAGGCGACGTAGTCGGCCGTGATCAGCGCGTCGCGGACCCGCTTGGTCACGTCGTCCATGTTGCCGATCGGGGTCGGGCAGACGATCAGCCGGCCCGGCATCAGGGAGCCCCTTCCCAGGCCATCTGACCGAGCACGGCGGCGCCGATCATGCCTGCATCCGGGCCGAGCTCGGCCGCCACCACCGGGGTCTCGTTCATCGGCTTGAGCGCCCGTTCGCGGACCTCCTTGCGGGCGGGCTCCAGCAGATGCTCGCCCAGAGCGATCACCCCGCCGCCGAGCACGACCACCTCCGGCTGGAAGATGTTGACCAGCGAGACCAGGGCGTTGCCGAGGTAGTGGCCGGTCAGGTTGACCACGCCGATCGCGGCCTCGTCGCCCTGCTTCGCCGCCTCGGTCACGTGGGTGCCGTCGATCTCGACCCCGTCGGCGGCCAGCTTGCCGAGGGCGGAGTCCGGATGGAGCGCCGCCGCTTCGCGGCCGTGCCGCCCGATCGCGGTGCCGGACGCCATCGCCTCGATGCAGCCGCGCCCCGGGCAGTTGCCCTGGCAGGGATGGCCGTCGATGTCGACCACGGTGTGGCCCAGCTCGGCGCCGGCCCCGTTGGTGCCGCGGTAGAGCTTGCCGTCGATCAGGATGCCGCCGCCGATCCCGGTGCCGGCGGTCAGCAGGAGCGCGTTGCGGGCTCCGCGGGCGGCGCCGTAGTGGGCCTCGGCGAGCATCGCGAGGTTGGCGTCGTTGTCGACCACGACCGGCAACCCGACCTTCTCGGCGACCAGGTCCCGGATCGGCAGGTCGTCGAGGTCGAGATTGACCGTGCTGACGACGTGTCCGCGGTCGAAATCGACGGTGGCCGGCACCCCGATCCCGGCGGCGACCACGCCCGGCCGGGCCTTGTGCGCCCGGTTCACTTCCTGCGCCAGAAGGTCAACGACTTCGAGTTGCGAATACCCTTTGGATGGAACTTGATGGCTCCACACCGCTTCTGGCCTTCCGGCAACGACGCCGGTCGCGAGCTTGGTGCCGCCCAGATCAAGTCCGATCGTTTCCACTTGCCTCATCAAGTCACCATTCTTAACGCTTCATGTCTGCCGACGGGAAGAAACCCGATCCGGATCGCCCGGAATACCGTGTCTACCGCTCCCGCAAGGGGCTGTTCTCGCGCTTCCGCGGGTCCGGGCTCGACTCGCTGAGGGAGAAGTCCCGGCCGAAGCCGGACCGCCGTTCGGTCCCGCGGGAAGACCGACGGGACCTACCTTATGAGGTTCGCCGTGGCGGGTCCGGCCACGGTCCGCCGCGAGACGGATCGCCCCGGGGCCTGCCGCGCTTCGGCGGGCGCGACCGCCGGCCCCGCTCCGGGCGGCGCCGACCGTGGGTGAAGTGGATCCTCTTCGCCGCGCTCGGCTGGCTCTGCCTCAGCGTCGTCGCCTTCGCGGTCTCCGCCCAGCTCCAGTCGATGAAGCTCTCGGGCGAGGCCAAGAACGCGCTGAGCGGGAACCCGTGGCTGCTCGCCTCCGCCCAGAACATCCTCGTGATCGGCACCGACTCCCGGCCGCCCGACACGCTCGAGCCGGGCGCGGCCCAGGACGAGCGCTGCTACGAGCAGCAGGCGAAGGGCGAGGCGCCCCACGACGGTTGCGCCGGTGCCCGGGCCGACACCCTGATGGTGATGCGGGCCGGCGGCGGCCAGTTCAAGAAGCTCGGCATCCCGCGCGACAGCTACGCCGAGATCCCCGGCCACGACGCCCAGAAGATCAACGCCGCCTACGCCTTCGGCGGGGCCGCCCTCCAGGTCCAGACGGTCGAGCAGTTCCTCGGGATCAAGATCGACCACATCGTGATCCTCAATTTCTCCGGGTTCGAAGACTTCATCGACGCGATCGGCGGAGTCAAGGTGGATTTGCCGGTGAAGCTCTGCGCCGACATCTCCGGCGGCAAGAAGAACGGCGGCTGGACGATCCGGCTGAAGAAGGGCTCGAACACGCTCGACGGCGAGACCGCGCTCGCCTACGCCCGGACCCGCAAGCCGAGCCCCTGCCCCGGCTCCGGCCCCTCGGCCTACAGCGAGGGCTACGACGACCTCGATCGCGCCGCCGCCCAGCAGTCGATCATGAACGGGATCAAGGGCCGGCTCACCTCCCCCCTGCGGTTGCCCTACAACTTCATCAAGGGCCCGATCATCGGCTGGACGGCCCCCAAGGCGTTCGTCTCCGACATCGGCTTCATCGCCATGCCGCAGCTCGCGCTCTCCACCATCTTCGCCGGATCCTCAGAGCCGGACGTGCTGGTGCCGTCCGGGCCGGGACCGGGCGGATCGCTGGAGATCCCCGAGTCGGAGCGTCAGCGCGCCGCCGCCGACCTGGGCGGCTGAGCGGCCCGGGCCGGCAAGGGTCGGTCTCGTCAGTCGGAGGAGCCGGAGGACTTCGCCGGCTCGGACTTCTTGGTGTCGCTCGAGCCGCCCGAGTCCGAGGAGCTCCCCGAGGACGAGTCGGATCCGGAAGAGTCGGATCCCGATCCGGAGTCGCCCTTGGCGGCCGCGGCGGCCGCCTTCGCCTTGTTGGCGCTGCGGGTGCCGTAATCGGTGTTGTGGAAGCCCGATCCCTTGAAATGGATCGCGGGTGAGTGGAGCACCCGTCGGGCCGGCGCCCCACACTCGGTGCACTCGGTCAATGCGTCGTCGCTCATGGACTGCATGACCTCAAAGACATGTCCGTTGTCGCAGCGGTATTCGTAGATCGGCATTGCCTGCCGATTATGGCATTGCGCCGGGAATACTGCCCCCCGAGGCCCCGGGCGGCCGCCGCCCGATACCTTTCCCGCATGGCATCTGACCCCATCACCGAGAGAAATACCGAAGTCACCATGCAGGAGATCGTCGCGCTCGCCAAGCGGCGCGGCTTCGTTTTCCCATCATCGGAGATCTACGGCGGCCTCGGTTCGACCTATGACTACGGTCATTACGGGGTCCTGCTGAAGAACAACGTCAAGAACGAGTGGTGGCGTTCGATGCTGACCGAGCGGGACGACATCGTCGCTCTCGACTCGGCGATCCTCCAGCACCCCAAGGTGTGGGAGGCCTCCGGCCACCTCGCCGGGTTCACCGACCCGCTGGTCCAGTGCCTCGGCGACTGCAAGCGGCGTTGGCGGGAGGATCACCTGCGCGAGGCCGCGGTGGCCGAGGGTCGCGCCTACGACGACCCGATCGTCTGCCCCGAGTGCGGCGGCGAGCTCTCCGAGCCGCGCAACTTCAACCTGATGTTCGAGACCCACATGGGCCCGGTCGCCGAGGACGGGAACTCCGTCTACCTGCGGCCCGAGACCGCCCAGGGCATCTTCATCAACTTCAAGAACGTCCTCAACTTCGCCCGCAAGAAGCCGCCGTTCGGCATCGCCCAGGTCGGCAAGTCCTTCCGCAACGAGATCACGCCGGGCAACTTCATCTTCCGGACCCGTGAGTTCGAGCAGATGGAGATGGAGTTCTTCGTCCCGCCGAACGAGGCCCAGGAGTGGTGGGAGAAGTGGGTCGAGATCCGCAAGAACTGGTACCTCGAGCTCGGCATCCGCCCCGACTTCCTGATGATCCGCCCGCACGAGGCCGACGAGCTCTCGCATTACTCGTCGGGAACCAGCGACGTCGAGTACCTGTTCCCGATCGGCTGGTCGGAGCTCGAGGGCATCGCCAACCGCGGCAACTTCGACCTGACCCAGCACCAGGAGCACTCGGGCGAGAGCATGGAGTTCCTCGACCAGCAGTCGGGCGAGCGCTACATCCCCCACGTGATCGAGCCGGCCGCCGGCGCCGACCGGGCCGCGCTCGCGTTCCTGGTCGACTCCTACCTCGAAGAGGAGGTCGAGGGCCGCAAGCGGACCGTGCTCCAGCTCCATCCGCGCCTCGCCCCGGTCAAGGTCGCCGTCCTCCCGCTCTTCAACAAGGAGGGCATGCCGGAGCAGGCGAAGCAGATCAGCCAGGCGCTGCGCGCCGCCGGGATCCAGACCGAGTACGACTCGGGCGGATCGATCGGCAAGCGCTACCGCCGCCAGGACGAGATCGGGACCCCGTGGGGCATCACCGTCGACTTCGACACCAAGGACGACGGCATGGTCACCCTCCGCGACCGCGACTCGCTGGAGCAGGTCCGGGTGCCGGTCGACGGCCTTCCCGCCCTGATCGCCGGCAAGCTGGCCGAGCCCTGGAAGTCGCCGAAGCTGGGCTGACCGGCGCTCGCGCCGCCCTCCCCGTAGTTTTCCGCAGACTTGGGATGCTGACCTAAAGACATTCTCCGAAATGGTCTAGGGTTCTGTTCCGAACGTTCGTGGCTTCGGCAGTAGCTGGACGACGAGATGGACCTCGGGCGTGCACGAGGTACGGCCGCGATACGTTCGGTTCTACGTTCTCTGGCGTGATCTCCGGCCCGACATCGGGCCGGAGCGCCTCCTCCGTCATCAGTGCCCGAAGCGCACCCGCGGCAGCATCCGGTCGGCCCAGGAGGGCAGCCACCACGCCCACCGCCCGGTCAGGCGGAGCAGGACCGGCAGCAGGAGCAGGCGCACCAGCGCCGCGTCGAGCAGCACCGCCACCCCGAGGATGATCCCCATCTCCTTCGGCGGCAGCGGCCCGGACAGGGCGAAGGTGAAGAACACCGCGACCATCACCCCGGCGGCCGCGAAGACGACGCGGCCGGAGTGCGCCACGCCACCGACCATCGCCTCGCGGGCGTCGCCGGACCGCTCCCAGTGCTCCTTGGCCGAGCTCAGCAGGAAGACCGAGTAGTCCATCGAGATCGCGAAGATCATCGCGAAGAAGAAGACCGGCGCCCAGGCGTCGAGGAAGCCCTGCGACTCGAAGCCGAACAGGCCGGACAGGTTGCCGTCCTGGAAGACGAGCTTGGCGACGCCGAAGGCCGCGCCGACCGCCAACAGGTTCGTGATCACCCCCAGGGCGGCGGCCACCGGGGCCCGCAGGGCGACGAGCAGCAGCAGGAACCCCAGCGCCATGACCACGCCGATCACCAGGGCGGTCTTGCCGGCGAGGGCGCTCTCCAGGTCGTGGTTCTCGGCGGCGGCTCCCCCGACCCGGGCGCTGGCCGGCAGGGAGTCGCGCAGACGCTCGATCATCGGGCCGGTGCCGGGGGCGGAGGGATCCTCTCGCGGGATCGCCTGGAGCAGCGTCGAACGGCCCGTGCCGGCGGCGGGCGGCCCGACCGTGGCGATCCCGGGGTCGGCGACCAGAGCCTGCCGCGCGGCGGTCGCCTCGTCGGCGTCGACGGTCACCTGCAGCGCGCCGGGCGAGCCGGGCCCGAACGACGCGACCATGCGCTCGTATCCCTGCCGGGACTGATCGGCCTCCGGCACCACCTTGATCGACGGCATGCCCGTGTCCAGCGAGAGCACCGGCACCGCGAGGGCGAGCAGGGCGAGCAGCGCCGGGACCCCGAACCGCAGCGGCTGCCGCCACAACCGCTCCGCCCAGGCGGCGAACCGCGCCGAGCGGTGCTCCCCCTGGTGCACCCAGGGCAGCGAGAGTCGGTTGACGCCCGAGCCGATCCGGCCGAGCACCGCCGGCAGCAGGGTCAGCGACGCGGCCAGGACGAAGATCACCGAGAGCATGATCCCGACGCTCATCGAGCGGAAGGCGGGGCTCGGCACCAGCATCACCGCCGAGAGCGAGATCAGCACGGTCAGGCCGGAGAAGAGGACCGCCTTGCCGGCGGTGTCCATGGTCGTCTCGACGGCGGCGTGCGGGTCGCCCGAGCCGGCCAGCGCACCCCGGAACCGGTAGACGATGAAGAGCGCGTAGTCGATGCCGAGGGCGAGCGCGAACATCAGGGCGAAGTTCATCGCCCAGATCGAGATGTCCGCGATCTGGGCGCCCAGGAAGAGGGTCCCGGCGGCGGCGACCAGCCCGAGGATGGTCAGCATCAGGGGCAGGCCGGCGGCGACCAGGGAGCCGAAGGCCAGGACCATGATCGCCAGGGTGACCGGCCAGGAGATCAGCTCCGACTTCATCATGGCCTCCTTGTTGGCCTGGTTGAAGTCGGACCACATTCCGGACGCGCCGGTCAGGGCGACGTCCACGCCCTGGAGGTCGAGCGCCGCCAGGTCCTTCTTGACCTCGTCGGCCGCCCGGACCATCTGGTTCGAGTCGGCCGCGGCGGCGCCCTGCACGACCGCGGTGCGGCCGTCGCGGGAGACCCAGCCGCCCTGGTCGGGCGTGACCACTCGACCGACGTCCTCGCTGGCGACCAGGACCGCCTTCACCTCGGCGATCGCCTCGCCGAAGGCGGGTGAGTCGGCCTGGTGCCGGTCGCTGTGGAGCACCACCATGAGCGCCGAGGACGACATGCCGCCGAACTCCTCGTCGATCACCTGACGCGCCGCCACCGACTCGGATCCGGTCGCCTCCCAACCGGCTCCCGAGAGGGCGTGCTCGACCCGAGGGGCGAGGAAGCCCAGGCCCAGGGCGACCAGCAGCCAGACGGCCAGGACCAGGCGGAAGCGCTCCGCCATCCAGCGTCCGATCAGGCCCATCCGACCGGCCCCGGAACCGGCCTCGGCGCTCACCGTCCCGCCCCCTCGGAGGCCGGGCGCAGCCCCAGGACCCGGCGCATCAGCAGGGAGGCGGGGCAGGCGCCGACCAGCACGAAGAGCCACTGGTTCAGGCCGACGAACCCGGTCAGCAAGAGGAACCAGGGCGAGACGACCGCGGCGAGGACGGCGCTGAGGATGGTCATCGTCCCCGCCATCGCGAAGAGCGCACGCTCCAGCGGCCAACCGGGGACGGCATCGCATCGGGCTTCGGTTTCCATGTCAAGTTCCTCCACTAAACAATTACTTAGTTGTATAGATGGGGAAAGAGTAGCAGGTGGGGCCGTGCCGGCCGGACCGGATCCGAACCGGGCCCCGCCTCTCGTGGCGGAGCTCAGGCCTGCTTGATCGAGTCGAGCACCTCGGCCATCCGGCCGAAGCGGCGTTCGACGCTGGCGCAGACCTGATCGCACATCGCCATCAGCTCGGGATCGCCGATCGAGTAGAAGACGGTGTTGCCGTCCTTGCGGCGCTCGACCGCACCGGCGGCGTAGAGCGTCTGCAGGTGCTTGGAGACGTTCTGCTGGGTCGAGTCGAGACCCTCGGCCAGGTCCCCCACGCTCCGCTCCCCGGACCGCAGCCGATCGAGGATCCTCAGCCGCATCGGCTCGCCGAGCAGGCGGAACTGGCGCGAGATCAGCTCGGCCAGGTCGTCGGGGAGCGGGGAAGGCATCGCCATGCCACAACCATACAACCTGATGGTTGTGGGCTTTGCCGGCCCCGGGCGGCCGGTTGGACTCGTCCCGCCGGCAATGGCATAGTGGTGCGGTGCGCCCGACCGAGAGCTTCACCTGACCGGCAGACGAGAGAGAGTCAGGGCGACCTTCGACAGTCGCCTCGCCGGGCTGCGCTTCGCCTGGCTGCGGATCCTGCAGGTCGCGATCGGAGCCGGCCTGGCCTGGGTGATCGCGACCCGGGTCTTCGACCACGAGCAGCCCTTCTTCGCCCCGATCGCGGTGGTCCTCGTCCTCGGCCTGACCATCGAGCAGCGCGGCCGGCGGGCGTACGAGGTGGCGGCCGGCGTGGCGATCGGGGTCGGGGTCGCCGACCTGATCCTGGTGGTCACCGGCAGCGGCACCTGGCAGCTGATGCTGGTCGTCGCCCTGGCCATGGCGGCCGCTCTGCTCGCCGGCGGTGGCCGCATGTTCATCAACCAGGCGGCGGTCTCGGCGGTGCTGGTGGCGACGCTGCCCTCCCCCGACCTGATGGTCTCGATCGACCGGTTCGTCGACGCCCTGATCGGCGGCGGGATCGCGCTGGCCGCCAACGCGGTCACCCCGGTCGACCCGATCCGGCTGATCCTCCGCTTCCTCGAGCCGCTGCTCTCCCGCCTCTCCGGGACCCTGGTCGACATCGCCGACGCCCTGGAGGACGGCAGCCGCGAGGAGATGACCGCCGCGCTCGAACGGGCCCGCTCCCTGGATCCGGCGGTGCACGAGATGAAGCTGGCGATCGAGGGCAGCCAGGAGACCCTGAGCATGACCCCGATCCGGCGGTCAGCCCGCGGAAGGGTCGACCGGTTCGCCGCCGCGGCCGAGCCGATCGACCTGGCGATCCGCAACACCCGGGTGCTGGCCCGCGCGTCCCAGCGGGCGATCGACCTCGACGAGAACGTCCCGCCGATCGTGGTCGACTCGATCCGTGACCTCGCCACCGCGGTCCGGCTGCTCGACCGCCACCTGGGGGGCGGCCCCGGCCGCTCGGGCGCACGCGAGGCCGCGCTCCGGGCCGCCGCCCGGGCCAGCGCCGCGCTCGACATGACCTCGAACATGTCGCTCAGCGTGATCGTCGGCCACGTCCGCTCGACCGCCAGCGACCTGCTGATCGGGCTGGGGACGACGCCCGAGGAGGCCGTCGACGAGATCAGGACCGCCCGCGAACGCCTCGGGATCTGAGGATCAGGCCGAGTCCCGGTCCAGGATCCGGAGCGGCAGCCGGAACTCCCCGGCGACGACGACCAGCAGGACTCCGGTGAGCAGCAGGCCGAGCACGAGGGTCGGGGCGCCGGCGGCGTAGGCGACGGCCGCGATCACGACGCTGGCCGCGGCCCCGCCCAGCCGCCAGCGGGGCAGGGAGCGGTCGATCCGCCAGCGGGCCGGGACGAAGGCCAGCAGGTAGAGCACCGGCCCGGCCGCCAGGCCGACGGTCACCGGCAGGGAAAGCGTCTCCGCGTGGCCGTGCAGGACCAGCTCGTCGCCGACCGCGCAGAGCACGATCCCGGCCACGATCGGGATGTGCCCGTAGGTGAACAGGTCCCGGGCCAGGGCGGTGCGGGCCTCGGACCCGGCCAGCAGCCGCTCGAACACGGTCGCGACCGAGTTGAAGTAGAGCCACCAGAGGGCGGCCGTGCTGACGAAGGCGGCGGTCGTCGCCGCCAGGACCGCGGCGTCGAGCTCGAGCCCGGCCGCCGCCGCCCCGGTCAGGACCACGGTCTCCCCCAGCGCGATGATGGTGAAGGCCTGGAACCGCTCGACGAAGTGGTCGGCCCCGACCTTCCAGGCGGACAGATCCATCTTCGAGAACGGCAGCCAGTATGCGACTCGCGGCGCGATCAGGTCGATCGCGAGCGCCAGCAGCCAGGTGAGGATCCGGGCGTCCCCGTCGAGGAAGGCGCCGGCGATCCAGAAGCAGCCGGACAGGCAGAACCAGCTGAGGATGTGGAAGGACCGCCGGCGCTCCACCGTGCCCGGGCCGGCGGTGACGAACGTGAGGTAGCCGTGGCGGGCGACCTGGATGAAGACGTAGGAGCCGGCGAACAGCAGGGCCCGGTCGCCGAACGCCTCCGGGATCGCGATCGCCATCAGCAGGCTCGCCAGCATCAGGAGCAGGAGCAGCATGCGGGTCCTGATCACGTCCGGGTCGAGCTCGTTCGTGACCCAGACCGTGTACTGCCAGGACCACCACACCACCATGAAGGCGATCGTGGCGTGCAGCGCCCCCTGCCAGGTCAGGCTGTCGATCAGCAGGTGGGAGACCTGGGTGACCGCGAAGACGAACACCAGGTCGAAGAAGAGCTCCAGGCTGGTCGCGCTGAACGATCCCCCGGGCTCGCGGCGATGACTGTCGGCGCTCAACCCGAACCCCGGTCGGGGGACCACCGCTCGCCGGCCGCGGCCCGCTCCAGGCCGACCCAGGAGAACTCCATGATCATCGCGACCACCTGGTCGCGGGGCACCTCGCGGCGCTCGTCCCACCAGTTGGCGACCGCGGTGATGGCACCGAGCAGCTGCCGGGACATCACCTCGACCCCGAACTCGAAGGGGGCGCCGTCCGGGAGGATCGACGCCGGCATCTCCTCCGCCATCAGCGCGCCGATCATCGCCGCCACCTCGTCGTAGAGGCGCTCGAAGGACTCGGCGACGTCGTCGTCGGCCCGGTGCCGGATCAGCATCCGCCAGGCGTCGCGCCGCTCGTCGACGAACTCGATGAAGCCCTCGACGCCGGCCAGCAGACGGACCTCCCCGCCCTCCTCGACCGACATCGCCGCCGAGGTGACCCGCTCCAGCAACTCGTGCACGTAGGTCTCGAGCAGGCCCCGGTAGAGCTCCATCTTCGAGGGGAAGTGCTCGTAGATCAGCGCCTTCGAGACCCCCGCCCTGGCGGCGACCGCCTCCAGCGAGGTCTCGTGGTAGCCACCTTCGGCGAAGGCGTCGATCGCGGCGTCGAGGATCAGCTCGCGACGCTCCGCCGCGGGCAGGCGGCGCCGGGCGATCCCGGCGCGGGAAGGTTCGATCGTCGCCACCGACCAACCCTACCGCCGGCCCCGGGGGCCTTCGTCCGGATGGCCCGGCCCGGGACGGACCGGCCGTCGCGTCCGGCCATCCCCCGCGATAACTGACCAGTGAGTCAGTTATGGTGCGGGTGTTCGTTTGGTGGTCCCGCCGGGCGGGTCACAGGAGCGCAACGGCCCGCCGACGGCCTTGCTCGATGAGAGGGAACAGATGTCAGTCACAGAAGCAGGCCAGCGGGGGAACAGCACGGGAGCGATCACCTACGTCGATCTCTACCGTCGGTGGGAGGAGAACAACTGGAGCGCGATGGGTCTCGACTTCAGCGCCGACCGGGCCGGCTGGGAGTCGCTGACCGAGATCCAGCGCCGCTCGGCGCTCTGGATGTACTCGATGTTCTTCTACGGCGAGGACTCCGTCACCGACAACCTATCCCCTTACATCGACGCCGCGCCGACCGAGGAGCAGGCCTACTTCCTGACCACCCAGCAGGTCGACGAGGCCCGCCACGCCGTCTTCTTCAAGCGGTTCTTCCACGAGGTGCTGGACGCCGGCGACGGCTCGGTCGCCTCCGCCCTCGACTCCACCCTCCCCCAGCTCGGATGGGGATACCGGCACGTCTTCGACCGCCTGGACCGGATGGCCGACGAGCTCCGCGCCGACCGGTCGCTGCCGAAGTTCGCCCAGGCGATCACCCTCTACCATCTGATCGTGGAGGGCACGTTGGCCCAGCCGGGCCAGCACTTCATCGAGGACCACTTCACCAAGGGAGGCGAGCTTCCCGGCTTCAGCGCCGGCATGGTCCATGTCTCCCGGGACGAGCAACGGCACATCGGGTACGGGGTCAAGACGCTCTCCGAGATCGTGCCCCGGTCGGAGGAATGCAAGGCGGCGATCGTCGAGCTCTTCCGCGAGCTGAACCGGTACTCGCTGTCCGTCTTCTGCCCTCCCGGCTTCGATCGGGCCTACTCCGACTGCTGGGGGTTCAGCCTCGAGGACATCTACGCCTTCGGCCTCCGGCTGGTCCGCCAACGGTGGAGGACGATCGGCTTCCCGATCGAAGAGATGCCGGCCGACGTCTGGCCCTTCGACCATGACCTGCCGGTCGAGGAGATCGCCGCCCGCAACATCAAGCTCCTGCTCGCCGGGGTGGCGGGCGAGCCCCACCCCAGCCCCGACTCCTCGCCCGAGGTCCAGGAGATCCTGTTCGACATCGTCGCCCGCGGCGCCGATCGCTCGGCGGTCGATTCCGGGGAGCTCACGGTCGAGTGGCGGTTCACCGATGCCGCTACGTGGCACATCACGGTCGATCGCACCGCCGCCACCCATCGCCAGGGCCGCGCGGGGAACCCCGACCTGATCATCGAGACCGACTGGGCCGAATGGGTCCTGATCGCCATGAACGACGCCAACCCGCTGCGCTCGATCGCTCGGCGCAGGCTGCGCCCGAAGGGTTCGCCGCGGGCGCTCAATGCCTTCCGCAAGGTGTTCGCTCCGCCCGGCAAGTGAGTCTCGGGAGCAACTTGTGCAACAAGTTGCGAAACGCACCGCAACCCTGAGTGAGTAACGCTGTTTACAAGGTCAGTCCAGCAGCGTGCCAGGGAGGGATGCACCAAGGCAGGGCTGGCAGGGGTAGGGCGCAGGGAGGCGGTGAGGCTCAGGCCTCACCGCCTTGAGTTAAAAGCCCAACCCCGGGCGACCGCCCGGGCCGGGCCTAACGCGAGAGGTTCTTGATCTTGCGGGCGGCTTTGGCCCGGTCGTTCTTGTCGAGGTCGACCTTGCGGATGCGGATCGACTCCGGCGTGACCTCCACGCACTCGTCCGAGCGCAGGAACTCGACCGCCGACTCGAGGGTGAGCGGCTTCGGCGGGGTGAGCCGGACCAGGACGTCCGAGGTGGACGACCGCATGTTGGTCAGCTGCTTCTCCTTGACCGCGTTGACGTCGAGGTCGTTCGCCCGGGCGTGCTCGCCGACGATCATGCCCTCGTACACGTCCTCGCCCGGGCCGATGAACAGCGCCCCGCGCTCCTGCAGCCCGAACAAAGCGAAGCTGGCGCTGGTGCCCTGGCGGTCGGCGACGAGCGAGCCGGTCGCGCGGGTGTTGATCTCGCCCGCCCACGGCTCCCAGCCTTCGAACAGGTGGTTGAGGATGCCGGTGCC
>JBEBTS010000038.1:0-14849 GCA_040393665.1 Conexibacter woesei
GAACGGCTCCTCGTCCGGCGACGCGAGACCGGCCAGGGCCTGCTCGTCATCACCCACACCATCTCCGACCCGTCCTCCTTCGACCGCGTGATCGAGCTCCGCGACGGCCGGATCAGCGGCTGACCGGCGAGGGCCGGTTGCCCACGGGATGCCATCGCCGGCGGGCAACCGAACGACCGTCCACCACACCACCCCCGAGATTCGCCGGGGCGATCGCTCCAGCTGAGCGCGAGCAATCGCCCCGCGGAAGTCTGGGGCTTCATCCCGCAGAAGCTCGCCGGGGCGATCGCTCCAGCTGGGCGTGAGCAATCGCCCCAGCGAAGGGCTTGAGCTAGGGGCATGCTCGCGGTCGCTGATCACCATCACGTTCAGATCTCCGGGTATCGAGTTCTGCCCGTGGATGATGCGTTTGGGTCCGGTAAGTTCTTGCTTGTCTTGTCGGTGCACCAAGCGACTGGTGTCGTCAGGATCGCCCGCAAGGCTGCGGGCCTCGACAGAAAGCGGACGAAGGGAGTGGCGGGTGCAGATCCGGACGGTGCTGGACCAGATCGACTTGGGAGCGATGGCCCTGCCCGAGTTTCAGCGCGGTTACGTGTGGGGCCGTCCACAGGTGCGAGGGCTCATGCAGTCCCTCTACCAGCGTCACCCGGTGGGTGGTCTCCTGGTTTGGAAGACTGGCTCCGACGAAGCGGACGCCAGAGGCACGAAGGACGTCCTGCCCGGATTCGTCTCGTTGTTGCTCGATGGCCAGCAGCGCATCACGACCTTGTACGGCCTGATGAAGGGGCATCCTCCGGCGTTCTTCGAGGGAAACCAGCACGCATTCACCGACCTGCACTTCAACGTCTCGACCGAATCGTTCGAGTTCTACGCCCCCGTGAAGATGAAGAGCGATCCCGACTGGATCAGCGTGACCGAGGTATTCGTGGGAGGGACTGCCAAAGCGCTGCAGAAGTTCACCGCCGATCCCGGCCGTGCCGATGCGCTGGCCGAGATCATCCAGCGTATCCAGCGGCTCAGTGACATTCAGGAGATAGACCTCCACATCGAGGAGGTGTCAGGTCCCGACAAGACCCTGGACGTGGTGGTGGACATCTTCAACCGGGTGAACAGCGGTGGAACGAAGCTCTCCAAGGGAGACCTCGCCCTGGCGAGGATCTGCGCCGACTGGCCTGAAGCTCGTCAGGAGATGCACAAGATGCTGGAGCGGTGGGCCGACGCCGGGTATCCCGAGTTCAAGCTCGACTGGTTGCTGCGGAACGTGAACGCGATAGTGACGGGCAGGGCTGAGTTCTCGTTCCTAGCGGACCGGTCGATCGAGGAGTTCAAAGACGGCCTCGATCGGGCGGAGCGGGCGGTCGACAAGGTTCTCAACTTGCTCGGCGCGAGGCTCGGCCTCGACCACGGTCGGGTGTTGGGGGCCCGAGGGGCGTTTCCGGTGCTTTGTCGGCTGGTCTCGGATCGGGATTTCCAACTGGAGGATGCGTCGGAGACCGATGCGCTCCTCTACTGGTACGTCCAAGTGATGCTCTGGGGACGCTACGCGGGATCGGTGGAGACCATCACCAATCAGGATCTCGAGTCGCTTCGGACCACGACCCAGCGGCCCACGGACGCGTTGATCGAAAGCCTCGAGCGGTGGCGCGGCGACTTGCTCGTTCGCCCGATCGACTTCGTGGCTTGGTCGAAAGGCGCCCGGTTCTACCCACTTCTCTACATGCTCACCCGGGTGGAGCACGCGATCGACTGGGGCAACGGACTCGAGCTCCGTCAGCAACTGTTGGGCAGCAGCGCCTCCCTGGAGGTGCACCACATCTTCCCGAAGGCGCGTCTCTATGAAGCCGGGTTCGAGATGGCCCAGGTCAACACTCTGGCCAACTACACGTTCCTGACCAAGGAGACGAACCTGGCGGTGAGTGACCGCAATCCGGCGGAGTACCTTCCGGAGTTCGAGGCAAAGCATCCAGGCTCGATCGCGTCGCACTGGATCCCGATGGACCCGGACCTGTGGACGACGGACAGATACGAGGACTTCCTGGAGGCCAGGCGACAGGTGCTCGCCGCCGCCGCCAACTCATTCCTCTCCAGCCTCCGGGCAGGATCGCTCGAAGGCTCTGCGAACGCTGAGTTCGCGATCGGCTCCGGCCGAGCCTCTGTCGGAGCTGACGATGAAGCCTCCGAGCTGGCCGCGGTGGACCGCTGGGTCTCGGAGCTGGGCCTGTCCTCCGGGGAGTTCGGCCACGAGCTGACCGAGGAAGACGGCCGGCTGGCGGCCACGTTGGACATGGCCTGGCCCGCCGGCCTTCAGGAAGGGCTCTCGGAACCGATCGCCCTGCTGCTCAACGAACCTCGCGAAGTCGAAGAGGCTGCCGGCCGTCATGGATTCCGTTTCTTCACCTCGATCGACGGGTTCAAGGGCTACGTCCTCGGAGAAGTCGAGGGCGCAGCGGCGAGCGGACACGTGCCCGCATCGGCTTCAGCGATGGCCGGCTGAGGGGCTGATCACGCTTCGGGACGGCTCGCGGGGAGGGTGGCGCTGATGGTGGTGCCGGTCGGTCCGGAGCGGACCTCGAGCTGGCCGCCGCTGAGGCTGACCCGCTCGCGCATGCCCATCAGGCCGAAGCCGCCGCCGGGGCGGTTCGGGTCGAAGCCCGATCCGTCGTCGGTCACCCGCACCGAGATCGCCCCCTCGTCCTCGATCACCTCGACGATCGCCCGCTGGGCGTTGCCGTGGCGGACCGCGTTGTTCAGCGACTCCTGGACCAGCCGGTAGATCGTGTCCTCCAGCTGCGGGACCAGGCGCGGCCGGCCGTTCTCCGGCGGCAGGTCGATCTGGAGGTCGACCTTGAGCCCACGGTCCCCGGAGATCCGCTCGACGAACAGGACCAAGGCCGGGCCGACGCCGAACTCGTCGAGCGCGGCCGGCCGCAGGTCGGCGATCAGCCGTCGCATCTCGACGATCGTCGCGTCGATCCGCTCGATCGCCTGGTCGAGGATCTGGGACACCGGGCCCATCGCGGTCTTACGCCGGGTCCCGGAGAGCAGGACCCGCAGCCCGGCGAGGTCCTGCAGGGTCTCGTCGTGGAGCTCCCGGGCCCACCGGCCCCGCTCCTGCTCCGCTGCCTCTATCGTCAGGCGGACCCGCTCGGCGTCGGCGGAGCGGGCGTTGTTGATCGCCAGGGCGATCCACTCGGCGAGGATCACCGCCGACTGCTCGTCCGACTCGTCGAAGGTGCCGGAGTCCTTCTCGGTGAGGTACAGGTTGCCCCAGGCCTCCCCCTGGATCTTGATCGGCACCCCGAGGAAGGACTTCATCGGAGGATGGTGCGGCGGGAACCCGAACGAGCGCGGGTGGCGGCTCACGTCGTCGAGGATGAGTGGCTGCGGCTGCTCGATCAGCAGGCCCAGCACCCCGCGGCCGTGGGGCGGGTCACCGATCGCCTCCCGGGTCGCCTCGTCGATCCCCAGGGTCAGGAACCGCTCCACCTCGGCCCGGCGGGAGTCGAGGACGCCGAGCGCGGCGTACCTGGCACCGGTCAGCTCGCGGGCGGCGGTCAGCGCGGACTCGATCACCGTCGCGGTGTCCGACTCGCTGACCAGGCTCCGTCCGACCTCGATGAGCCGGCGCAAGCGGGCCTGATCGAGGGTCGGTGTATTAGCCATGCGCGGATTCTAGGCACAGCGCCACCCCTAGCTCCGCGGGAAAGTACGGTTGCATCGAAACCGGGGGCGGGTACTCTCCCAGTCGTGCACGGAGAAGCTTCAGATGGGGCGGGGCTCTCGATCGTTCTCGCCGACGACCACACGGTGGTCCGGTCCGCGCTGCGGATGCTGCTCGAGGCCGAGGACGACTTCGAGGTGGTGGCCGAGGCCGGAACCGCGGACGACGCCATCCGGTACGTGCGGGGGCACAAGCCGGACGTCCTGATCCTCGACCTGAACATGCCCGGGCGACCCTCGCTCGAGGCGATCCCCGAGGTCCTGGAGGTCTCGCCCGGCACCAGCATCGTGATCCTCACCATGAGGAACGAGCCGGCCTTCGCCCGTCGGGCGCTCGGGGCCGGCGTGCGGGGGTACGTGCTGAAGGAGGCTGCCGACGCCGACCTGGTCCAGGCGGTCCGGTCGGCGGCGGCGGGGGAGACCTACCTTCAGCCCTCGCTCGGAGCGCGGCTGGCTGCCGACAACGGATCGGGCGGCAGCCGCGCGCTGAGCGACCGGGAGACCGAGATCATCAAGCTGATCGCGCTCGGCCACACCAACGGCGAGATCGCCGAGCAGCTCTTCCTCAGCATCCGCACGGTCGAGTCGCACCGCGCCAACATCCAGAGCAAGCTGAAGCTGAGCGGCCGGTCGGAGCTGGTCCGGTACGCGCTCGACCAGGGCCTCGTCGGCACCTGACCGCGAACCCCGGGCGCCCCGCCGGGACGCGCCTCCGGCAGCGCCGACGCCGGTAGATTCAGGCTCATGCTGATCCTGCTGCCACCGTCAGAGGGCAAGTCCGAGCCCGGCGGCCGGACCCCCGTGGACCTCGACTCGCTCGTCTTCGCCGACCGTCTCGGCGAGCCCCGGAAGGTCCTGCTCGAAGGGCTCCGGCAGCTCTGCGGCGGACCGGTCGACCGGGCGGTGGAGGCGCTCGGCATCAGTCCCGGGCAGGCGGGCGACGTGGCGCTCGACGCGGAGCTGCTGACCGCCCCGGCCGGCCCGGCCTCGTCGGTCTACTCCGGGGTGCTCTACGACCGGCTGGGCTACGGCGAGCTCTCGACGGCCGCTCGCCGGAGAGCCGGCCGCAGCGTGCTGATCGCCTCCGGCCTATGGGGCATGCTCCGGCCCGGCGACCGGATCCCCCGCTACCGGTTCTCGATGAAGCCCAGGCTCGAGGGGGTGGGCGGCCTGGCGGCGTTCTGGCGGGCCCCGCTGGCCGAGGCGATGACCGAGGGCGGGTTCGACCGCGAGGGCGAGCTGGTCCTCGACATGCGCTCCGGCGCCTACTCGTCCGCCTGGCGTCCCCGGGAGTCCCGCCTTCTGGCGGTCCGCGGGTTCACCGACACGCCGACCGGTCGCAAGGCGATCTCCCACATGGCGAAGGCGATCCGCGGCGACGTCGCCCGGATCGTGCTCGAGGCCGACTCGATCCCGCGCGACGCGGAGGCGGTGGCCGGGCTGGTCGAGGCGTCCGGGCTGACCGTCGAGCTGGGGCCGAAGAGCCTGGACGTTATCGTCCCTGCTCTGTGAGCAAACCAAGACCGGCTTCCAGAAACCGATTCCTCTTTCGGCGGGTCGCCGCCCTCGGCCTGATCGCGGTCGTCGTCGGGGCGGCCGCCCTGATCGTGCGCGAATCCGGGAACGAGGCCACCGCCGGTGCCGGCGTCGCGGCCGGCCCGGTCGCCGAGACGGACACCGCGCTCTCCTCCAGCCTCACCCCGGACCGCCTGGCCGGCCAACGCACGATCGGCGGCTTCTCCGGGAAGTCGATCCCGAACGGCCTGCGGCGCGCGATCCGGGCCGGACGGATCGGCGGCGTCATCCTCTTCTCCGACAACATCGGCCCACGCCGTCAGATCCGCAAGCTCAACCGTCGGCTCCAGGCGATCCCGCGCCCGGCGGGCCTGCGCCGGGCGCCGCTGCTGATCACGGTCGACCAGGAGGGCGGGCTGGTCAAGCGGCTGGCCGGCGCTCCGGGATACTCGGCCGCCCAGATGGGCGCCCGCGGGGCCGCCTTCTCGCGCCGGCAGGGTAGGCTCACCGGCCGGAACCTCAAGAACGCCGGATTCAACGTCGACCTGGCGCCCGTGCTCGACGTGGCCCGGGCCGGTGGCAACATCGACCTGACCGACCGCGGCTTCGGCCGCACCCCGAAACGGGTCGCGACGACCGGGGTCGCATTCGCGCAGGGGTTGGAGGCGACCGGGGTCGCGGCGACCGCCAAGCACTTTCCCGGGCTCGGCTCCGCCTCCCTCAACACCGACGACGCGGTCCAGCGGATCGGCCTGCCGAAACGGAAGCTCCGCCGGATCGACATGGCCCCCTACCGGCCCTTCATCCGCTCCGGGGGCGAGCTGGTCATGGTCGGGACCGCGATCTACCCCGCCTTCGGCGCCAAGCCGGCGGCCTTCAACCGGCGGATCGTGACCGGCGAGCTGCGCAACCGGCTCGGCTTCCGCGGGGTGACGATCACCGACGCGATGGAGGCGACCGCCGCCCGTGCCTTCGGCGGCTCGAAGAAGGCGGCCGTGGCCGGTGCCCGGGCCGGCATGGACCTGCTGCTGTTCGGCGACTGGCGGGAAGCCCTGAAGGGCCAGGCGGCGATGACCGCGAAGCTCCGCGGGAAGCGCCTCGACCGGGCCGAGTTCCGAGAGTCGGTCGACCGGGTGATCAGCCTGCGGCAGCGGCTCGCGAAGTAACCGGTCGCGAGCCGCCCGGACTCAGGCCGGGCTCAGCGCCCGGTCCAGTTGGGGCGGCGCTTCTCGCCGAAGGCGGTGATGCCCTCGCGGAAGTCGGCGCTGGAGAAGCAGGACTCGCGGAGCTCGACCAGCTCGCGGACCTGATCCTCGGAGAGGACCGGGTTGTCGGTGATCGTGCGGAGGGCCTGCTTGTTGCCGCGCATCGAGAGCGGGGCGTTGGCGGCGATCCCGGCGGCGAGCGCGACGGACTCCTCCTCGAAGCTCCCGTCGACCACCCGGTTGACCAGACCGATCCGGTCGGCCCGGTCGGCGGTCAGCATGTCGCCGGTGAAGAACAGCTCCCGGGTGCGGGGCAGGCCGATCGTGCGCACGAACCGGATCAGGCCGGTGTGCCCGTAGATCAGGCCGAGCTTGGCCGGGGGCATGCCCAGCTTCGCTCCCGAAGCGGTGATCCTGAGGTCGCAGGTGACCGCCATCTCCAGGGCGCCGCCGAGGCAGTGCCCGTTCAGGGCGGCGACGGTCGGCCAGGGGAAGTCCTCGATCGCGTCGAGGGCGTCGGTGAAGGGGTGGGCGACCAGCGCCTCCGCGTCCCGCTCGAAGCTCTCCGCGGGGATGTCGCCGATGTCGTAGCCGGCCGAGAAGACCGGGTCGTCCCCGGTGATCATCAGGCAGCGCACCTCGATGCCGCTGTCCAGCTGCGGGACGGTGGCCGCGATCGCGTCGAGGATCTCGTGGTCGAGCGCGTTCCGCTTGCTCGGGTTGGAGATCGTCAGCCGGGCGACCGCCTCGGCCGGAAAGTCCAGTCGGAGCTTCTCGGTCCCGGTCTCCACCGAGGCCGGTCCGCCGCTCACGTTCGATCCGCTCATGTCGGCGCCGGTGCCTGGGTCGCCGCTACTCGAGCACGATCAGGACGTCACCCTCGGTGACCGCCTGGCCCTCTTCGCAGAGGATCTCCTTGACCACGCCGTCGTCCTCGGACTCGACCGGGATCTCCATCTTCATCGACTCGAGGATGATGACCTCGTCCTCTTCGGAAACCTCGTCCCCGACCTTGACCTGGATCTTCCAAACGTTGCCGGTGATGTGAGCTTCGATATTCGCCATGGTCCCGCACTCTAATTCAGTGGGCGCGGGGTCGGCCGCCAGCGCGAATCGGCCGAGTGTCCCCAAAGCGCCCCCAGTTGATGTCGTCAGGCGACCACGAGTGGGGGCACTTCGGTCGGGCTCCATTCATGTGGGGTCGGGCACCGGGCACGGTGGGCCGGCTCTCGCCGGATGCCGGGGCCGGGGTGGCGACGGTAGAGTCCGGTCAGATGGCGAGCGGAGAGTTCGAGTCCCTGGCGGTGCTGGTCGCGGCCCGCAACGAAGCGGACGTGATCGCCGAGGCGGTCGGGGCCTTGAAGGCAACCTTCCCGGGCGCCGCGGTCTGGGTCGCCGACGACGCCTCCGACGACGGCACCAACGACCTCGCGCTGGCGGCCGGTGCCAAGGTGGTGCGCCGCGGCCGCCCCCACGGCAAGGGCGGCAACGTGACCGCCTGCGCCGAGGCGATGCTGAGCGAGCCCGAGCTGCCGGCGACCGTGCTGCTCTGCGACGCCGACCTGGCCCGTTCCGCCGGGCGCCTCGGCCGGCTGGTGGCCGCGGTCGAAGCGGACGAGTGCGACCTCGCCGTCGCCTCCTTCGCCCGCCGCGTCGGCGGCGGCTTCGGGATCGCGCTCGGCTTCTCCGCCTGGGTGATCCGCCGGCGCTGCGGCGCCGACCCGGAGGCGCCGATCTCCGGCCAGCGCGCGATGCGGCTCGAGGTGCTGCGGGCGGTGCTGCCCTTCGCCCCCGCCTACGGCATGGAGACCGGCATGACCATCGACGCCGTGCGGGCCGGCTACCGGCTCGGGGAGTACGAGCTGGAGCTCGCCCACAAGGCGACCGGCCGCAACCTCAAGGGCTTCCTCCACCGCTTCCGTCAGCTGCTCGACTTCGCCCGCGTCTGGTGGTCGCGGCGCGGCGGCCGCGGGCCGGGCGGGAGGCGCCTGCCTTGATCCTCGCGATTGACCAGGGGACGACCGGCTCGACCGCGATCGTCTTCGACGGCGCCGGCAAGATCGTCGGCCGCGGGTACGCCGAGTTCACCCAGCACTTCCCCGAGCCCGGATGGGTCGAGCACGACGCCGAGGAGATCTGGGGAGTGACCCGCTCGGTCGCCACCAGGGCGCTCGCCGGGGCCGGGATCACCGGACGGGACCTCGACGCGATCGGGATCACCAACCAGCGGGAGACCGTGGTCGGCTGGGATCCGGACACCGGCCGCCCGATCCATCACGCCCTGGTCTGGCAGGACCGGCGGGGAGCCGAGCGCTGCGACGAGCTGCGGGCGGACGGGGTCGAGGCGTTGGTGCGGGAGCGGACCGGGCTGGTGCTCGACCCGTACTTCTCGGCGACCAAGATCGAGTGGCTGCTCGCCAACGTCGAGGGGGCGGGCCGGGCGAGGTTCGGGACGATCGACTCCTGGCTGGTCCACAAGCTCTGCGGCGAGCACGTCACCGACCTGACCAACGCCTCGCGGACCATGCTGTTCGACACCGGGCGCCTCGAGTGGGACCCGGACCTCTGTGCCCTCTTCGGGATCGACCCGGCCTCGCTGCCGGCCGTCCGCCCCTCCGCCCACGCCTTCGGGGTCACCACCGAGTTCGGCGGCGAGGTGCCGGTCACCGGGATCGCCGGCGACCAGCACGCGGCTCTTTTCGGTCAGGCCTGCCTCACCCCGGGGATGGGGAAGAACACCTACGGCACCGGCAGCTTCGTGCTGCTCAACGCCGGCCCAAAACGCCCCGATCCGGGCGAGGGACTGCTCTCGACCATCGCCTGGGGCATCGGGGACGAGGTCACCTACGCCCTCGAGGCCTCGATCTTCGTCACCGGCTCGGCCGTCCAGTGGCTGCGCGACGGACTGGGCATCATCGAACGGGCCGAGGAGACGGAGGCGCTGGCCGCTTCGCTCGACGCCAACGACGGGGTGTATTTCGTCCCCGCACTGACCGGGCTCGGCTCCCCGTGGTGGGACCCGTACGCCCGCGGCACCATCGTCGGGCTCACCCGGGGCACCGGCCGCGCCCACCTGGCCCGGGCCGCCCTGGAGGCGATCGGCTACCAGACAGCGGACGCGGTCGCGGCTCAGGAGAGGTCCTCCGGGCACGGGCTGGAGCGCCTGCGCGTCGACGGCGGCGCGGTCGCGAACCGGTGGCTGATGCAGTTCCAGGCCGACCTGCTCGGGGTGCCGGTCGAGGTTCCGGAGATCCCCGAGACGACCGCCTTCGGCGCGGCCCTGCTCGCCGGGATCGGGCACGGGACCTGGACCGAGGGGGACGTCCCCGGGCTGTGGCGGTCGAGCCAGGTCTTCGAGCCGAGGATGAGCCGGGACGAGGCCGGCTCGCTACTGGACCGATGGCACCAGGCGGTGGAGCGCTCGCGAGGGTGGGCGGCACCGGCCTGACCCGTCCCGGCCCGCGGCTCGGGGCGGGCTCAGGTGTAACCGAGCAGGGGCTTCGGGTTAGCCTTCCGCACGCCATGGCCGAGATCAAGAAGCAGGTTTACAAGGACCCCCGCCCCGCCGAGTACTTCGACCAGTTCCACGAGCGGTCCAGGACGAAGGAGCCCAACTGGGTCTACGAGATGGTCCGCGCCATCCTCACCCCGATCGCGCTGATCTTCTACCGGACCCGCGCGATCGGGACCGAGAACGTCCCGGCCGAGGGCCCCGTGCTGCTGGCCCCCAACCACTTCAGTCAGATGGACCACTTCTTCACCGGGGTCTACCTGCGGCGGCGGATCCGGTTCATGGCGAAGTCCCAGCTGTTCGGCCCCCCGGTGCTCACCTCGATCTTCTCCCACGGGGGAGTCTTCCCGGTGCGTCGCGGCTATGCCGACAACGAGGCCTTCGAGACGGTCAGCTCGATCTTCGAGCGTGACGGCGTCGTCCTCGTCTACGCCGAGGGCGGACGCTCCCGGACCGGCGGCCTGGGCGACCCCCGGCCGGGCATCGGGCGGATCGCGCTGACGGACGGCATCCCGGTGGTGCCGGTCGCGATCCACGGCTCCGCCTCGGTCCGCAAGTGGAAGAAGATGACCTTCCCCAAGGTGACCGTCCAGTTCGGCGAGCCGCAGACCTTCCCGGTGGTGGCCGACTCGACCCGGGAGCAGCAGATGGAGGTCGCCAACGAGATCTTCGACCAGGTCAAGGTGATGTACACCGGCCTGGAGGAGAACGGCCGGCGCGGCGTCAAGCGGGCCCTGCGGGAGAAGCTGCCGGTGCCCGAGCCGGGCGAGACGATCGAGCCGTAGCGGCGGCGCGATCCGCCCCTTCGGGGGAGGCGCCTACTCGTACTTCTCGGGGGCGTTCTCGTAGAACCCGGCGTCGTGGCCGGCGGTGATCACGGCTTCCGGGTACTGACGCCGGAACAGGCGGAGCTCCTGGAGGCTGCGCTTGTAGTTGTGCACGTCGGCCATCACTCCGGGCAGGTCGGCGCCCGACTCGAGCTGACTCTCCAGGTAGATCGCGTCGCCGGCTATCGCCATGTCGCGATCCTCGAGGCGGACGATCACCGACTGGTGCCCGACCGAGTGGCCCGGGGTGAAGGCCAGCCGGACCGAGCCGTCGCCGAACAGGTCGATCGTACGTCCGAACGAGGCGTAGGAGCGGACCTGGTCGCCGTCGAAGCTGGCCGTGCGGAAGTCGAAGGCGTAGTCGTACTGCTGCCGGTGGTAGCCGCGGAGCGCCGGGAAGGAGCCGGTCGTGGCGGCCTTCCACTCCGGTGCGGTGACGATCAGGGTGGCGTCCGGGAAGTCGGCGATGCCGGAGGCGTGGTCGAGGTGGAGGTGGGTCAGGATGACCAGCCGGATCGAGGCCGGGTCGACGCCCCGTTCGCGCAGCTGCGAGGAGATGTCCTGGCCGGGCTCGAGCTGGGGTCGGTAGAACCAGTTGCCGAACCGGCCCAGGTTCTCGACCGGATCGGAGGAGATCGACGGGTGCAGCCCCGTGTCGACCAGGATCGGGCCGTAGCCGGGATGGCGGATCAGGAAGGCGGGGATCGGCTCCGCGGTGCGATCGTCGGAGAGCGAGCGCAGCAGCTTGAGCTTGCCCACCTCGCCGTCGGGGCTCGACTGGATGACGTCCGGTGAGCTGAAGCTGCCGGACACCATCGGCTCGACCGTCACCGTGGCTCCGGCCTGTCCGCCGGGCAGCGGGGTCTCGAGCGGTCTCGGTTCGGCGTGCACCTTCATTCGGCTGACCTTACCGCGCCTGATGGCAGGGATAGGATGGCCCTCAGCTCATGGGCGAAACCGTACGTTCACGAATATTCCGCGACGACCTCCTGTCCGGGCGGGTGATCGCGATCTCAGGGGCGGGATCCGGCTTCGGCCGGGAGACCAGCCTCGAGCTCGCCCGGCTCGGGGCGACGGTGATCGGCTGCGGCCGGCGGGAGGAGCCGCTGGCGGAGACGGCCGCCCTGGCCGAGGGGATGCCGGGATCCTTCGAGTCGGAGGCACTGGACATCCGGGACGAGGACGCGGTCGACCGGTTCTTCGACGGGATCGTCGCCCGCCACGGCCGTCTCGACACCCTGATCAACAACGCCGGCGGCCAGTTCCTAGCCCCGGCCGAGACGATCAGCCCCAAGGGCTTCCGCACGGTGATCGAGCTCAACGTCACCGGCACCTGGCTGATGACCCACGCCGCGGCGACCAAGGCTTTCATCCCCCAGGGCTCCGGCAAGGTCCTGAGCATCACCCTCTCGCCGCACAACGGGATGCCCGGCATGGTCCACTCGGGCGCCGCCCGCGCCGCGGTCGAGAACATGATGAAGACGCTCTCCACCGAGTGGGCCCGGTTCGGCATCCGCACCTGCGCGATCGCCGCCGGTCAGTTCGCGACCGACACCTTCGTCAACAAGTACCCGCGTGAGATCGTCGAGTCGATCGACCGGACGATCCCGCTGGGGCGCACCGGGGAGTCCGAGGAGATCGCCTGGCTGCTCGCCTTCCTGGCGAGCGACGCGGGTGACTTCCACTCCGGGTCGGTGATCACCGTCGACGGCGCCCGCGACAACTGGTTCGGCCCGTGGCCTCCGGCCGCGATCGCCGAGGGCGGCGAGCCGCCCGCCGAGGCGCGTCGCGACGGTTGACCCGGCCCGGTCGGACCACGAGCTGACCGTGTTGGTTGCGCCGACCGCCCCTGGGTATAGAGACCGTGAGGGGTCGCGAAACCGCGAGGAGGAGCGAACGTGAATTCGAGTGATCTGAGCCCGGCGCCCACCGTGCGGTGGGCTGCTTCGTTGATCTGCCTGCTGGCAGCGCTGGGCGCCATGCTGGCGGCCTCGCCGACCGAGGCGGCGGCCGCGAAGGTGGCGATCACCAAGTCGAGCTCCGCCAAGAACATGCGGCAGGGCAGCCAGTACGTGGTCGCCGGCCGGGTGGTCAACCGGACCGCGCGCCTGGTCCGCGGCACGGTCAGGGTGACCCTCTCCAAGTCGCGCAAGGCCGGGCCGATCCTGCTCGGCTCGAAGAAGCGGATCGCGGTCGACGCCAAGAACCGCTCCCGCTTCCTGCTGGCGGCCCGGGTCCCCCGCAAGGTGGCGACCGGCAAGTACTTCCGGGTCACCTGCCTCAAGGCCGCCGGGAAGCGCAGCTGCGTCTCGAACCGGGTCACGATCAGGCCGGAGAAGCAGGGCCCGAAGGGCAAGCCGGGCAAGACCGGCCCGACCGGGAGCACCGGCGCCACGGGCCCGACGGGCCCGACCGGACCCACCGGCCCGACCGGGGAGGACGGGTACTCGGCCGGCGCGACCACCGGCGGTGACGGTCTCTTCCGCGGCATCGGCAACGGCGGGTACGACGCCCTCCACTACGACATCCGACTGAGCTACGACCCGGCCACCAACCGGTTCGCGGCAGGCACCAGCACCACGATCGAGGCTCGGGCGACTCAGAACCTGTCGCGGTTCAGCCTCGACTTCGATCCCAACCAGATGACCATCGGGGACGTCCGGGTCGACGGCCAACCAGTCCCGTTCTGGCTGGAGGACCTCGTGATCAGCCCGGACACCACCTACCCGGACGCGAAGCTGATCGTCGACCTGCCGCGCGGCCGTTGGGTCCCGGACGGAGACACCTTCGAGGTGACCGTCGCCTACTCGGGCTACGTCGAGCAGACCACCGATCCCGACGGCTCTTGGGAAGGCTGGGTGCGTTACTGCCGCTCCGGCAATCCCACCGACCCGGCCAATCCGAACTGCCACGGCTCGTTTACGGTCAACGAGCCGATCGGTGCGATGAGCTGGTTCCCGAGCAACAACATCCCGTACGACAAGGCCACCTACAAGATCGTCACCACGGCGCCGAGCACGCATTTCGCCCTGGGAACCGGTGAGCTCTCCTCGCAGGTCGACAACGGAAACGGGACCACCACCTGGACCTGGGAGTCGGCGGTGCCGGTCGCCACTTATCTGACCACGGCGACCGTGGCCCCGCTCACCCGCAACCTGACCTACACCTCGGTCACGGACAACAGCCAGAGCCCGGCTCGGGTCATGCCGGCCTACAACTACATCGACTCGGCCGCGGGCCCGACCCAGGCCGCGAACGTCGAGGCGAGGTTCGCCGCCCAGCAGGGCCTGCTCGACCTCTTCACCCCGATGTTCGGCCCCTACCCGATCGACTCGGCCGGCGACATCGCGGGCTGGGTGCCGCAGCTCGGCTACGCCCTGGAGAACCAGGGCAAGTCGCATTACGCCGGCGGCTCGGCCGGTCCCTCGATCTCGGCCGGCACCCAGGCCCACGAGTGGACGCACCAGTGGTTCGGCGACGCGGTCGGGCCGGCCTCCTGGCTGGAGATCTGGTTCAACGAGGGTTGGGCCACCTGGGGCGCCTGGCGCTTCACCTCGCCGACCAACCCGGCCACTCAGTGGAGCAACAACTACAACAACAGTCCCCCGACCAAGTGGAACCAGCCCCCGGCGACGGTCGGCGGCGATCCGGCCGACCTGTTCAACACGTTCCCGTCCTACACCCGCCCGGGCATGACGCTGGAGGGCTACCGGCAGATCGTGGGCGACGCCAAGTTCTTCGAGTACGCCAAGGAGATCCAGGCTCGCTTCGCCCACGACGTGATCACGACCCGGCAGGCGATCGACCTGGCCAAGGAGGTCAGTGGCTTCACCGGAGCCGACCTCGCCCTGCTCGAGGACTACTGGCAGGAGTGGCTCTACCAGAGCGGGATGCCGACGATCACCCCGGCCAGCTTCGGCCCGTAGCGGCCGGACGACGTGAGAACGAGAAAGGGCCCCGCATCTGCGGGGCCCTTTCTCGTTCCGATGCCCGGACGGCTCAGGTGTACATGCCGCCGAACTGGCCGCCGGTCACGTTGAGGACCTGGCCGTGGACGTAGTTGGCGAGGTC
>JBEBTS010000039.1:0-14834 GCA_040393665.1 Conexibacter woesei
CCGCACCCTTGAGCAGCCGGGACATGCTGTACCAGAGGTGCTCCTGGAGGTAGTAACCCGAGTATCCCCGGATGCCGTCGTGGTCGCCCGTGATGACGAAGAGCTGGCCGAACACGTCGGCGGGCGAAGGCACCAGCAGATCCGGCCATATGTCGGCCGCGGCGACCGCCCACCAGATCCCGATCAGCACGGCGACCGCCGAGACCTGGACCGCCCCTTGCCGCACCCATCCGACGAGGCGGCTCGCCCTCGGGCCGGGACCAGACGAGGTGACGGCCGGCGCGGACTCGCTCGACTCCGGAACCCGGTCGGCGGTGCCGTTGGCCGAGGCCGGAGCGGGGATCGGCCCGAGCCGGGTCGCCTCCGCCGCGCGGTCATTCCCGTCTATGTTGATTAGCTTGCTCGACATTGAGCGCAGAAAGGTATCAAACTCGATCAACTTAGTCACCTTTGGTCTCGATCCGGCCTCGCGACAGGTGCAAGCGGCGCGGCGATCGCCGCGGGCGAAAGCCACCGGACCTACCCCGGCGGCCGCTCCATCACGTGGCGTCACGGACCGGTCCGTGGCGCCAAACACCTTCGCTGGGGCGATCGCTCCAGCAGGGCACGAGCAATCGCCCCAGCGAATCAGTGATGAACGAGACTCCCTGCCAGCTACGACTTCAGGGGTACGGCCTCGCCGAGCCGCGTTGCCCGGAGGCGCTCGAACCTCTCGAAGAACAGGCGCTCGATCAACTCCGCGGTCTCCGGGAGCCGCCCCTCCACCTCGTGCCAGGTCACCCGGATGACCTCGTACTCGCGCCGCTTCAAGTAGTTCTCCTTCTCGACGTCACGCCCGAGCTGAACCGCGCCACGGTGGTACGCCCGGCCATCCGTCTCGACGATCAGCTTCGCCTCCTCCCAGACGAAGTCGACGCTGTACCTGCCAATCAGCTTGTTCGTCTCCGGCTGGGGTAGGCCGGTTTCATGAGAGCGCGCCAAGAAGAGCGCCTCGAGGATCGAGCGAGTTTCCCTCACGTGCGGGTTCCGCGACTCCACGAGTGCTCTCAAGCCTGAGATTCCTGGGCGACGGGCACCGAACTCAACGATCTCGCCGATACGGGCATCGTCGATCAGGCCCAGCCGGTCAGCTTCGAGGAACATGAACTCGAGCCTCTCGCGGGACGTCTCCCTCGCCAAGTCGAGCAGCGTGCGCTCGACCGTCGTAACCGGGATGCGATCAACCCTGGTCATGTGGTGGTCCGGAAGCTTGCTGCTTCGACGTACATGAAGTTGCCACGACCTGGGGTAACCCTGCAATCGGGAGAAACGGGGCTTTCGACTCTCGGGGCGCAGAATCTCGACCCGATCCAGCTGCCGTCTGCGGTTGCCGGCGATGCCCCAGAGGCACGCCGCACTGCTCCGGGCCAGCAGAGCACCGGGCCCCGTAACGAGTACTCCCGCCATCCAGAACTGCCGGTCTTCCGTGATCGGTCGACCGACTGCGTAGAGGCCGGGATGGACCGTCAGCAGCCAGAGACGCCTCAACAACCACTCGATTCGGCCCGGGGACACCCCTGCTCGGAGGACCTGACGCCGTGAGATCACGCCGAACTGCCGATTCGCTTTCGAAAGGATGCGGGCCGCGGCTTCGCGTGATGTGGTTGCGTCCAGGCCCGGGCCGCCAGCCGCCGATTTCCGACCGTCAGTTCCGCCCAGATCCTCGGATGTGCTCGCCGACATATCTCGATGCTCCAACGAATCGGCTCACATGTGGCTCGACAACTTCGACGATCTCGTGACCACAACGCAACAGCTCAAATCCCCCCGATTCGCCGGGGCGATCACTCGCGCAGAGCTGGAGCGATCGCCCCCGCGAACTGGTGATGCGTCCAGCTGTCGGGGTGCTCTGAATCCTGCCCACCGCTTACGTCTATCGCCGGGGCGTTTGCTCCATCAGGGCATGAGCAATCGCCCCAGCGATTCGAGTTGGCTTCGGGAGCTTCAGTGGCCGGTCCAGACCGGCCCGTCATGGGGCGCGGCGGACTGTTCCGCCGCGCCGGTCGACTAGAGGTGATCCCGGTCCGGCGGGGACTCGAGGTCGAGGACGGGACCGACCGGGACGACCCCGGTGGGGTTGATCGTCGGGTGCGTGACGTAGTAGTGGCGCTTGATGTGATCGAAGTTGACCGTGGCGGCGATCCCGGGCTGCTGGTAGAGCTCGCGCAGGTACGGGCCGAGGTTCTCGTAGTCGGCGATCCGGCGCTGGTTGCACTTGAAGTGGCCCACGTACACGGCGTCGAAGCGGATCAGGGTCACGAACAGCCGCCAATCGGCCTCGGTGATCGTCGAGCCGGTGAGGAAGCGACGGCGGCCGAGCAGGTCATCGAGCTCGTCCAGCGCCTCGAACAGGATGACGAACGCCTCCTCGTACGCCTCCTGGGTGGTGGCGAAGCCGCACCTGTACACGCCGTTGTTGACCGCGTCGTAGATCCGGTCGTTGAGCTGGTCGATCTCTTCGCGAAGCGCCTCCGGGTAGAGATCCAGGTCCGGGTTCGCCGCCCACTCGTCGAACTCGGAGTTGAGCATGCGGATGATCTCGGAGCTCTCGTTGTTGACGATCTGACCGGTCTGCGTGTCCCACAGAACCGGGACCGTGACGCGGTCGTCGAACCCGGGCTGAGTCGCCTCGTACGCCTCCGACAGATACTTGAACCCGTTGACGGGATCGGGCTCCTCCGGGAAGAACTTCCAGCCCTTCTCGTCGCGGATCGGATCGACCGGGGTCATCGGGATCGCGTCTTCCAGGCCCTTGAGCGAGCGGTAGATGATCGCGCGCGAAGCCCACGGGCAGGCGTAGCAGACGTACAGGTGGTAGCGGCCGGGCTCGGCCTTGAATCCCGACGAGCCGTCGGCGGTGACCCGATCGCGGAAGGCGCTCGTCTGCCGGACGAAGGCTCCCTTCTCATCACGTTCCTTCGGGAATGGCGCGTTGCCCATGCTTGACCTCGATCTTCGCGGATTGACGAAACTGGGTGGCTACACGGATATAGTGTCAGGTGTCGTTCGTCGCAAATGCTGCATGGGAGCAGCAGCGAAGGGCATTGGGAGGGGTAACGGTTCGTTGGAAACCACAAGGATCAACGGTTTGATCGGAGGCCGGACCGGGCGGCTCGCCCTGCTCACGGCACTCGTGCTCGGCATCATGGCGCTCGTCGCCGGCTCGGCCCGGGCGGCGGAAGAGCCCTTCCAGATCGAGTTCGACAACAGCGAGCTGAAGATCGGCGCCCTGGGGAACCTCGGCGGTCTGCCGCTGGGCGACGTGACCTCCACCGCTTCGCTCGACGGGACCTGGAACCCGGCGACCGGCGCCGTCACCGTGCCCAAAGGCAAGTTCACCCTGCCTCAGATCGGCCTCGACGAGCCGGTCAAGATCCGTGGGTTCATGGGCATCGAGAGCCCCGCCACCGGCACCTTCGACGCCAAGACCGGGCAGCTCGACCTCGATGCCCAGGCCGGGATCTGGGTGTCGGTCAACATCAAGCAACTGCTCGACCTCGCCTCGACCAGCGGCATCGACCTGGGTTCGATCGGAGGCCTCGACTCCAGCACGATCGGACTGATCACGACCTTCGTGTCGACCTTGACCTGCGGCTTCTCGCCGATGGACGTCCACTTCTCGACCGAGGCCAACTCACTCGCGTCCGGGCAGCGGTTCGCGAAGGGCCCCACCGGCCCGGGGGCCCTCACCGCCGAGTGGTCCCAGCTCGGGCCGTTCGCCGGCCGGACCAAGCTGCCGATCGTGAACATGGATCCGTGCGTGCTGATCAAGGGCATGCTGCCGAGCCTGATCGGCGGCCTGGGCGGCGACGCGCTTCCCGGCGGCATCGACCTCGGCGGGCTCGACCTCGGGTCGCTGCTCTCCAACCTCGACAACCTGAACCTCGGCCCCAGCGGCCTGACCCTGATCCGCTCGACGGACAGCCCGCTCCCGGGGGACCCCGGCGACCCGAAGGACCCGATCTCCGGCGGCGTGCCGAAGCTCAAGCTGAAGGCCACCCCGAAGAAGCGTCGCATCACCACGAAGCGGAACTCGACGATCAAGGTGCGGGTCAAGAACGTCGGCCGGGCGACCGCCGTCCGCACGCGAGTCTGCATGACCGGCACCCCGGTCAAGAAGTACTGCCAGCGACTGGGACGGGTCGCGGCCGGCAAGACGAAGTTCCGGACGTTCATCGTCAGGTCGAAGCGGATCCGCTCGAAGGCGCCGCGGCTGCTGCGCCCGAAGTTCACCTTGACCGCCAAGAAGGCCAAGACCACCCGGACCAAGACCAGGCTCCGAGTCAGGCCGCGCTGAGGCTGAGGCCGCTGCCCAGGGTGCCGGCGAGGTCCGCCAGCAGCAGGTCGGCGAGCTGCTCCGCCTGCTGGCCGATCTCCGGCACCGCGGTCGCCTCCAGCAACACCCCGTTGCGGAGCGGGCCGATCGCGTAGATCCCCTCGCTGGGGACCGCGTCCGCTCCGACCAGCGCGCCATCGAGATCGACGTCGAAGCCGATGCCGAGGCCGTCGGTGCGCAACGCCCCCTGCCCGAGCAGCCCCTGGACCAGCGGCGAGTCGAGCCGGCGAGGGTCCCAGGTCGGGCCGGTGCAGTTGATCACCCGGTCGACCACGAGTCGTTCGGGCTCGTCGAGCCGGTTGAGGTGGAGGTCGACCGCCACCCGACCGTCTTCGAGCGCGGCCCGCTCGATGCCCGCCGCGCGGACCCGGAGCCGCCGGCTGACCTTGAGCCGCTCCAGCCCGCGCGCGACGCGCGGCGCCATGCGGTGGCGATGGATGCCCCAGATCCGGCTGAGGTCCGAGACGAACCGCTTCTGATCCCGCCGGTCGAGCGAGCGCCAGAGGTCGTTGGTGATCGGGCGCAGGGAGTCGAAGGCGACCCGCCAGTCCTCCCCGCGGCTGCCGGCGATCGCGACCTCGGTCAGGAGGCGGGAGGTCAGCTCGGTCAGGGAACATCGCTCCTCCGGCGTCGCCACCGGCCGGCGTCGGATCGGCATCGTGTCCCCGTGCGCCCGCGGCAGCAGCCCGTGACGAGAGACGGCGTGGAGGGTCGGGCCGCCGGGACCGCCGAGCGAGAGCGCCATGTCGACCATGGTCAGGCCGGTGCCGATCAGCAGCACGGCCTCGTCCCGCATCGACCGGTCGAGCGCTCCCTCCGCCCACGGGTCTCCGACGTACTGGGGACTGCCCAGCAGCTCGGGCTCGATCCCGGGGACGTCTCCCGGGCGGCCGTTGCCCAACGCCAGGACCACCCGGTCGGCCGTGACCAGAGAGCCGTCGTCCAGCTCGATCCCGGCGGACGGCGGACCGTCTCCTGGCCCGGTCGTGATCGCGATCGCGGTGGCGCGCCGGTGCTCGAACCGGACCCGGCGCTCCGCCTCGCGGCGGGTCCGGGCCAAGAGCGACTTGAGGTAGCGCCCGAAGGTGCTCCGGGGCAGGTACTCGTGGGGCTGGGTCTCCGGCGAGGTGGCGCGGAGCCAGTCGAGGAAGTCGAAGGGGCGGTCGGGCAGCCCGATCATCTGGCCGGCGGGCACGTTCAGCCGGTGCTGCTCGTTCTCCGTCCGGTAGGCGAGCCCGGGCCCCGGCTCCGGCGACGGGTCGATCAGCACGAGCCGCAGGCCGGGAGCCGAGCGACGCATGAGCTGGACCGCGGTCAGGGTCCCGGACGCGCCGCCGCCGACGATCGCGACGGTCGCGCGCGGCTCCGGTGGGCGCGCGGGACCGGTCGCGGCCACCCCATCCGCTTCCGCCATCAGGCGGGCACCCCGGCCAGCCAGGTGCCGCTGCGCTCGAGCCAGGCGGCGACCAGGCCGTCGCTGCCGAGCGAGACCAGCTCCGACTCCAGGGCCACGAGCGACGGGGTCGGGCAGGTCGCGCCCAGCTCCAGCAGCGCCGGTCGCAGGTGGACGTCGGCCGCGAGGGCGTGCCGGGCCTGGCGGGCGATCATCAGCGGTATCGCCAGCTTGTCGATCAGGGCGGCCTCGGGCAGGCCGTCCAGGAAGAGCTTGAGCAGCCCGGCGTAGCTGCCGGCGATCGTCGGACTGGCCGCGATCACGACCCGGGCCCCGGAGACCAGGTGGTTGAGCTCCACGGGGAAGGCCCGGTTCTCCAGCTCGAGCTCGATCAGGTCGATCGCGACCGCGGGGGTGCCGCTCAGCTGCTCGGCCAGCCCGTCCGCGACCCCGGAGGCGAGCTTGAGGGTCCGGCTGTCCCGGCGGGTGTTGCCCACTATGGCGACGACTTCCGGGGCGAATCCCGGATCGAAGAGGTTGTCGGTCATGCGGTGGTCCTGCCTTTCGTCATCTGGTGGGTGGAAGAGGGGGCCGGGTCATTGCCCACGTCCCGACCCCCCTTTCACCCGTTGCGTCCAGCCGGGCTCCAGCCCGGTTCCCGGTGGAGGAGAACCAGACATTTATTGAGTTTGTCTAGTTCTTTACTCAAGATACAGCATATTCCGAGATGCGCAGCGTGCCGAGCGTCACACGACTCGGAATCCGATCGCGAGGCGGCGGCCGAAGGCCCACGACAAACCAGGCCAGCTCGTCGCTGGGGCGATTACTCCAGCACCGCGAGAGCAATCGCCCCGCTGTTGCTTCGGGCCGGGGCCGCCATCGCAGGGGCCGGGGCCGTCGTCGCAGGGTCGGGGCCGTCGTCGCAGGGTCGGGGCCGTCGTCGCAGGGCCGGGGCCGTCGTCGCAGGGCCGGGGCCGCCATCGCAGGGCCGGGGCGATGACGGCGGGGCCAGATGGTCGCTGGGGCGATTACTCCAGCGGTGCTGGAGCGTTCGCCCCGGCGATCCCGGGGGCTCCCAGCGCGTGGTAGCCGCCGTCGACGTGGATGATCTCGCCGGAGATCGCGCGGGCGAGGTCGGAGAAGAGGAAGCAGACCGTGTCGGCCACCGGGAACGGATCCTCGGCGTCCCAGCCCAAGGGGGCCGCCGTGTCCCAGCCACCGGCCAGGTCGCCGAATCCGGGCACGCCGCCGGCCGCGGCGGTGCGGATCGGGCCGGCCGAGACCAGGTTCACCCGATGGCCGGCGGGACCGAGGTCGCGGGCGAGGTAGCGGCCGGTCGCTTCGAGGCCGGCCTTCGCCACGCCCATCCAGTCATAGGAGGGCCAGGCCACGGTGGCATCGAAGTCGAGCCCGACCAGGCTGGCGCCCGGCGTCGCGCCAGGGCCACCGGACGTCGGCGGGCCGCCACCCGGCAGCAGCGGCGCAACCGCTGCGGCCACGGCCTTGAAGGAGTAGGCGCTCGTCTCGAAGGCGGCGAGAGCGCTCTCCCGGGGCGCCGTGAGGAAGCTCCCACCGAGAGCCTCGGGCGGGGCCCAGGCGATCGCGTGGAGGACGCCGTCCACCCGATCCCAGTGGTCCCCGATCCGGCCGGCGAGCTCGGTGAGGTCCGCCTCCTCGTTGACGTCGAGCTCGATCACCTCGACCGGCTCCGCGAGCCGCCCGGCCGCCCGCTCGGTCATCCGCCGGACCCGCCCGAAGCTGGTCAGCATGACCTCCGCCCCGAGCTCCTGGGCCCGCGCCGCGACCGCGAAGGCGATGCTGCGGCGGTTCACCACGCCGGTGACGAGGATCCGCTTCCCGGCGAGCAACCGACCGTCGACGACCGGCTCCGACGGCATCACAGGTAGACCGGCCGCGGGCTGGCCGCGGCTCCGGCGAAGGCGCCGATCTCTGGCGAGACGTAGTCCTCGATCTCGAACATCCTCTGGGTGGGCACCGGCTCACGCCGCCACACGATCTCGACCTCGGCCCTGACCACCAGCCGGTCGTCCTGGTTGAGCACCCGCCAGCTGAACGTGACCAGGCCGGTCTCCGGGTCGAGCTCCTTGAGCCGCTCGACCCTGGCCTCCAGGCGGATCGTCTCCCCCGGGCGGACCGGCCGCTTGAACACGACCCGGTCGAATCCCCTGAGCGCGACGACCCGTTCCGGGTCGATCGGGGCGAGCCCGACCGAGCAGGAGAGCACCAGCAGCCCGTGGGCGATGCGCTCCCCGAACTGGGACTCGGCCGCCCACTGCGCGTCGGTGTGGAGCGGATGGAAATCACCGGTGACGCCGGCGAACGCGGCGAGGTCGGACTCGTTGATGGTCCGGCCGTAGGTGCGGACCTCCTGGCCCGGCCTCAGCTGCTCGAAACCGGCGCTGAACAGGTCGCTCACTTCCATAGCTTGATCCTCTTTCTGTCTCGATTGGGGAAATGGGTCTCCAGGGCCCGCCGGAACTCGGCCGCGGCCTGCTGGTGACCGAGCTCCGACGGATGGAGGCCGTCGGGCTCGAAGTTCTCGGGACGGGTGGTCCCGGGGTGGTCGATCACGTCGAGGCAGGCGACGTCCCGGCTCTCGGTGACCTCGAAGATCGCCCGGTTCAGCTCCTGCATCCCCACCTGGATCCGGGCCGCCGTCCGTGGGCCCGCGCCGTCGAAGGACCAGCCCTCGGGATAGGTGGCCGCCAGGATCGTCACCCCGGGGAGCGACCGCTTGAGCCGGTCGATGATCAGCTCGAGCCGTCCCGTGAAGCTGGGGATGTCCGGCCGGAGGCTGAGGATCACGTCGTTGGCGCCGCAGACCAAGGTGATCAGGTCGGGCCGGGCGGCGATCGCGGCCGGCACCTGCTCCAGCACGGCCCGGCTGTCGGCGCCGTCGCGGGCCAGGTTCAGATACTCCAGCCCGGGTTGGCTCTCGGCCAGGTCGCGGGCCAACAGGTCGGGCCACCGGCTGCCCGGGTCGAGCCCGTTGCCGGCGGTGAAGCTGTCGCCCATCGCCACGTAGCCGTTCATGCGCCGGACCCCACGGTCTCCAGGGCCCAGGCGAGGGTGGCCCGGGTGTCGGCCGGCTCGATGACCTCGTCGACGAAGCCGCTGGCGGCGGCCGCGGTGGCGGTGAGATGCCGCTCCGCGTACTCCGACGCGAGCCGATCCCGTTCCGCCGGTGAGCTGCCCTCCAGCTCCCGCCGGTGCACGAACCGCACGGCCTGGCCGGCGGACATGATCCCGATCTCGGCTCCGGGCCAGGCGAAGACCATGTCGGCCCCGAGGTCACGCGAGTTCATGGTGATCGCCGCGCCGCCGTAGGCCTTGCGCATGACCACGGTCAGCCGGGGCACGGTCGCCCCGGCGAAGGCCCGCAGCAGCGACGCCCCGTGACGGATCACGCCGGCCTTCTCCTGCCGCACGCCGGGCATGAAGCCCGGGGTGTCTACCAGCACCACCAGGGGCAGCCGGAACCGGTCGGCGCTGCCGACGAAGGCGGCTGCCTTCTCCGCCGCCTCCGCGTCGATCACCCCGCCGAAGCGGCGCGGCTGGTTGGCGACGACCGCCACCGGGCAGCCCTCGATCCGGCCGAAGCCGGTGAAGATCCCGGATCCCCAACGGGGATGGATCTCGATCAGGCTCTCCGGGTCGACGATCGCGTCGACCGTGTGGCGCACGTCGTAGGTGCGTCGCGGGTTCGAGGGGACGGTCTCACCCGGGTCCCGCGAGATCGCCGGAGCGGCGGTGTCGCCGCTCGCGCGGGGCGACAGCAGGCCGAGCAGGTGACGGGCCTTCGCGATCGCGTCGACCTCCGTCTCGGTGACGATCTGGCAGACCCCGTTGGACTCGTGGACCCGCGGGCCGCCGAGGTCCTCCATCGAGATCTCCTCCCCGACCGCCTCGGCCACCACCTGCGGCCCAGTGAGGAAGAGCCGCGCGTCACGGCTCATCAGGACGAAGTCGGTCAGGGCCGGCGAGTAGGCGCCGCCCCCGGCCGAGACGCCGCCGACGATCGTGATCTGCGGGACGGTCCGGGAGAGGCGCACGCTCTCGCGGAAGATCCGGCCGTAGCCGGAGAGCCCGGCGTGGCCCTCTTGGAGCCGGGCCCCGCCCGACTCGACGAACCCGACGATCGGCGCCCCCGCCTCGCCCGCCAGCCGCATGGTGCGGAGGATCGTCTCGGCCTGGGCCCCGCCCAACGAGCCGCCGAGGAAGGCGGGGTCCTGGCTGTAACAGAAGATGGGGCAGCTTCCGACCCGTCCGGCGCCGGCTATGACGCCGTCGCCGGGCCGCGCCCGATCGCCCAGGCCGTCGGAGACCACGGCTGAGCGAAGTGGCCGGAAGCTGCCCGCGTCGCAGAGGGATTCCAGTCGCTCCTGGGGAGAGAGATGGAGGCCCGGAGCCTCTGCGGTTGCCGCGACGGTGGTGCTCATGTCGCGGCAAGACAGAGCACGGCGTTGTGACCGCCGAACCCGAAGGAGTTGGAGATGGCGAGACGGCGCTCCGGAAGTGGCTCGGAGCCTCCGACCGGGGTGCCGCCGCGCGTCGCGAGGGCCCGCGGGCCGTCGGCGACGTAGTCGAGGTCGAGGCCCTCCTCCGCCTCTTCCCATCCCACGGTCGGCGGGGCCACGCCCTGCCGCAGGGACCTGATCGTCGCCACCGCCTCGACCGCTCCGGCGGCGCCCATCAGGTGCCCGATCACCGACTTGGTCGAGCTGACCGGCACCGCTCCGGCATGCGTCCCGAGGGCGCGCTTCAGGGCCTCGGTCTCGGAACGGTCGTTCAGCGGGGTCGAGGTGCCGTGGGCGTTGACGTAGTCGAGCTGGTCCGCGCTCACCCCCGCGTCTCCGAGGGCGAGGGCGATCGCCCGGGCCGAGCCCTCGCCGGCGGGATCCGGGGCGGTCAGATGGTGGGCATCGCAGGTGGCGCCGTAGCCGAGGATCTCGCCGACAACCTCGGCTCCCCGCTCGCTCGCCGACGCGGCCGACTCGATCACCAGGACGCCGGCCCCCTCGCCCATGACGAAACCATCGCGCCGGGCGTCGAAGGGCCGCGAGACGCCGGTGGGCGAGGTCGCCCCCATCGAGGCGAAGGCGGCGATCGCGATCCCGGTCATGGCGGACTCGGAGCCGCCGGTGAGCACGGCGTCGACCTGACCCGAGCGGACCAGCCGCACCGCGGTGCCGATCGCGTTGGCCCCGGCCGCGCAGGCGGAGACGACCCCGAAGGACTCGCCCTTCAGCCCGAACCGCATCGCCAGGGCCGCGGCGCCGGCGTTGCCCATCATCAGCGGCACCGCCAGCGGCGAGACCGCCTTCGGCCCCTTCTCGCGGAGCACCGCCCCCTGGCTCTCCAGGGAGCCGATGCCGCCGATTCCGGTGCCGATCACGCAGCCGATCCGGTCTGGCGGGTAGGGCAGCCCCTCACTCCAGCCGGCCTCGGCGACCGCCTCGTCGGCGGCGGCGATCGCCAGCTGGGTGAAGCGATCGGCCCGACGGGCCTCCTTGCGGCTGAGGAAGTCGAGCGGGCTGAAGTCCCGGCAGGCGGCGACCCCGTCCTCGATCCCGGAGGTGCCTTCGCACCAGCGATCGAGCAGGGTCGCGCCGCCCACCCCGAGGGGAGTGACGGCGCCCGTGCCGGTGACGACGACCCGTTCGCTCATGCGGACTTCGCCACCACCAGGTCGATCACGTCGCCGACCGTCTTCAGGTTCTGGACGTCGTCGCCGACCAGCTCGACCCCGAACTCGTCCTCGACGATCTGGGCGATCTCGACCAGGTCGAGCGAGTCGACGTCGAGCGACTCGAAGCTGGCGTCACGGTTGATCGCGGCGGGATCGGCCCCGACCTCGACCAGTCCTTCGGTGATCACCTTCTCGGCTGCTTCGGGGGATGCCTTTACTTTCATGGTTCTCCTTTGTTGCTGTTCGGCCGGGCGATCCGGCGGTTGTTCAGGCGGTCAGGCCGCCATCGACGGTGAGGGTGGTCCCGGTCACGTAGGCGGCGCCCTCCGAGACGAGGAAGTCGACGCAGGCGGCGATCTCGTCCGGGGTGCCGGCGCGCCTCGCGGGGATCCGCTCGAGGAAGGGCTCCGTGGCGATGTCGGCGGTGAGGCTGGTCTCCACGAACCCCGGGGCGACCGCGTTGACCGTGATGCCGCGGCGGGCGACCTCGGCGGCCACGGTCCGGGTCATCCCGATCAGGCCGGCCTTGGAGGCCGCGTAGTTGGCCTGGCCGGGGTTGGCCTGGGGGCCGACGATCGAGGCGATGTTGACGATCCGGCCGAACCGGGCGCGGAGCATCGGCCCGAGCGCCCGTCGGGTGAGGCGGAACGGCGCCGAGAGGTTGGTCTCGATCACGCTGTCCCAGCGGTCGTCGCCGATCCGGGGGGCCAGGTCGTCGGCCCGCCGGCCGGCGTTGTTGACCAGCACCAGCACCGGCCCGAACTCCGCTTCGAGCTCGGTCAGCAACCGGTCGGCCGCGTCGGGCTCGTCGAGGTCGGCGCCCAGGGCCACGGCCCGGCCGCCGCCGGCTTCGATCTCCGCGACCGTCGCCGCGGCTCCTTCCGCGCCGTTGCGGAAGTGGACCCCGACCGGCCATCCCGCGGCGGCGAGGCGCCGGGCGATCGCGGCTCCGATCCCGGCGGAGGCGCCGGTGACCAGGGCGCCACCAGTTCGTTGAGGGCCCGGGCCGGGCACAGCCATCGGGGCGGCTTCAGCGGCGGGGGCCGGGGTCACGGTCCCGGCTGCGGCCTCAAGCCGTGACATGCTTTACCGCCTCGGTCGGGACGGCAGCGCCATCGGGCTCCAGGCCGGGGATCGGGCTGGCTCCGGGGGCGGCGAGCGCCGCCCCCATCCGCTCGCGGGCGCCCGGCTTGACCGGGCACCACTCGACCACGCCGGCTCCCCAGGTGAGCCCACCGCCGAAGGCGCCGATCAGCACGGTGTCGCCCTCATCGAGCCGGCCGGCGGCAAGCGCCTCGCCGAGCGCGATCGGGATCGACGCGGCCGAGGTGTTCCCGTAGCGGGCGACGCAGTCGACCACGCGGTCGGCGTCGAGCTCCAGGCGGGTGCCGACCGCCTCGATGATCCGGCTGTTGGCCTGGTGGTAGGCGAAGAGGTCGACCTCGTCGAGCCCGACGCCGGCCGCCTCGAGGGCCGCCTGCGTGCTCTCGGCCAGCCGCTCCACGGCCTGCCGGAAGGTGTCGTGCCCCTTCATCCGGACGATCGCCTCGGGTCGGGTTGCCTCGACCAGGTGGCCCCGGCCGCCGTCGGCGGCGAGCTGGATCGGGCCGATCCGCCCGGAATCGACCGTGGACGAGCCGTCGAGGACGATCGCGCCGGCGCCGTCGGCGAAGATGCCGGCCGTGGCCCGGTCGTCGTGATCGATCACGCGGTGCATCAGCTCGGCGCCGACCACCAGCACCAGGCTCGCCCGGCCCGACTCGATCCAGGCGGCGCCGGTCGCGAGACCGGCGAGGAAGCCGGAGCAGGCCGAGTTGAGGTCGTAGACCCCGGCGTGCGTGGCCCCGAGCCGGTCGGCCAGGACGGCGGACCCGGCCGGGCAGAGCATGTCGTAGCTGCAGGTCGCCAGCAGCACCAGATCGAGATCCTCCGGCTCACGGCCGGCTTCGGCGAGCGCCCGTCGCGACGCCTCGGTCGCGAAGTCGAGCAGGGCCTCGTCGGGGCCGGCGACGCGTCGCTCGCGGACCCCGGTCCGCTCGGCGATCCAGTCGTCGGAGACGCCGAGGCGCTCGGCGATCGGCGCGTTGGGCCGGACGGTCTCCGGCAGCGACACTCCGAGGCCGGCGATCAAACCGTGACCGCCATCCAGGGGGCCGGCAGCGGCTTGCGCTCGATCAGGGCTTCGTCCTCCGTGAGGGAGCGGGCCTCCACCCCGTCGACCGTGCGCCCGACCAGTCCGCTGAGGACGTGTCCGGGCCCGGACTCCAGGAATCGACTGACCCCGCTCGCTCTCAACCCGAGCACGGTCTCCCGCCACCGGACCGGTGAGGTCAGCGAGGCGAGCAGCCCGGCGCGCAGGTCGCGGAAGGGGGTCGCGGTCACGGAGGAGACCAGGCAGGTCTCGGGCTCGCGCACCTCGACCGCCTCGAGCGCGTCGCGGAAGGTGGGGACGGCGGCCGCCATCGCGGGCGAGTGGAAGGCGCCGATGATCGGCAGCCGCACCGTGCGGATGCCGGCCTGGCGGAAGCGGAGCCGCGCCTCGCCGATCGCCTCCTTCGGCCCGGAGAGGACGATCTGGTCGGGGGCGTTGTCGTTGGCGACGGTGAGGCCGAGCGTGGTCGCGATCAGGCCGGTTCCCTCGAACCGGCCCAGCACGGCGAGCATCGCGCCGGGATCGTTCTCGGCCGCCTCGTGCATGGCGCGACCGCGGGCGACCGCCAGGTCGAGCCCGTCCTCGACCGAGATCGCTCCGGCCGCCGCGGCGGCGGCCAGCTCGCCCAGCGAATGCCCGGCGAAGAAGTCTCCGGCCGGCGAGCCGGCGGCCTGCCATCCGGCGATCGAGGCGCAGTAGAGCGCCGGCTGCTGGAAGGCCGTGCCCTCTTCGATCCGCTCGAAGGGGTCCGACCCGATCGTCGCGATCGCCCGCTCCAGGAGGTCGGGGCGCTGCTCGGCGACGAGGTCGCGCATGTCGCTCTGCCGCGAGCCCTGGCCGGGAAAGATCACTGCTGTCAGGTCCGATTCGATCACGGAACGATCCTGCCCGGCGATCGGTCCGCCGTGGGGCGATTCGAGGCCCGAACCCCCCGACCGGGGGATGGGTTCCATCCACCCGGACCATCCTCACCCCCCGATGGCCTCCACCCTGCAACCGCCCCCTGGATCGCCGGGGCGATAGCTCCACCACAGCTTGAGCAATCGCCCCAGCAAAATCGGTGAATCGGCGGGTGGCATCCTGAATCCGATCGCTGGGGCGATCGCTCGAGCAGAGCGTGAGCGATCGCCCCAGCGACAGTTTGGTCTGGGGGACTGGTGTGTGGTCAGGGATGCCGCGGCGGGGGGAGGACGCGGCTGCGGGG
>JBEBTS010000040.1:0-14567 GCA_040393665.1 Conexibacter woesei
GGGTTCTGGGTGATGAGCGACTCGGGATCGTCCGCCGGCTGGCTTCCACCGGCCGTCAGGCCCGAGGTCGCCGCCAAGCCCAAGGTCACGCAAGGCCCAAGGTCACCGTAGAGCCCGAAGGTCGCCACGAGGCCCAAGGTCGCCGTGAGACCCGAGGTCGCCGTGAGGCCTGAGGGTGCCGTCAGCCGATGGTGGCGTTGGCTGGGAGGTGGATCTCGGCGGTCTCGACCACCGGGGCCCACACCTCGATCGGCTCGGACTTGCCGCGCAGCTCGATCTTGCCGCGGTTGACCAGCTCGATCGCCGACCCCAACGCCCGGCGGCTCTCGTCGGTGATCAGGACCTCGTCGTCGAGGTCCCGGGTGGCCGCCTCGACCCGGGCGGCGACGTTGACCGCGTCCCCGATCACCGAGTACTCGAGCCGCCCGGCACCGCCGACCGATCCGGCCACCACCCGGCCGGAGTTGACCCCGATTCCCACGGTGAACAGGCCGGACCCGCCGTGATTCACGCGCTGCGCCATCGCGATCGCGCACCGCACCGCGCGCTCCGCGTGGTCCGGGTAGGGCTCGGGCGCCCCGAACACCGCCAGCAGCCCGTCGCCGACGAACTTGTTGACGTGCCCGCCGTGCCCGCCGATGATCGGCACCACCGCCTCGAACAGCTGGTTCAGCCGGGCCACCACCGCGGGCGCCTCGGAGCCGGCGGCGAAGGAGGTGAAGCCGCGGACGTCGCAGAACAGCAGCGAGACCTCGACCTCGACCCCGTCCGCGTCCGGGTTGCGCAGGACGTGCTCGGCCACGCCGCTGTCCAGGTAGGTGCCGAAGGTGTCCCGCATCTTCTCCCGTTCCGCCAGGCCCTTCGACATCTGGTTGAACGCGGCCGAGAGGTCGCCGAACTCGTCCGGGGTCGTCACCGGCACGGTCACGTGGTAGCGCCCCCGCCGGACCGCCTCAATCCCTTCCTCGAGGTCGTTCAGGGGCCGCATGATCGAGCTGGAGAGCATCACCGTGACGATCAAGCTGACCGTGAACGAGGCGCCGATCACGATCACCACGTCGGTCCCGAGGCCGGCTCCCCCGCCGCCCTGCTCGGCGCTCGACAACGCCGCGACCACGAGTCCGGTGATGATGTTCATCATCGGCAGCGACCCGATCAGCTTGTACCGCAGCGGCAGCACCTGGATGTCGGCCCGCGCCCACGGGGCATGCAGCCGGTTGATGTCCTTCAGCAGCGGCCGCATCGAGCTCTCGAGCGCGAAATAGTGGAGCACGCCGCCGTAGGCGATCAGCATCACGCAGCCGAACATCATCGGCACCGCCGCCAGCGGGTTCAGGCCGAGGATCACCACGGCCGCCGCCACCGCCGGGCAGGCGATCAGGAGGAGCGGCCAGCGGGACTCGCGGACCGCGACCTGCATCGGCAGGCCGACGGCCGTCTCCCAGGCCCGGGTGGCCAGCACCGGGTCGTTGCGGACGATCGCGCTGGAACCATCGGAGCCGATCCCGTGCCGGGTCCGCACCCACTGCCGGATCGGCGCCGCGAAGGCACGCGCCCGGATGAAGGTCACCACCAGCACCGCCAGCGTCAGGCCGACGATGATCGCGGCCTCGGTCAGATGGTCACCGAGCGGCGCGTCGTAATAGATGCTGAAGAAGCCGTAGCCGCCGGCCAGGATCACCCAGGCGACCTGGAGGTCGAGCGCAAGGATCACCCCCGGGTAGTGGATCCCGGTACGGCGATACAGCCATGTGAAGAACCGCTGGATCTATTTGCCCGCTTCCCGAATACGCGCCTTCTCCTCGGCGAACTCCTCATCGGTCAGGATGCCGGAGTCGCGCAGCCGGCCGAGCCGCTCGAGCTGCTCGAGCCGGTCGCCCTCGCTGACCGACGGCTTGGGGGCCGGCGGGGCAGCGGGCTCGACGACCTCGGTCGGCGCCTCTGAGGCCGCCTTCGCCTGATCGCCGGGCTTGCCGGCGGCCGTCTCCGGCAGGACCGCGGTCGGCTGCTCCTCCGCGTCGCTCGCCGCCGCGCCCTCGGACCCACCGGTGCCGAAGATCTTGGGCAGGTTCTTGGGCCGGCCCGACCACGCCCGGCGGACCGAGTCGGCGGTGCGATCGCCGAAGCCACGCAGGCCGTCGAGGTTGGCGTCGGGGTACTCGAGCATGAGCTGACGGCGGAACATCCAGCTGCCGATCCCGAGCAGGATCACGATCAGCAGCCGCACCAGGAACCCGCGCTGGTCGGCGGCCCCCATCAGCAGGAAGATGAAGGCGACCAGCCCCAGCAGGCCGAAGGTCGGGCCGGGGTAACGGCCGAACGGCACCGCCAGGAACTCCCGCGCCTTCGCGGCCGGCTTCACCGGCGAGACCAGCCAGCTCAGCAGGAAGAGGAAGAGCGAGGACCAGATCACGGTCCAGGCGATGGATCTCAACAGGTCGGTCGCGATGTCCCAGGCGGCACGTGCGGCCGGTTGCACGTCCACGTCGGCCAGCTCGGGCACGATCACCCCGCCGGCGACCGAACGCACGATCAGCACGATCGCCCCGGCCAGGATCAGGGTCACGCCGAGCCAGAGCAGCGTCAGCCAGCGGTAGCCCGGGGAGAGCCAGACCGCGAGCGCGAGCAGCAGGACCGCCAGCAGCGAGGTCGCCAGCGCCGTCCCGTGGATCAGCTTGGCCACCGTCTGGACGGTGGAGAGCTCATCCGAGTTGACGATGTCGATGTTGCCGACCGAGGCGGGGATGTTGTCCCGGGCCTGCTTGCCGAGCCCGACCTGGCTCGCCACCTCGATGATCAGCGGCCGCAGCTCGAGACGCACCTCGCCACCACTGGTCCGGAGCACCTCGCTGCGGTCCTCGATGATGTCGATCAGGGTCTTGTGGGCGGCCTCGTTCGCCTTGCGCCACAACGCCTGGATCCGGTCGTTCTCGAGCGCCTTCTTCGCCCCTTGGTCCGCGACCTGCCGGAGCCCGCCCGCGGCGACCCCGGAGAGCGACTTCAGATCGCCGGGCAGGATCTCGTTCAGCTCGGCGTCGACGTCGATGTTGGCGTAGAGCTCGTCCACGGCGAAGTTGGCGATCTGGTCCTGGATCTGCGGGTTCTGCAGCATCTCCAGGGAGGTGTCGCCCCACTCCTTGGTGTCGAAGACCTGACGGTCGACCCAGCTCGAACAGATCGCGAGCACGGTGAGGAGCCCGACCAGGACGGTCAGGAGGCGGACCCAGCCGCGGTGGGGGCGTTCAGCTTGCATTGCTCATCTCCTGGATCAACTGCATCGGTGGACGAACCCCAACCCTAACCGGACTCCCGGACTGCGACGTGATTCCCCGGGACGCTCCCGTTGGGCCAAGTACCCGGAGCGGGATTCGAACCCGCACGCCCCAGAGGAGCAGCGGCTTTTAAGGCCGCGGCGTCTACCGTTCCGCCATCCGGGCCCATCAAGCTTAATGCCTCCCGGGCGACCTTCCGTCCCGTTCTCGGACCACGCAGGAGCCCTTCCGATCTTTAGGAAACCCGAAGTCCCGCGTTTAGAGAGCGCTACATTTGTCTAAGTACTGTGTTCCTCAGTTACAGGAGGAAACCGGGTCGCCTCGAAACGACCCCCAGTCCTAAGGAGACTCTTGGAAGCATCAGCACTCAGTCACGCGGCCCGTCGAGGACTTCTCACTCGCAAGTCGCCCCTGCTCAAGATGCAGGGTGATGAGCGTCTGGTCGCCCTCGTTCGGAGCGGCAATTCCGGAGCCTTCGACATCATCGTCGATCGCTACCAGGCCCGTCTGCTCGGCTTCTGCCGCCAGATGGTCGGATCGACCGAGGACGCCGAGGACGTCCTCCAGGAAGTCTTCGTCAACGCCCACAAGGCGATGCTCGCCGACAATCGCGAGATCAACCTGCGGCCCTGGCTCTACCGGATCGCCCGCAACCGCTCGCTGAACCACCTGCGCAAGCCGAAGGCCGTCGCCCAGGAGTCGATGGACATGGTCCCGATGACCGCCGAGGGCGGCACCGCGGAGAAGGTCCACAACCGCGAGGAGTTCCGTCAGCTGCTGCAGGACGTGACCAAGCTCCCCGAGACCCAGCGCGCCGCCCTGCTGCTGCGCGAGATCGACGCCCTCTCCTACGAGGAGATCGCCGAGGCGATGGACACGACGGTGCCGTCGGTCAAGTCGCTGCTGGTCCGGGCGCGGATCTCGCTGGCCGAGGCGAGCCAGGCCAGGATGCTCACCTGCGGTGAGGTCCGGGTCGAGCTGGCCGAGGCGGCCGAGGGCCTGACCAAGGCGTCCGGCCCGGTCCGGCGCCATGTCCGCGACTGCGAGGAATGCACCGCCTTCCGGAAGCAGCTGCGGACCGACACCAAGACTTTGGCGATGCTGATGCCGGTCGGCCCGCTGATCGCCCTCAAGGCCCTGATCGCCGCCAAGCTCGGCTTCGGTGGCGGCGCGACCGCGGGTGCCGGAGCCGGCGCGACCGCCGGTGCGGGCCTCGGCGCCGCCGGTGGCGCGTCCGCCACGGCCGGTGCCGGAGCCCTGAGCGCCGGTGCCGCATCCTCCGGGATCGGGGCCGTGACCGGCGCCGTCGGCGCCAAGGCCCTGGCCGGCGTCGTCACCGCGGCGGTCATCACCGCCGGCGCCGTCGAGGTGAAGCGTCACGTCATCACCGGCAGCGCCACCGAGGGCGTCAACCCGACGACCCGGACCATCGCCTCGACCACGCCCGCCGCTGCCGTGCCGGTCGTCGTCGAAGCGCCGGAAGAGGTCGCCGAGACCCCGATCGAGCCGGCCACCGCCGCCCCCGAGGACAGCCAGGTCCCGCCCGAGGCCCCTCCGGTCGAGACGGTCCCGCCGGCCCCGCCGGTCGAGACCGCCCCGAAGCCTGAGGAGCACCCGGCCAACCCGACCCTCCCCGCCGGTACCACCGACAACTCATCGCCCAGCAACGCGGCCGACGATTTCGAGGGCAGCGTCGTCGAGATCCCGGACACCACGACCACTCCGGCCCAGGACCCGTCGGTCCCGGTCGGCAGCCCGACCGACCCGGCCGCCCCCCAGACTCCGGGTCAGGCAACCCCGTCGCCGACCGAGCCGGCACCTCCGGTCGCGCCGACCAGGCCGACCCCGGTTGGGACCGCCACCCCGGGTGCGGCCCAGCCCGTCGGTTCCGGCCCGCAGGGCAAGTAGCCGGACCGTCAACGAAAAAGCCCGCCGTCTGCTGACGGCGGGCTTTTTCGTGCTCAGGGGCGGATGCGCCACCGCGGGCCGGAGCCCGGGACGCGGATCAGAGCGCCGTGGTCTCGCCCGGCTGGATCACCAGCGCGTCGATGCTGCGACGGGCCAGGTCCTGGCTGAAGGCGGCGACGTCGGTCTCGATCGCCGGGAAGGTGTCGTAGTGGATCGGGATGATCCGCTTGGCCCCGATCAGCTCAGCCGCGTAGACGGCGTCCTCGCGGTCCATCGTGTAGTGGCCGCCGATCGGCAGCAGCGCGACGTCGACCCGGTGGCGACGGCCGATCATCTCCATGTCGCCGAACAGGCAGGTGTCGCCCGCGTCGTAGATCGTCAGCCCGCCCATCTCGATGATCAGGCCGGCCGGGGTGCCCATCGGCGTGCCCAGCTCGGCGCTGAACGGCTTGTCGGCAGATCCGGGCACGGTGTTGGTGTGCCAGGCGGGGACCAGCTTGATCGAGCCCCAGTCGAACCGGACGGTGCCGCCGAGGTTGGGGTCGGAGATCTTCTCCAGCTCGACTCCCTGCCCGTCCAGCCAGTTGGCCAGCTCGACGATCGCCACGCAGTGCGCGCTGGTCCGCTTCGCGACCGCGACGGCGTCGGCGACGTGGTCGGCGTGGCCGTGGGTCAGCGCGATGTGGGTCGGATCGACGTCCTCCGCGGTCGCCTTCGCGAGCGGGTTGTTGGGCGCCAGGAACGGGTCGATCAACAGCCGGGTGTCGCCGTCGGCCAGCTCGAAGCAGGAATGGCCGTGGTAGGTGATCTCCATCTTCAGCTCTCCTCTTGTCCGGCGGCCGGGCCGCCGTCTCGTTCGGTTTCCGTCTCGGCGCGATCGAGGCCCTCGCCCTCGAGCTCCCGGTGCAGCGCCCAGCCGACCGCGACCCCGACCATCATCCCCATGTGGGTCTCCTCGGTGAGTAGGGAGTGGATCGCGGCCAGGCGCTCGTCCTCGTCCGGCATGGTCGCCGCCTTCAGCGCCTCAGACTGGTGCGAGACTCCGAACCAGCCGCCGTCGCCGAGCGCGTTCACCATCACCCCGTGCAGGCCGGGGGCCGCTTCGGCCACGACCCGCTCCGCCTGCCGGAACCGCTCAGGGTCGCTCAGCCGCTCGACCGCCGCTTCCAGCTCCTCTTTGGACCACTGCCGATCTGCCACGGCCGCAGCCTAACGAAGCGGCCTCGGCGGCCGGACTACCTGCCGGCGCGGGCGGCGGCGATGCCGGCGAGGGCGCCGACCAGGCCGCCGACGAGGCCGGCCCACGGGTTCGCCCCGTCGACGACCGCGGGCAGGAGGAGCACGACCGCCGCCGCGACCGAGACGCCGATCGCGTCGAGCGACTCGCCGCTCGCCCGGGCCGCCGGCCGGGCCGTGAAGTACCACGCCGCGATCGCACCCAGCGCGATCCCGTTGCCGCCGGCGATCACCGCCAGGTCACCCTGGGCGTTCTCGATCCCGAAGGCGGCCAGGATGCCCAGCGAGCCGCAGGCGATGAACAGCAGCACCGTCGCCACCGTCCCGAGGCGGCGCTCGGTGCCGGGGCCGAAGATCGCAAGCGCGAGGCCGACCACGAACAGGTAGCCGACCGAGTCGTAGACGAGGGGGGCCGCGAGGAACCGCCACCACGCGTCGCCGAGGGGCACGACCACCGCCCCGAGATCGACCACGTCGCTGCCGATCGCGATTCGCACCAGCATCGCGACGGCCGGGGCGAGCACGACCGCCAGGGTGGCCCAGGGCCGCTGGCCGACGGCGGCGGCCGACCGGATCTCACGCAGCCCACCGGCGGCCTGCCGCTGATTCCGCTCCCTCTGCTTCTTCAGCCGACGACGCTCGCGGCGGGACTGCTTGGCCTCGAAGCCGCCGTCGCGCCGCTCCAGGTCCGGAGCGCGTTTGCGCACTCGCGCGCCGCAGTACGGGCACTCCGTGACGTACGGACTGACTTCCGCCCCACAGGACTTGCAGACAACGCTCAGCTCGGTCTCACTCATCGGTTCCTGCTCCGAGGATATCCCCCCGGGGCCGCGCCGCCGTCCCCATGCCGCGCCGGGGCTCCGGAACCGCTCCAGCACTGCCATACTGGGGGATACGTCAACGTCTCCCAGGAGGATCGAGAAGCACTATGGAAGCCAGCACCCAGTCCGAACAGAAGTCTCTGCTCGCGACCCTGCCTCCGGGCAAGCGCGCCCGACTTCACCGTCTGCTCTTCGAGTTCGGCCCGGGAAATGGCACCCTGATGCTGCTGCCGATCGACCAGGGGATCGAGCATGGTCCGCGGGACTTCTTCCCGAACCCGGCCTCGAAGGACCCGGAGTACCAGTTCAAGCTCGCGGCTGAGGCCGGTTACTCCGCTCTCGCCTGCCAGATCGGCATGGCCGAGAAGTACTACCCGGACTACGCCGGCTCGGTGCCGCTGATCCTCAAGGTCAACGGCAAGACCGACATCCCGTCCTCCGACAACGCCTTCTCCGCCTGCAACGCCACGGTCGAGGACGCGGTCCGGCTCGGCGCGGACGCGATCGGCTACACGCTCTACGTCGGCTCGCCCCGCCAGGACGAGGACCTCGCCCAGCTGCGCCAGGTCCGTCAGGACTGCGACCGGTTCGGCATGCCGCTGGTCGTCTGGTCCTACCCGCGCGGCTCGGCGATCGACGCCAAGGGCGGCGCCAACTCCTTCTACGCGATCGACTACGCCGCCCGCCTCGCCATGGAGATGGGCGCGGACGTCGTCAAGCTGAACTACCCGAAGATCGACGCCGAGAAGGACAAGGCCACCCAGGCCCCGTACAACGAGTTCGACGTCACCGCCGAAGAGGCGATGCGTCAGTGCGTCGAGTCGGCCGGCCGTTCGCTGGTCGTGCTCTCGGGCGGCTCGAAGACCGACGACGCCACCGTGCTCGGCCACACCAAGTCGGTGATGGACGCGGGCGGCTCCGGCGTGATCTTCGGCCGCAACGTGTGGCAGCGGGAGTGGAACGAGGCTCTGGAGATCATCGCTCAGATCAAGGAGACCCTGCTCGCCAACGTCAAGCGCACCCCGTAGCGGACGCTTGACCAACAGCCTGCATCACCCCGGCCGGGTTGTCGGGTGAGTCCGCGGTTGCCCCGCCGGCTCCCCCGCAGCCCGGCCGGGCTGCTTTTGCTGATCGTCGCGCTGGCGATCGGCTGGTACGCATCCCGAGACGACTCGGAGAGCGCCCGGACCGACCGTGAGCCCACCGGGGGCTCAGCCACGGTGAAGGTCGACCGGGTGGTCGACGGCGACACCGCCAAGGTCTTCTACGGCGGCCGCTCCGAGTACGTCCGGTACATCGGCATCGACACGCCGGAGTCGGTCAAGCCGAACAGCCCGGTCGAGTGCTTCGGCGAGGAGTCCAAGCGGTTCAACGCCAGTCGGATCGAGGGCCGCTCGGTGCGGCTCGTCTTCGACCGGGAGAAGCGCGACCATTACGGCCGGCTGCTCGCCTACGTCTACGTCGGCGGCGACCTGCTCAACGCCGAGATCCTGCGGCGCGGGTACGGCACCACCCTGAGGGTCAGCCCGAACACCTCGCGGGCCGGCGAGCTCTCCCGGATCGAGGCCGATGCCCGGAAGGCCGGACGCGGCCTCTGGTCCGCCTGCTGACCCGCCGAGCCCCGCCCACCGGGGGGGAATCACGCTCGGACCGGGAACTTAGTGTGTCTTCGGTCACACATTCGCGGGAATGCGCAGATGGCCGCGCCGACTCTGATACGGTCAGGGACGGCCCGTTCATGGAGGCGACCCGGGGTTTGGGATCCGCCACAGACATGACGCCAGGGTGAAGTCGCGACCGAGCCCGAGCGAAGAGGCCACTTCCTATGAGAATGCGTCAGAGCATCAACCAGTTTGAGAGTGCCTTCGAGCAGCAGAAGGTGCTCGAGCAACGTCGCCGCGAGCAGCTTCGCTCCCGGGCCGTCAACCGGTCCCGGGCCCGTCGCGTCTCACGCAGTCAACAGCAGGGCAAGGTGCGCTTCAGCGTGCTGGCCGTGTGCCTCACCGTCACCGTGGTCGTCGTGACCATCGCGATGTTCGAGGCACTGGCGTTCTTCATGTCCTGATCCCGACGGGGACGACCCCGCGAATCCGGACCAATGCCGATAGGAGGTCTCCGGGAGCTCCCCACCGCCCGGGACCGATCCCGTCAGGACTGCTCGGGCGCAGCCGCTCCTCGCTCAGCGATCACTTCCTTGCGGAACACTTCTACTTCGCGGGGCGCGGTGATGCCCAGCCGCACCTTGTCACCGGAGACACCGAGAACCATGATCTCGACGTTGTCTCCGATGATGATGCTCTGCTCTTTCTTGCGGGTGAGGACCAGCATGGGACTCCGTTCGAATGTGGGGCTTGCTTGCAGCGATACCTAATTATTGGTATCGACCTGTCGTACGATACCGGTCTGCAACGACGGGGCACACCATAAAGACCGGCGCGACCGCGGCACCCGGCCCGCAGTCTCCGCGGACAGTCGAATAGACTCGGTGACCGCTATGTCACGTCGATCACTACGCCCCCAGCTCAATCAGATCCGCATCTGGGTCCATCAGGGCCGCACAGATGCTTGGATCGCCCACCAGCTCGAGGTCAGCGCCTCGGAACTCCGCGAGTTCCGGCGACAGCACGACCTCTCCCCGGACGGTGCTTCGGACAGCACCTCGGAAGTCGATCTCCGCGACGAGATCGAAGCCGAGATCGAAGCTGCCGCCGCCGCGGAGGAAGAAGCCAAGGCCAAGGCCGAGGCCGAAGAGGCGGCCGCCGCCGCTGCGCGCGCCGAGCAGGGCGACTCCGACTCCGATGACGATGAAGGCGACGACACCGAGAGCGACGGCAGCGAAGCCGAGGGACGCCCTCGTCGCCGCCGCAGCCGTCGTCGCCGTCGAGGTCGTCGCAACCAGCTCGAAGGCACCTTCGACCACGGTGAAGAGGGCTTCGGCCTGTGGCTCGATCCGGCCATCCAGGACATCGAGGCCTACACCGAGTTCTGGGCCGACGAGCGTGAGGTCACGGTCACCGTCGAGCAGGATCAGATCGTGATCCGGCGCGCCGGCAGCACCGACTCCTCCGACTAGAGCCGCTTCCTACTCGACTTCGACCCGGCGCCCGCCGGCGAAGTCGCTCGCGTTCTGGAGATGCAGCCAGAACGCGGCATCGACCAGATCCTGAAGATCCGACTGCCCGGGGTCGACCCCGGGCAGCTGCAGGACCCAGTCGGTCCCGGCGCCGTACAGCTCCGCGAGGTCGGCGGCCGAGAAGGTGGCGCCGAGGCGCCGCCGGAGCTCCTCCCGGACCGGGCGGGTCACCTCGTCCCCGCGCAGCGTGCCGGCGCGCTCCAGCTCACGCAGGAGGTCGATGCCGGCCTCCCACTGGAAGAGGGCGTTCTCGAGGGGGTAGCTCACTGTCGTCGCTTTCGTCCGGGGATGTAGTCCGCCTGCGGCCCGAGACGGTCGCAGCGGGACGGATCGAGGTTTCCGTCCACCTTCCACACCTCCACCGGACCGCCGGTCACGACCGGGGAGAGCTCCGGGTCTCCCCCGACCCATCGCCGCTCCGGTGAAGGCTCGGGGTGATCGTAGTCGAGGAAGTTGAGATACGGCGAGACGACCAGGTAGTCGAGCGAGGCGGCGTTCACCGCGTCGACGAACTCCTCGCACCGTCCGATCGCGTCGAACCCGCCGGCCGGTGCGTCCCGGCCGATGTAGATCACCCGGTTGGAGAGGTCCGGACCGTAGAAGCCGAACTGCTTGAAGCCGGCGGTCGTCCCGGCCAGGCCGATGCGCGCGTCGGACGTGTCCTTGGCCCAGTCGTAGGCCTGGGCCAGGCCGGCCTCGGGCTCGAACTCGCGGTACCGGTTGTCGAAGTACCCCTGTGAGAGCGGCCAGCCGGCGAGGATCAGCAGGGCGCCGGCCCCCAGGGCGGCGAGGGCCGGCGGCCCGAGCCGGGCGGGCCCGCGGGAGAGGAACCCGGCCCGGTCCCGCAGCAGCCAAGCCGCCCCGGGGAGCGCCACGACCAGGATCGCCACGAGGATCCCGAAGGCGGCGCCGGAGGTCGAGGTCAGCGGGTGATCGGCCCAGGTCACGAGGAAGAGCAGGACGAGCACCGCGCCCAGGACCAGCCGGGGCTTCCGCCCGCGGTCGAACCAGGGCAGCAGCGGGACCAGCACGATCGCCATCGCCAACGCCGGGGTGAGGAAGCGGAGGTTGATCGCGAAGGCGGTCGGATGCCCCTCCGGCCCCGCCGCCCCGAGCGGGGTGATCAGGTACGCGCAGACGGCCAGCAGGGCGGCCGCGCCGTGGGCCCGCGTGAGCCTCCCGGGGCCGCGGAGCGCGAGTGCCACCACCCCGGCCAGCGAGATCGCGATCAGGACCGGCCAGAGCCGTCCGAAGCCCTGCTCCAGCCCGGGCAGGAAGTAGTCGCGCCAGATCCCGGTGTCGGTGACGTAGTGGATCACCGAGAAGTCGGGGCGTCCCTCCTGGAGCCGTTCCGGCCCGGGCAGCCCGATCGGGCCGATCCGATCCACCTGGGGCAGCGGGTTGCCGGTCGCGAACAGGTTGCGCAGGTACCACCAGCCGCCCCCGACGAACACGGCGGCGAACCAGACCGCGGCCATCCGCACTCGCTTCCCGGCGACCGTCGCCACCAGGACGGCCCCGGTGATCATCGCCACCGGTGCCAGGGCCGTCACCTTGGTCCCGGCCGCCAACCCGGCCGCCAGTCCGCCGGCGGCAACCGCCCAGCCGGGGCTGACCCACCCGAAGCCGCTCTTCTGGGCGGAGCTGCGGTTGAGCAGGATCGCGACGGCCGCCAGGCAGAGGGCGATCGCGACGATGTCGTTCTTGCCGGTTCCGGGCTCACGCACGACCAGCGTGTGGGTGGCGAGCACTATCGCGACCCCGATCACGGTCAGGTGGGGGCGGCCGTACGGGCGGCCGACGCACCACCCGCCGAGCAGGGCCAGGCCGAGCCACCCGAGGTTGAGGAAGATCGAGACGAAGTCCCGGCCGGTGACCGCCATCGCCACCCCCTGGACCAGCTCCGAGTTCTGGGGGTAGAACCAGTTGGTGAAGACGGTCTCGGTGTGGTGGAAGAAGGTGACCGACCCGGTGCGCGCGATCTCGGCGGCGAACGGCAGGTGGTACCAGACGGAGTCGAAGTTGGTGATCCCGGTGTCGAGGTTCTGCGCGACGAAGGCGGCCCACTGCGCCACCAGGAGGAAGGCGACCCCGAGCGCGATGACCACGGCGGAGGCCGGGACCGGCGGCGCGGGCGGCACCGAGTGGCGGTCCTCGAACTCGTCGTCGTCCGGGAGCACAGAGCTCCCCTCCCCCATGCCGGAAGCACTACTGGCAGCGCTTCGGCGATGCGGGTTGGGGTCGTCGGGGCGTGGTGATGGGGGCAGCCAGATCCGGGCGGCGAGGGTGAGGGCGAGGAAGGCGGGGACCAGGGCCCAGGGGCGGATCAGGCCGAAGAGGCCGAGCAGCTCGGCGACCACGGTGATCGACCCGATCGCGACCACGGCCTCGACCAGACGGGCCGGAGCGCCGGTCCACCCGGGCAGGAGCCGGCTCCGCAGCCGAAAGGCGACGTACCCGGCCGAACCGGCCAACAGCAGGACCAGCAGGGTTCCGAGGACGTATTCGGGGAGGGTCACGGCCGGACCGCCGATCCGTCCCTCAGCGCTTGATGCCGTTGACCACCCAGGCCTGCTCGCCCGAGTCGATCATGCCCTGCCGCCGGGCCTCCCGGCGCAGGACGGCCTCGCCTCGCACGTGCTTCACCTGGCGCTGCAGGCGGTAGTTCTCCTCCTGGGCGGCATAGAGCCGTTCCTTGGTCTGTCCGACCAGGCGGTAGTTGTGGAAGGCGTTGACCGCCGGCTTGATCGCCAGCACCGCCAGCAGGGCGAGCACCGAGACGAACAGGATGCGGCCGAGCCGATCCCACTTGATCCGGCCTGCCCCCGGCGCTCCCGCGTTCCGGCGTGGGGCCGGTCGCCGCCGCGGAGGACGGCGACCTGCGTCTGCATGAGCACGTACTGACACGTCCGACCCTTCTCGGCCGGACGGTCAACTCCTTCAAGTGGTCGCGTTGAGCACCGAGACGCCGCCGAACCGGGCGGAATCTCCCAGCTCCTCCTCGATCCGGAGCAGCCGGTTGTACTTGGCGACGCGGTCGGAGCGCGAGGGCGCGCCGGTCTTGATCTGGCCGGCGCCGGTGGCGACGGCGAGATCGGCGATCGTGGTGTCCTCGGTCTCGCCGGAACGATGCGAGATCACGGCGGTGTAACCGGCCTCACGGGCCATCCGGATCGCCTCGAGGGTCTCCGTCAGGGTGCCGATCTGATTGACCTTGACCAGGATCGAGTTGCCCACGCCGGCCTCGATGCCGCGCTTCAGCCGCTCCGGGTTGGTCACGAAGAGGTCGTCGCCGACCAGCTGGACCCGGTCGCCGAGACGCTCCGTGAGGAGCTTCCAGCCGTCCCAGTCCTCCTCGTCCATGCCGTCCTCGATCGAGACGATCGGAAAGCGCTCGGCCGCGGACTGCCAGTAGGCGGCCATCTCGTCCGGGCTGAGCGAGCGGTCCTCGTGCTCCAGCCGGTAGACACCCCCACCCTCATTCGAGTAGATCTCGCTGGTGGCCGGGTCGAGCGCGATGAATACGTCCTTGCCCGGCGCGTAGCCGGCCGCCTCGATCCCTTCGATCAGGATCTCGAGCGCCGCCTCGTTCGAAGCCAGGTTGGGGGCGAAGCCGCCCTCGTCGCCGACCGCGGTGGCCAGGCCGTGGCCGGAGAGGATCTTCTTCAGCGAGTGGAAGACCTCGGTCCCGACCCGCAGGCACTCGGAGAAGGTCGCGGCCCCGGCCGGCATGACCATGAACTCCTGGAAGTCGACCGAGTTGTCGGCGTGGGCGCCGCCGTTGAGGACGTTCATCATCGGGACCGGCAGCAGCGACGGATCGGACTCGCCGTAGATGTCGGCGAGGTAGCTGTAGAGCGGCCGGTTCTCCATCAGCGCGGCGGCGCGGGCGGCGGCGAGCGAGACGCCGAGGATGGCGTTGGCGCCGAGGCGGCCCTTGTTCGGGGTGCCGTCGAGCTCGATCATCAGCTTGTCGAGTCCGGCCTGGTCGGTCACGTCGAAGCCGAGCAGGGCCTCGCGGATCTCGCCGTTGACGTTCGCGACCGCCTGGGTCACGCCCTTGCCGAGGTAGGCCGAGCCGCCGTCGCGGAGCTCGACCGCCTCGAACTCACCGGTGGAGGCGCCGGAGGGAACCGCGGCACGGCCGGTGTAGTTGTTCTCGAGGGTGACCTCGACCTCGATCGTCGGGTTGCCCCG
>JBEBTS010000041.1:0-14363 GCA_040393665.1 Conexibacter woesei
CGCGCTTTCCAGCAATGGCCATCCGTCGTCCAGAGCACCAGACCTGCTCCGGGGCCGGACCCGGGATCCGTCTCGATCCAGCAGTCCCATCGGTTGTCGCCGTCGGTCTGTTCGCAGCCCCCGGTGCCTTCTCCCATGCCCTCGTGCTGCTCGGCGTAGACCCGTGCGATCGAGTGGCCGTACATGTGGCCGTTCGGGAAAACGAGCCAGCGTTTGAGTGGCAAGGCCACGAAGGCGGCGACGGCGAGCAAGGTGAGGCCGCCGACCACCGGAGCAAGCCATCTCTTTGAGTTGCCTCCCTGTCGCAAGACCGAGAAGGATACTGCGGGTCTGGCACGACGACGAGGATTCGAGCGGTCCAACCGCGGATTCGAGCGGTCCAACCGCGGACGACTTGGGAAACCAGGTTCCGGTTCGATTCCGGAGGCGGGCGTTCGGGGGTCTCCGGACGAATTCCGATGCTCGTGTAACGCGTCGGCTCGGTCTGTGTAGGGAACCCTTGTGACCGAAGAACAGTTTGTCGCCTACCACGAGTACACCCGGCGCCACGGCGTCAACCGTGGGCTCTATTTCGTGGCCCGCGCCATCCTGGTCCCGTTCTTCCTGATCTGGTTCCGGCTCGACCGGCAGGGCCGCAAGAACTCGCGCATCAAGGGAGCAGTGCTGGTGGCGGCGAACCATCGCAGCTTCCTCGACCCGTTCGTGATCGGGGCCTGCCTGCCCTGGTCCAAGCCGATGAACTACGTGGCCAAGGTCGAGCTGTTCGAGAAGCGGTGGCAGGGATTCCTGCTCTGCCGGCTCGGTGCGTTCCCGATCCGTCGCGGCGAGGCGGACGAGATGGCGATCGAGACCGCCGAGATGGTCCTGCTGCGGGGCGGATCAGTCTGCATCTTCCCCGAGGGCACCAGGATCCGGAAAGGCTCGCTCGGCCGGCCCAAGCGGGGCGTCGGCCGCCTTGCCCTGCGCACCGGGGCCCAGGTCCTGCCGGTCGCGGTCAGCGGCTCGGAGAACGTGCGACGCGGCCTCCGCATCCGCCCCCGCAAGGTCAAGATCCGGATGGGACGGCCGATGTCGTTCCCGCAGTCCGAGACCCCTTCCTCCGCGCTCGCCTCGACCGTGGTGTCGCGGATCTGGCCGAACGTCGAGCTCCAGTGGGAGGACATCGGGGGGCTCCCGCCGATGCGCCGCGCCGCGGTGATCGGCGCCGGCTCCTGGGGAACCGCGGTCGCCGTCCTGCTCGCCCGTGGCGGGCTCGAGGTCCAGCTCGGGACCCGGACCGCGGAGCAGGCCGAGCGGATGGCCTTCGACCGTGAGAACGAGAAGTACCTGCCCGGGGTGAGGCTGCCGGACGGGATCGAGGTCAAGACCTCCTCCGACATCGAGCTGGGCGGGGTCGACCTGCTCTGCCTCGCGGTGCCCTCCGCCGCCTATCCTCAGGCGGTCGGGTCGGTCGCCGACCGGGTCGGTCGGCGGGCCGGGATCCTGCTGTTGGCGAAGGGCCTGGTCGCGCCGAAGGGGCAGCTGCCCTCCGAGTACGTGGGTGAGCGGGTCCGCGCCCGTGGCGTCTCCTGCCTGGGCGGCCCCGCCCACGCCCGGGAAGCGGTGTCGGGCTCGGCCGCGCTCGTCCTCGGCAGCACCGACGACGACCTCCGGGCACAGCTCGGCGACGTCTTCGACCGGGCCGGCCTGGTCTGCGAGCGGTCCGGGGACGTGATCGGGGTGGAGATGGCCGGCGCCGCCAAGAACGCCGCGGTGCTCGCCGCGGCCGCGGCCGAGCCGCACGGGCTCAACGCCGCCGGGATCGCCGCCGCCAGCGTCTGGGACGAGTGCGTCGACTACGCGGTGATGCGCGGCGCGAACCTGGAGACCTTCAACGGCCTGGCCGGGGTGGGGGACCTCCTCGCCACGGTCATGGCGACCGGCAGCCGTAACCGGCGGGCCGGCGAGCTGCTCGGGCGAGGCACCAGGCCGGAGCAGATCCCCGCCCTGATCGGGCAGGCGTCGGAGTCCCTGGACTCGGTGCCGAAGATCGCCGAGACGGTGGCCGCCGCCGGCTGCCAGGCGGAGGCGCTCGGGGGGCTGTCTGACCTCGTGACCGGAAAGATCAACTCCGACGAATGGGTCGCCGCGCTGAGAAGGGTCGGCCACTCCCGCAGGGCGGCATGATCCGGCCGTCCGCCCACCTGTCGGGACAGGGCTCCGGGCCGGGGCCTCGACCCGGTTTGCGGGTAGGGTGGACCGGTGAGCGAGCCCGAGCCGAAACTCCTCCCGGGCGAGTCCAGGGCCGAGATCGAACGGGATTTCGAGCAGCTGTACCGCGACCACCTGCGGGATGTCTACTCCTACTCGTACTACCGGATCGGCAACCACCACGACGCCGAGGACCTCACCGAGCAGACCTTCCTCCAGGCCTGGCGGCACTTCCCGCGGGCCCGGCGCGAGTCGGACGGACGGCCGCTCCGTCCCTGGCTGATCCGGATCGCGCACAACCTCGCGTCGAACTATTACCGCGACCGGTCGAGGCGGCCCCAGACCCCGCTCGACAGCGTGGAGCCGCCCTCGGCGAAGCACTCGACCGAGGACCTGGTCGAGGGCCGGGCCGAGCTGCGGGCCGTGATCGAACACCTCCAGGAGCTGCCGGACGACCGGCGGGAGGCGCTGGTCATGCGGTTCTCGCTCGGGATGGACAACCGGGAGATCGCCCGCGCGATGGGCAAGTCCGACGGTGCCACCAAGGTGCTGATCCATCGGGCGATCAAGCAGCTGCAGGAGCGGCTGGAGGCTTCCGGCGAGTTCGGCGACGGGATACCGGGTGCGGAGAAGGAAGACGATGAGTAGCGACGAGATCCGACTCGAAGACCTGCTCGCCGACGCGCTCCGTCCGGTCGATCCGCCGCGACGGCTCTCGGATCAGCTCCACGACACCTTCACCGCGATCTCGGAGGCGGCCGCCACGGAGCTGTCCGGGTGGGCCGACGAGCTCAGCGAGAGCGAGCTGGAGTCGCTGCGGGATCCTCGCAACTGGATCCGCCCGGTCGCCGCGATCGCGGCGGGCGGGGTCGCTACGGGCGCTTTGGTCCTGGTCGGCTTTCGCCGTCGCTCCCGCCTGAAGCGGTAGGGCCGCTGCCGGAACCGGCCGGACGCCCGCCCCGTCGGTGGTCCCGACGGTCGGTGCCCGCGTTCCGCACAGAGGCTTTCTTGCCCGACGCCGAGGCTCGTTTCTTCGCTTGCGGCCGACGGCGCTTGCGGAGCTTCTTCTCCCGCCGGCGCCTGGCCCGACGCTCACGGCTCCGCCGGATCCGCTCGACCCACGCCGAGAGCGCCGCGCCGATCCGGTCCCACCGCGAAGCCAGCAGCGTGAGCAGGCCGGACAGGCCGATCGCCAGGTTGACGAGGTTCACCGACCGGGTCGCCGGCAGCCAGCCGAGCAGCAGCTCGCCGTTCGGCGCGAGGATCCCCCACAGACCGAGCGCGGTGAAGGCGACCCCGGCCAGCAACGCGCACAGGCGCGGCAGCGGGCGGGCCAGCCCGAGAGCGAGGAGCCCCGCGATCAGGTGGAACGAGTTCGCCCAACCGTTCACCGGGTAGAAACCGAGCAGGTCGGAGGTCAGCTCCGGGTTGCGGAACTCCGAGGAGGCCAGGAAGCCGAACAGGCCGAGCAGCACGAGCAGCAGCCCGGCCAAGGTCGAAAAGAGGCGGGGGTAGGCGATTCTCTCCACGCGGCCATTCTTCCGATCGGACCGGACCGACGCGCTGCGCCCCGTCGCCCCGCTCGACTAGGCTAGGCGCCCTTGACCACCTGTTATCGCCATCCCAACGTCGAAACCGCGGTCTCGTGCTCGAGCTGCGGGCGTCCGATCTGCCCTGACTGCATGACCCCGACCCCGGTCGGCATGCGGTGCCCCGAGTGCGCGACCGAGCGCACCCGGGTCACGCACGGCCCGACCGCGGCCGCGGGCGGCCAGCTCGGCGATGCCCCGGCGACGGTGATCCTGATCGCGCTCTCGGTGGTCGCCTTCATCGCCGAGCTCGGCAGCGGCTCCGGCGGCCTGGGCTCCGCCAGCTCGCCCTTGATCGGCGACTTCGGCCTGGTCGGTGGGGCCGTGGCCGACGGCGAGTGGTACCGACTCGTGACCAGCGGCTTCCTGCACGCGGGCCTGATGCACCTCGGCTTCAACATGGTGGCGCTGTGGTTCCTCGGCCGGGTGCTCGAACCGTCGATCGGCACCGTGCGGTTCGTGCTGATCTACTTCGCCTCGCTCCTGGCCGGCTCCTTCGGGGCGATCCTGCTGACCGACAACACGGCGGTCACCGTCGGTGCCTCCGGCGCCGTCTTCGGGATCTTCGGGGCGACCTTCGTCATCGCCCGCGGGCGCGGCCTCGGTCACATCGCCAACCAGATCGGGCTGATCCTGGGGATCAACCTCCTGCTCACCTTCACCATCAGCGGGATCAGCATCGGCGGGCATCTCGGCGGACTGGCCGCCGGCCTGCTCTGTGGGCTCCTCGTGATCGCGGGCGAGCGCGGCCAGCTCGGAGCGAGCGCCAAGGCAATCGAGTACGGCGGCATGATCCTGATCGGGGCGATCGCGGTGATCGGGGCGATCTCGGTCTCCGAGCCGATGGTCGGCGTCCGCATGTACCTGGGCGCGCTCGGCCTCCCCTTCTGACGTCGCCCGCCACAGGGTGCGCGGGAGCTCCCGCGGGTGAGCGTTTCCGCGCACGGTTCGCCTCGATGCCGTGACGGCGATCGGGCAGGCGGGAAGGGGACGAGTGCGGCGGGACGGGGCGGACGTGGCCGACGCGGGGGACGCGGCCCGACGCGGGCGAGCGCGGCCCGGTGGCGACCGTCAGTCGGGGCTGACCTCGATCGAGTCGAGTCCCGCGGGACGCGGTACGCGATCCGGGTGCAGCAGGTGGCCCAGCAGCTCGATCCCGTCGATCAGGCGGGGTCCGGGGCGGGAGAAGGACGCGGCGGCGTCGACCGCGACGATCCGCCGGGCGCCGGTCGACTCGATCTCACCCAGGTACTCGAGAGCCTGGCCGTGGGCGGCCTCGGCCCGGTAGCCGCAGGGCATGACGACGGCGAGGTCCGGTTCGAGGCCGCGAAGGTCGTCCCAGCCGCACTCGGCCGACTTCACGCCGGGCCGGCCGATCAGGTCGACCCCGCCGGCCGCCGCGATCATCTCCGGGACCCAGTGGCCGCCGGTGAAGGGCGGGTCGAGCCATTCCAGCGCGAGCACGGTCGAGCGGTCCGCGGCGGCGGTGGCGGCCCGGACCGCGTCCAGCCTGGCTTCGAGCGACTCCCGGAGCCGGGCCCCGGCCGCCGGCTCGCCGGCGGCGTCCGCCACTTCGACCGCGTTGCCCAGGACCTCGTCCAGGGAGGTCGGGTCCTGCCTCAGTACCCGCGGGCTGCCGGGCAGACGGGCCGCGGTCGAGAGCACGTCGTCGTAGGAGACCGCGCACACGGCGCAGACGTCCTGGGCGACGATCAGGTCCGGCCGGACCGCCTCCAGGACCTCGGCCCTCAGCCGGTAGAGCGGGTCGCCCTCGCGGGTGATCCGCTTGACCTCGGCGTCGATCTCCGCGGGCGAGAGGCCCGGCGGGATCACGGTCTCGCTGAGGTGGGGCAGCCGAGCGGCCTCGGGCGGGAAGTCGCACTCATGGGTGACGGCGACGACCTGGTCACCGAGGCCCAGGGCGAACAGCATCTCGGTCGAGGAGGGGACGAGGCTGGCGATCCGCATACCGGTTGAGTATGCCCGTTGCGGGGTAGGGTGATCGGCATGGCCCTGCTGGACGACGGAGAGATCGAATCGCGGCTCGCGGATCTCCCCGGCTGGTCCCGGCGGGGAGAGGCGATCGAACGGGAGTTCGGCCTCGAAGGCTTCGTCGGCTCGGTCCGGTTCGTCGACGCGATGGTCGCCCCGGCCGAGCGGATGGGGCACCACCCGGACGTCGCGATCTCCTGGGACAAGGTGACCGTCACGATCACGACCCACTCCGAGGGCGGGCTCACCGGCTCCGACTTCGAGCTGGCCGCCGAGATCGACCGCATCCCGCGCTGAGCGGGGCCCCACGGTTGCTCTGCGGGCGCCTGGCGCCTGGCGGGATCAGGCGTACTCGTAGAAGCCGCGGCCGGTCTTCCGGCCGAGGTGACCGGCCGCGACCAGCGCCGTGACGGTCTCCGGGGCCAGGTGCTCGCGGTTGCCCGACTCGCCGTGCAGGGCCTCGCCGATCGCGATCGCGACGTCCAGCCCGACCAGGTCGAGCAGCGCCAGCGGCCCCATCGGGTGGGCCACCCCGAGGGTCATGCAGGTGTCGACGTCCTGCGACTCCATGCCGGTCCGCTCCTGATATCGGACCGCGTCGAACAGGTAGGGGAAGAGCAGCCGGTTGACCGCGAACCCCGGGGTGTCCTCGACCTCGATCGGGGTCTTGCCCAGGTGCTCGCACCAGGATCGCGCCCGTTCCCCGACCCCGGCGGTCAGGGTCTCCGGCAGGCAGAGCTCGACCAGCTTCATCACCGGCACCGGATTGAAGACGTGCAGGCCGAACAGCCGGTCGGGATGCCCGGACCGGCGGGCCAGCTCGGTGACGGAGAGGGAGGAGGTGGTTGTCCCCAGGTCGGCGGAGGTGATCGCCCCGATCCGCTTCAGCAGCTCGCCCTTGATGGCCATGTCCTCGATCACCGCCTCGATCACCAGGTCGGCGCCGGCCAGCTCTTCGATCTCGGTGACCACGGCGATGCGTCCTCGGTCCGAGCCCTCGACCCGGGGCGAGGTACGGTCGAGGGAGGCGCTGGCCCGTGCGGCGGACGCTTCGCTGCGAACCAGCAGCCGGACTTCGGATTCACGGGAGGCGAGCGCGGCGAGCCCGGTGGCGATCGCCCCGTTGCCCGCGATCGCGACGAGTGGGTAAGGATTGGCGCTCAAGACTGTGACTTTCGGTCGAAGTGGGTGGGGGGAAACTGGATTGACTGACGAGTCAATCAGCTACGATCCAGGGAGGACTTTTCCGCTGATCGCGGGCATCCATCCTCAATTCTGACGAAAGGCTTTCAATGAGCAAGTTTGGCGGGCGCGAAGTCGTCATCGTCGAGGCGGTCCGGACCCCGGTCGGCCGCGGACACAAGGAGAAGGGCTACTACAAGGACCTCCACGCCTCCAACCTCCTGGCGCACGCCTACAAGGGGCTGATCGAGAAGTCTGGCATCGACCCGGCCCTGGTCGAGGACGTCGTCGCCGGCTGCGTTCAGCAGTTCGGCACGCAGTCGATGAACATCGGCCGCAACGCCTGGCTCGAGGCGGGCTTCCCGATCGAGACCCCGGCCACCACGATCGACCGCCAGTGCGGCTCCGCGCAGCAGTCGGTCAACTACGCGGCGGCGATGATCGCGGCCGGCGTCCACGACGTCATGGTCGGCGGCGGCGTCGAGCAGATGAGCCACATCGGCTTCGGCGACGCGGCCAACGTGATGAAGGACTACGGCTTCGGCTACTCGCCCGAGCTGCTCGAGCAGTACGACCTGGTCAACCAGGGAATCTCCGCTGAGATGATCGCCGACAAGTGGGACATCTCCCGCACCGAACTGGACGAGCTCGCCGTGATCTCCCACGCCCGCGCCCAGCAGGCGACCGAGGAAGGCCGCTTCGAGAACGAGATCCTGCCGTTCAAGGTCGGCGACGAGACCTACACGGCCGACCAGGGCATCCGCCCCGGCACCACCGTCGAGACCCTGTCCGGTCTCAAGCCCGCCTTCAAGGAGGACGGCAAGGTGACCGCCGGCAACTCGTCGCAGGTCTCCGACGGCGCTGCGGCGCTGCTGCTCATGACCCGCGAGAAGGCGGACGAGCTCGGCCTCAAGCCGCGCGCCCGGATCGTCGACCAGACCACCGTCGGCGTCGACCCGGTGATCATGCTGACCGGCCCGATCCCCTGCACCCAGAAGATCCTGGAGCGCAACTCGATGGCTCTCGACGACATCGACCTGTTCGAGGTCAACGAGGCCTTCGCCTCGGTCGTGCTCGCCTGGCAGCGCGAGCTCAACCCGGACATGGACAAGGTGAACGTGAACGGCGGCGCGATGGCGGTCGGCCACGCCCTCGGCTCCACCGGCGGCCGCCTGCTGACCACCCTGCTCAACGAGCTGGAGCGTCAGGACAAGGAGATCGGCCTGGTCACCATGTGCTGCGGCGGCGGCATGGGCACCGGCACGCTGATCCAGCGCATCTGACGCTTCCCGGATCCGAAAAAGAAGCCCGCGGACCTTCCAGGCGAAGGTCCGCGGGCTCTTTCCTCTCTGCGGGAGGCTCGGTTACCTCACGGACCGCACGCGGTACCTGTGGAACACCATCTGCCGCTTGTTCTTGCGGAGCTTCTTGCCGCGGACGATCTGCCGGACCACCAGGGTCTTCTTGCCGGGACGCTTCGCGAACCGCTTGACCTTGGCGCGGAACTTCGGCTTCACCTTCAGCTTCACGACCTTCCAGCGCGCGGCCTTCTGAGCGGCGTTGACCCGCGAGGTCATCGGACGGGCCAGCCGCCGCTTCTTCGACTTGCGGGTCACCGCCTGGGCCGTGCCGCGGCAGCGGGGCCTGAACCGGGCCGGGCACTTGAGCCGCAGGTACAGGCTCTTGCCGTCGAACATCGCGGTGACGTTGTTGGTCGGCTTGGTGGACTTGCCGCCCGGCTTGGTCGGACCGGTGGGCCCGGTCGGGCCGGTCGGCCCCGTGGGGCTGGTCGGGCCCGTGGGGCCGGTCGGGGTCGTCGGGCCGGTCGGGCCGGTGGGTCCGGTCGGCCCGGTGGGGGAGGGCCGCGACGCGACCAGGGCCACGTCGTCGTAGTCCATGGTCCCCGTCGGGATCAGCCCGGCGAGCGGCACGCTGACCGACGAGGTGATCCTGAACCGGTACTGCTCGCCCATGGCCAGCCCGGTCGGGTCGACGCTCACCGCGGGCACCGCCTGCCACTCGCCCGCCGTGTCGCTGGCCGGGGTGCTGCCGATCAGCTCGGTCGTCGACGAGTCCGACACCTTGACCAGGTCGACGCGATAGCTGACCGTGGCCTGGCTCAGCAGGTCGCTGATCGAGTTGTTGAGCGACAGCGAGAACCGCGCCGACTCGGCGGGCTCGCCCTGGGCGCCGTCGTAGGTGAAGGCCGGGCTCTCCCAGAGGAACATCGAGTTGCCACCGAGCTCGGAGACCACGATCAGCAGTCCCTGTGAGGTGGTCCTGAGGAAGCCGTCCCCGGCTCCGCCTGCCCCGCCGGACGGCTGATAGCTGCCGGCCAGGTTGGGGCAGGCGACCCCGGGCAGCGCGGCGCACAGGCCGGTCTGCTCCGGGTGGCCGGTCCAGCCGCCGTCGGTGGTCGCGAAGGTGGTGCCCTCACCGCCGACGTAGGTCGAGCTGATCCCCTCGTCGATCCCGCCGGTCCCGGAGAGCCAGATCGCTCCCGGGCCGCCGATCGCGGCGTCCACCTGGTCGCACAGCCCGGAGCCGCTGTCCGGGACGCTGGCCCAGTCCGCGTAGAAGGCGCCCTCCTGGGAGGGCGGCGCGAACGGCGCGGCATCGTAGGTCGGCGGGGTCCCCCCGGGGACGGTGAGCGTGCCCGAGGTCGTCAGCCCGAGCGGGAGGCTCGTCGAGCACTCGCCCAGTTGGCTCGACCCGAGCATCAGCTTCACCGTGACCTGCGCGGGCAGGTCGATGGTTCCGGCTCCGGTCCCGGAGTCGAACTGGCCGGTGATCGGCCCCCCGGCGGCGATGATCACGACCGCGCTGACCTCACCGGCGACGTTGGGGATCGTCTTCTCGGGGAAGGAGAAGCCGGAGGGAGCCGCGGTGAAGTCGCCGGTCCCGATGTCGATCTCGCCGCGGAGGGTCGCCGGCGTGTCCGGCGGCGAGGCGTCCGGGTTGATGATCTTGACGCCGGACATGGATCCGCTCGAACCGAGGTTGATCACCCCGGAGTCGAAGGTGAACGCGGCCGGGTCGGCCTTCGCCACGCCGGCGCCCGCGAGCAGCCCGAGCGCGACCAGCATCGCCGCGACCGAGGCCAAGGCCGGGCGCAAGGCCCAACTTCCCGCCGTGCCCGCCGTGCCCATGCCCGTAAGCCGTCCGTCCGGCCCGTCGCCGCGCTCGGCATCCGCCATCCCCAAATGAGACATCGACATCCCCTCCTCGTGGAACGATCCAGTTGGCTGCGAATACCCCCGGGATATGAGCGGCAAACAGGCGCCGCGGCAAACCCGACCGGACCGGGACCGCAGCGGGTACGCTGCCCCGCATGACAGCGATGGAGCGGGTTTCGATTGGGGCGATGGGGGCGACACCGGGCGACATGGCCGAGCTGGCCCGTTCGGCCGAGGCGGCCGGGTTCGAGTCGGTCTGGGCGATCGAGCTGTTCCGCAACGCCTTCACCCAGACGACCTATCTGTCGACGCAGACCGGCTCGATCGGGGTCGGCACCGGTATCGCCTGGGGATTCGTCCGCAGCCCGATGACGATGGCCATGTCGGCGATGGACATCGACGAGATCTCCGGCGGCCGGTTCCGACTCGGCCTCGGACCCGGGGTCAAGCGCCTGAACGAGACCTGGCACAACGCCGAGTACGGTCGTCCCGCCACCCATCTGCGGGAGACGATCCAGGCGGTGCGGGAGATCATCGCCGCCGCGGCCGAGGTGCGGCCGGCGACCTTCAAGGGCGAGTACTACGACCTGGAGGTCAAGGGCTGGTTCCGCGGGACCCCGCCGGTGCGGGCCGAGATCCCGATCTACACCGCGGCGGTGCAGAAGGGGATGGCCCGGATGGCGGGCGACGTCGCCGACGGGCTGATCGGCCACCCCCTCTGCTCGGCCCGGTGGATCGAGCAGGAGATCATCCCCGCCTTCGAGGAGGGGCTCAGTCGCTCGGGCCGCGACCGGTCGGCATTGACCTATCTGCCCAGCATCTGCGTGGCGATCGACGACGACTACCAGCGGGGCCTGGACGCCGCCCGCCGCACCGTGGCGTTCTACTCGACGGTCAAGACCTACATGCCGCTCTACGAGCTGCACGGCTTCGGCCAGAACGCCGCCGATGCCGCGGCCGCCTTCCGCCGGGGAGACATCGACGGCGTGGCCGCCGCGATCCCCGACGAGATGGTCGAGACGTACTGCGCCGTCGGCACGCCGGACCAGGTCCGGGCCAAGGTCGAGGAGGTCGCGGCGCTGGGCGACGCGATCTTCCCCGGCGCCCCGACCTACTTCATCCCCCTGGAGCAGATCACCGAGTACAACCAGAGGATCATCGAGGTCTTCGGCCCGAACGCCGGCTAGGCGCGGGACCGGGCGTCCCCGCGGCCGCTTCCCGGGAGCTCCGCGGGGACGCCCCCGGCCCCGCACTCGGGCTCTCGGCCCGAAGTGCCCCCGGTTCTGGCTCTGACACGACACCAAGTGGGGGTACCAGGCCGCTGGGTCCCGGGTTCGGTCAGTCGGTCGGCAGGGAGGCGACCCAGGACTGGAACCGGTCCATGTCGGTCACGGCGGGGCCGTGGCCCGGCAGCAGCACGGTGGGTTCCAGGGCGGCGAGCTTGCGGATCGAACGGCGGTTCTCCGCCGGGTCGTAGGTGAACATCGCCGGCGGCTCGCCCAGCTCGGTCAGCCCGGTCGCGTAGTTGAGGTTGCGGATCACGTCGCCGCAGATCGCCACGCCGTCCGACTCCCGGAAGTAGACGACGTGCCCCCGGGAATGCCCGGGGGTGTGGTGGACCGTGAAGCCGGCGACCTCGTCGCCCTGCTCGAGGACCCGCGATACGGGGTGGGGCGGTCCCTCCCAGTAGGACTGGATCAGCTGGAGCAGCGGGTTGGTCACCTGCTCGCCGGAGATCGGCACCCGGCCCTCCATCGCGTCGACGTCGCCGGCGTGGCAGGCGAGCGGGATGTCGCGGGACCGGCAGATCTCCCGCGCCAATCCCTGATGGTCGGGGTGGGCGTGGGTCAGGGCCAGCAGCGACAGCGGCCGGTCCCCGAGCTGACGGGGGATCCGGAATCGGTCCCAGGTGGTGCCGGCGTCGAACAGCACGTCACCGGCCAGGTAGACGTTGATCATCGGCCGGGGGAACTGCCCCAACCGCAAGACTCCGGGCGCGACCTCCTTCATCGGTCCCGGAGGTGCCTCAGTGGGCCTCGGCGGGCTGCCCCGAGTGCCGGGAGAGGTCCTCCAGGCGGCGGATCTGGCGCTCGCCCTCGATCCGCGCCGGATCGTCCGCGGCCAGGGGCGCGATCAGCCGGCTCACCCGGTTGCGTACCTGGAGGGAGAAATGCGGGGTGACCGCGGCGGTCAGCTCGCGGATCGCCTCGGGGGTGATGACCTCGCCCGAGTCAAGGACTCCGATGTGTTCAGTTTCGCTCATTCGCTTCGCCTCGTTCGGTTGCGCCGGTCACTTCTCGTTCAAGGTCTCGACGGGAGCCAGCTCGGCGGCGTCGTCGACCCGTGCCTGCTGGTTGACGTCGATCAGGGTTTCGTCGCCGATTATCCACACATGGTTATAGAGGGCGAGCGTCGGGTCGGTGTCGTAGCCCGGCTTCACGTCCAACAGGTACTCGTGGACGACGCTCGGGAGCTCGTCGGCGGAATCGGTCAGCAGCAGGGCCGGCCAGGTGCCCACGGTCGAGAGCACGGACGCGGCGACGGCGTCCATCGGCCGGTCCGAGCGCGCCAGGGTGTAGCCGTGGCCCGGAGTGTTGAGGTTCCAGCCGAACCCGTCCGAGTAGAACTTGACCAGCTCCAGCGCCACGTTCACCGGATCCTTGCCGTCGACCCGATCGACCGACTTGGCGACCTTGCCGAGCTGCTTGACGGCCTTCGCCGAGACCACGTCCGGGGGACCGAGGACGAACACCGGGACCTCGGCGTTGGCCTTCTTCTTGAGGTAGTCGAGGGTCACCTGGGGAACCTCGTCGGTGCCGGTGTAGAGGACCACGTCACCCGACCGGACGAGCCAGGCCGCGGCCGGCCCGGAGTACTCGGGGGCGCTGTCGCTGAGCACGACGAAGGCGTTGGGAGGGCCGCCGTTCAGCTCGGCCTTGACCTTCGCCAGGTTGACCGCGAGGGTGGCCGGATCCGGGCCGGTGATCCGCTTCGGCGTGAAGCCGCGCGGCGGCGCGACGCGGCCGACGGTGAAGACCTTGTTCTCGCCGGTGGTCGGGGAGCCGATCGGGTTGAGCTGGGCGAGTGCGTCGCCCCCGGACTCGGAGAGGTTGCCGGACGGGGCGAGCAGGATCGGGGCGCCGACCGGCTTCGCCGCGAGGGTCGCGGCGGCCACCCCGGCCTGCCAGTCCTTCGAGTCGGCGATCGTGACCGCGGCCGGCGGGGCCCCCGGGCCGGAGGTCGGGTAGGCGGCGAAGGCGGCGGCGATCGAGATGTCGACCGGATCGTTGCCGCTGATCCGGGTCGTGTTGCGGGTGGCGGCGGCCGGGTAGCCGAGAGCGCCGCCGGAGCGCCCGCCGGTGCGGGCCTCGCGGGCCGACTCGGTCAGCTCGCTCGGCGAGACCTGGCCGACCTGGTCGGGGCCCCCGTCGTCGGATCCGACGCCGAAGAAGAAGTGCGCGATGAAGGCCCCGAGGATCAGCACCAGGACGAGCAGGATCCCCAGTCCCAGCCACGGGACACCCGCCGCCTGGGGACTCCCTGGAGGTGCGTTGATCGGGCGTCTTCCGGAGCCGGCCACGGCCCACACCGTACCGGTACTCGGAAGTCGTAAGAATGCCCGCGATGGTTTACCCAGTCGGAACAGTCACCAATGATCGCGGCCACCTCGAAATCGGGGGCTGCGACGTCGTCGACCTGGCCCGCGAGTTCGGCACTCCCGCCTACCTCTTCTCGGTTGCCGAGATGAAGGCCCGGGCTCGGGCCTACCAGGGTGCGTTCGCCGCCCACGACGGCGAGTTCGAGGTGCTGTTCGCCTCCAAGGCCCTGCCCGTGACCGCCGTGTACCGGCTGTTCGGGGAAGAAGGCCTCTCGGTCGACGTCGCCTCGGGCGGCGAGCTGACCATGGCGCTGGCCGCGGGGTACGACCCGGCCCGGATCTACATGCACGGCAACAACAAGACCGACGCCGAGCTCGAGCTCGCCGCCCAGGCCGGGGTGGGGCACCTGATCATCGACTCCTTCGACGAGATCGAACGGTGCGAGCGGGTGCTCGACGGGCCCCAGGACGTGCTCGTCCGGGTGACCCCGGGGATCAAGCCCTCGACCCACTCCTTCATCCAGACCGGCCAGCTCGACTCCAAGTTCGGCTTCGGGCTGGAGGACGGCACCGCCGCCCGCGCGATCGAGCGGGTGCTCGCCTCCGACACCCTCAACCTGGTCGGCCTGCACGCCC
>JBEBTS010000042.1:0-14323 GCA_040393665.1 Conexibacter woesei
CGAACCCGTCGGGACGCCGGTCCATGCCGGTGTAGACGATCGGGATCTGCTTCTCCCGGGCGGCCGCGATCAGCCGCTCCAGGTGCTTGACGCCCTCCCAGCCGCGTTCGCCGCAGGAGTAGCGCCACCGCTTGATCGACTCGAGGATGGGCTCGGGCACGTCGCCGACGAAGTTGTAGATCACGTCGACGACCAGCAGGACGGGCTTCTCACCGAAGCCCACGTCCTTGCCCCAGCCCGCCGCCTCGAAGACCTGACGGTCCTCCTCTGGAAGTACGTCGTCCCAAACGTTGGCCATGTGGTCTCCTTTCCCGGAGGGCGCCGCTCAGGCGCCCTCGTCGTTGGGGCCGATCTTGACCTCGGGCCGGACCTCGGCCCGGGCGCCACCGCCGCCGGCGACCGGGATCAGGTCCTGGCCGGGGTCGCGGCGCAGGTACTGGCCGTCGGCGTCGCCGATGAACTCCGGCCCGGGCGCCCCGTCGTCCCACTTGGACATCTGCTTGCCGCGCAGGAAGGTGGCGACGCCCCAGCCCTTCAGGGTGTGGTCCATGATGCAGGTCCAGCCGGAGCGGGACAGGATGTTCTCGTTCTTGACGGTGACTTCCTTGTCGAGGTCGACCAGGACGATGTCGGCGTCGGCGCCGATCTCGATCAGGCCCTTCTGCGGGTAGACGCCGAAGATCTTGGCCGGCTCGGAGCAGGCCACCTCGACCATGCGCTCCAGGGTGATCTTGCCCTCGTTGACGCCGTTGAGCAGCACCGGCAGCAGCATCTCGACCCGCGAGGTGAAGCCGGTCTTGAGCTCCCAGATGTTCTCGTTGTAGGAGGCCTCGTAGCTGGCGTCGCCCCAGGCGACCACATGGTCGGAGCCGACCGAGTTGATGATCCCGGCCTGGATCGCGCTCCAGATGTTGGGGTTGTTGTGACGCGAGCGGAGCGGCACGTTGATCCGCCAGGCGTTGAACTCCTCCTTGCCGAAGTGGAGCCAGTGCGGCCCGGTCTGGGCGTGGCACTCGACGCCGCGGCCGCGGAGCTCGAGGATCTCCTTGTAGCTCTCCGGGGTGGTGGAGTGCTGGATGTAGATCGGGCAGCCGAGGTGGGCGGCCATGTCGCCGTACCAGCGGATGTGCGACGCCTCGAGGTAGTGGGGCGAGCGGTCCGACCAGGTGGCCCAGTCGGTGCGGCCCTCCGCCTTGAGGCGCTTGTCGAAGATCCGGGCGACCTCCCAGTTCTCGCAGTGCATGCAGACGATGCCGGGGCGGCCCATGGCGGCCACGTTCTCCATCGTCACCCAGATCACGCCGTCGTCGAAGCCGGCGCCGAGGCCGGCGCGGCGGCCGGGCCAGTTGGGCTCGGACTCGGGGCTCATCGCCTGGAGGTAGAGCTTGTAGGAGGTGACGCCGTGGTCCTTCGCGTACTCCGGGATCTCCTCGGCCTGCTGGTCGGTCTCCAGCATGTAGGTCAGGAAGACGTCGACGGCCGAGTCGGTCTTGACCGCGTCCTCGAAGTAGGGGAAGGAGTCGTGGAAGGACATGACGTCTTCCTTCTGGACGAACTCGGCGAAGTCGGGGTGACCCATCCGGGTGGACGGGGCGTGGACGCCCCAGGTGGTCACGCCGGCGGTGACGGCGGCGCGGGACTCGCTGCCGAGGTCGTCCTTGAGCGGCGAGTAGCAGCCGGGGTGCGCCTCGGTGTCGACCAGGCCGGGGATGACGTGAAGCCCGGTGGCGTCGACCGTCTTCTTCGCCGGGGGCAGGAACCTGTCCTCGGTCACGGCAACGATCTTGCCGTCGTCGACCGCGATCCCCATCTTGCGGGTACCGCTCGGGGAGACGACCGTCCCTCCGGTGATGACCAGGTCTACCTCACGAACTTCACTCATCGATTCCTCCTCTGATTGTCATGCCGATGCCGCCGCTACGGCTTGCTTGATCCCGATCCGGTTGTTCAACCAACTGAACCTTGTTCAAGATATTGGTCATAGTAGCACCCATTCAAAACTCGCGCAACGTTTCCGTCAGTTGCCCCAGCGAGGCCTCGCTCGTGAGGAAGCCGGAGGGCAGCCGTCCCCCGCCCTGCTCCCGGATCCGGTCGAGCCCGTCGCTGTCCGGGATCAGCCGCACCAGGCCCGGCGAGCGGTCGTTCACGCCGACCAGCCGCCGGTTCTCGCCGTCGACCCGCCGGCTCCGCGGGATGCCCGCAGCCTTGCGCTGGGCGTCGTCGGCGAGGAAGGTCCGGTGGGTCAGCGTGTGGCCGACGTAGGCCAGGATCGCCTCGTACCGTGACGCCAGCCGGGTCAGGACCTGATCGATCAGCGCCGACAGCCGCTCGTGGACCTCGACGTAGGCGGCCCGCTCGGAGTCGCCCCAGGCGTAGCCCTTGGTGGTCGGGGTGGCGGTGCAGTCGTCACGCCAGAAGGGGCCGATTCCGCGATGCTCGAACAGGCCGGGGTCGTCGTAGCGGGCGCAGGGGGTGAGCTCGCCCCGCCACCGGTAGATCGCCTCGTAGGGCACGATCCCGAACGGCTCGGAGATCACCGCCCGGTCCACCCGCAGCCCGGACGCGCCGACCAGCGGCTCGTTGCTGAGCTCGGCCGGGGTGCCGAGCCCGGCCAGCTCCTCCGGCCAGTCGCCGCGGCCCTTGGGCTCGTAGCCGGCCGTCGCGAGCGCGTTGCTCACCGCGCGGTGCTCGGCCGAGAGCGAGTACGGCTTCGCCTTCTCGCAGGGCAGGAGCAGCAGCACCGCCCGCTCGTCGCCCGGCGCCGGCTCGTGCTCGGTCGTGACCCAGCGGTGGAACTCCTGGACGATCGGCAGGTCCAGCCCCTCCAGGTTCTCCTGCGGGCAGAAGAAGGTGAGCTGCTCGTCCAGCGTGTACGGCGGCGTCGGCTTGCCGCGGGCCAGCTCGATCAGGTGATCGCGGTCGCTGAACTGGTCGAGCTGACGGATGCGGTCGGGTTCGCTCATGCTGGGGCTCCTGGGGCGTTCGGTCGGGGGACGATCAGGTCGAGGCGGGCCTCCGCCCGGGAGATGACCTCGTCCTGGTGGGGTTGCAGCGACTGGTACGGGAAGCCGGCGTAGCCGGCGAGGAACGGGTCGGTCACGCCGGAGTCGAGGTCCGACAGCGCCTCGATCACGGCCAGCCCGCAGAAGGGGACGTACGCCTTCGAGTAGCCGCCCTCGTGGAAGAGGACCAGCCGCCCGTCGCAGACCTCCCGGGCGCACTCCCGGACCTTGCGGGCCATCGCCCGGAAGCCGTCGGAGTGGACCATCAGCCGGGCCAGGGGGTCCTGCGGGCCGGGGTCGAAGCCGCAGGCGACCAGGATGAAGTCCGGCCGGAAGCGCCGCAGGGCCGGGACCACGACCCGGTCGAAGGCGTCCTCGTACGCCCCCACTCCGGATCCCGGCGGCAGCGGCAGGTTCAGGTTGGCGCCGGGCGCCCCGGGGCCGCCGGTCTCGTCCTCCTGGCCCGAGCCGGGCGGGAAGGCCCCGTCCTGGTGGACCGAGACGGTGAGCACGTCCGGCTCGTCCCAGAACATCGCCTGGGCCCCGTTGCCATGGTGCGCGTCCCAGTCGACGATCGCGACCCGCTCGAAGCCCAGCCGCTCACGGAGGTGCGCCGCCGCGACCGCGCCGTTGTTGAAGATGCAGAACCCGTAGCCCGCGTCCGCCATCGCGTGATGGCCCGGGGGCCGGACCAGCGCGTATGCGTTCTCCACCTCTCCGCCGGCGACCGCCTCGACCGCGGCGAGCACCCCGCCCGCCGAACGGGCGGCGATCTCGAAGCCGCCCCGGGCGAACGGCGCCTCGTCCCCGGCCAGCCCGCCGTGCTCGGCGCTCAGCGCCTCGACCCGCTCGACGTAGCGGCTGGTGTGGACCCGTCCCAGCTCACCGTGGCTCGCCAGCCGCGGCTCCACCGGGGACAGGCCGTCGAGGATCCCGGACAGCTCCAGGAGGTTGCGCATCCGCCGCTTGCTGTCCGGGCTCTCGACGTGCTCGCCGGGCTGCAGGAAGCCCCCCGGCTCGAGGAAGGCCGCCCCGCTCCCGGTGTCGTGCCACATGTAGCTCTCGTGCCAGACCCATCCCGTGCTCATCCCGACCGCCTCTCAGGAACCGTCGCCGCGGAAGGCGCCGGGCAGCAGCAGGTCCTCGTCGACCGCCGGCGGATGGCGGTAGTCGTAGAGGTCCTCCCGTGGTGCCGTGATCGCCCCGTAGATGCCGGGACGGCGCATCCGCAGGAGTCCGGGGAGCGAGTCGAACTGCTTCGGCTCCTCCATCGAGTCGTCGGTCGAGCGCAGCCACCGGACCCGTTCCAGGTCGAGGTCGGCGGTCATCATGCCGGCGCCGTCCAGCGACGCCTCGACCCGCTCCGGGCCGGCGATCAGGGCCGCGCCCGTCTCCTCGCCGAATAGGTGCTGGGTCATGGCGACGTAGCACTGGTTCTCGATCGCCCTGGCCCTGGTCACCAGCTGCCAGTTCGGGGCGACCCGGTGGAAGCCGCCGCCGGCCGGGCCGAGGATGATCTCCGCCCCCTCCAGCGCCAGCGTCCGCGCCACCTCGGGCACCCAGAGCTCGGAGCAGATCAACACGCCGACCGTGATCCCGTTCACCTCGGCCAGGCCGAAGCCGTCGCCCGGGGTTAGGTGGGTCCCCGAGAGGGTCGGGTGGACGTCGCCCGTCGCCGGGTGGGCGCGCTCGTACCGCAGCTGCCCGGAGCCGTCGGCCCCGGTGACGTAGGCGACCTTGCGCCAGGTGCCGTCGCCGCAGCGCTCGACCCGGCTCCAGCAGGCCGCCGTGCCGTGCTCCGCGGCCGCGGCCGCGATCGCCGGTCCGGCGTCGTACTCGGAGGTGATCTTGAGCGGCCCGGGGTAGCCCTCCGGGAACAGGACCAGGTCGGCGCCCTCGGCCCCGGCCCGGCGGATCCACTCCGTCGCCTCCTCGACCCGCGCCTCCTCGGGCGCACCGGCCTCGACCAACGGCTGGACCACCGCCAGCTTGAACTCGTTCACCACATCGGCCTCCTTTTCAGCCACGTGAGTACTCCCGTCCCAGGGACTTCGGGGGACGGCTGCGGCCGACCACGCCGGCGTAGACCAGCAGGGTCACCACATACGGAAGGGCGAGCATCAGCTCCGCGGGCACGTCGATGTCGGTCACCTGGACCCGCAGGGCGAACGCCTCGAACGCCCCGAACAGGAAGGCCGCGCCGAGCGCCCGCAGCGGCGACCACCGGGCGATGATCACCACGGCCAGGGCGATGAAGCCACGGCCGCCGCTCATGTTGTCGCTGAAGGTGAAGAGCTGCCCGAGCGAGAGGAACACGCCGCCCAGGCCGGCCAGCGCCCCGCAGATCATCATCGCCTTCCAGCGATAGGCGAAGACCGGGATGCCGAGGCTGTCGGCGGAGTGCGGGTCCTCGCCGCAGGCCCGCAGGCGCAGCCCCCAGCTGGTCCTGGTCAGGACCCACCACGAGAAGACCGCGACCGCGATCGCCACGTATATGAGGACGCTCTGCTTGAACAGGATCGAGCCGATCACCGGCAGGCCCGAGAGGAGCGGCATCGAGAAGGCGCTGAACCCGTCGACCTTCGGCACGTCGCCGCCCTCCCAGATCGCCCGCGCCAGGAACGAGGTGATCCCGAGCACCGCCAGGTTGAGGGCGATGCCGACCACGATCTGATCGCCGGAGAGGTTGATCGAGACCCCGGCCTGGATCGCCGCGATCCCGATCGCGGCGAGCATGCCGATCACGGCCCCGAGCCACGGGCTGCCCGTGTAGTGGGCGCCGATCACGCCGGCGAAGGCGCCCATCAGCATCATCCCCTCGAGGCCGACGTTGACCAGCCCGGCCCGTTCGGCGAACACCTCGCCCAGCGCGGCGAAGAGGATCGGCAGGGCGAGGCGGATCGCCGTCGCGTACAGCGCGGTCGAACCGAGGACGTCGAGGAACTCACTCATCGTTCGGCCCTCCTCAGGCTGGCGGCGGCTCGTCGCAGGTACCGAACCACCACGTCGGTGTTGACGATGATCAGGAAGAGCACGAAGACGCCCAGCAGGATCTGGGCGGTCGCGGTCGGGATGCCGGCGGCGCTCTGGGCGCCGCTGATCCCGCTGGTCAGGAAGCCGATCATCAGGCCGGCGACCAGGGTCCCGATCGCGGTGCCCCGCCCGATCAGGGCGGTCATCACCCCGATGAAGCCCCAGCCGGGGCTGAAGAAGTCGCTGAGCCGGCCCTCGTTACCGAGCAGGCTGGCCGCCCCGGCGAGGCCGCCGAGCAGGCCGGCGATCAGCAGCACGTTGAACCCGGTCCGCTCGACCTTGAGGCCGGCGAACCTGCCCGCGGCCTCACCGGCGCCGAGGGACTTGATCGAGATCCCCATCCGGGTCCGTTCCAGCAGCACCCAGATCAGGGCCGCGGCCACGACCAGCAGCACCGCGCCGAGCGGGATCATCCCGCCGATCACCGGCAGCTCCGCCTTGGTCGGGATCTCCTCGGTGTACGGGTAGCCGGCCCCGCCGGGATCCTGGATCGGGCCCCGGACCAGGTAGCTCACGATCCAGAACGCGATGAAGTTCAGCATGATCGTGGTGATGATCTCCGAGAGGCCGAGCCGCGACCGCAGGCCGCCGGCGATCCCGCCCCACAGCCCGCCGCCGACCATGCCGGCGACCAGGCCGAGCAGGATCAGCAGCGGTCCCGGCAGCCCGGAGAGGTTGAGCACCACCAGGACCGCTGCCAAGGCGCCCATGTAGATCTGGCCTTCGCCGCCCAGGTTGAATATCCCGGCGCGGAAGGCGACCGCGACCCCGAGGCCGACCAGGGTGATCGGCACGGCGTCGATGAGCGAGTTCTTGATCGCGAAGCTGGAGCCGACCGACTGGTTGAGGATCTCCTCGAAGGCGAAGGCCAGGTCCACTCCGTCGAGCAGCAGGAAGATCGCGCCGACCAGGGCCGCCCCGAGCAGGGCGACGCCGGTCCGGACGATCAGCATGACCGTGTCGCCGCGGCCGGCGAGCGCGCGGCTCACAGCAGCCCCCCGCCCTCGGTGTCGAACTCGGACTGGCGCGAGAGCCCGGCCATCAGCAGGCCGATCTGCTGGCGGTCGATCTCCTCGGCCGGGTGGGGACCGTCGAGCCGGCCCGCGTAGAGAACCCCGATCCGGTCGGAGAGCGCGGTCACCTCGTCGAGGTCCGTGGAGATGATCAGCACCGCGACGCCCTGGTCGCGAAGCGTCAGGAAGCGCTGGTGGATCTCCCGCTGGGCCCGCAGGTCGAGCCCCCGGGTCGGGTTGACGGCCACGACCACCCCGGGGTCGGACCAGAGCTCGCGGGCGAAGATCACCTTCTGCTGGTTGCCGCCGGAGAGCTGGCCGGCGAGGCGCATCGGGTCGGGCGGCGAGACGCCGAACTCCTCGAGCAGGACGCGCGCCCGCTCCACCATCTTCCGCTTGGAGAAGACCCGCCCGGTGTCGGGGCACTGCGGCCCGGTCAGCAGGTTCTCCCAGAGCGCGGCATCGAGGGTCAGGCCCTCCTTGCGGCGGTCCTCCGGGATGCGCCCGAGCTTGACCCGGCGCCGCTTCCACTCCTCGATCGGGGGCAGTGGATCGCTGTCCAGCAGCACGTCGCCGTCGGTCGGCGGATGGACCCCCTGGGTCACGGCGGCGAGCGGCTTCTGGCCGTTGCCCTCGACCCCGGCGATCCCGACGATCTCGCCTTCCCGTACCTCCAGGTCCACGCCCTGGAGCACGTCCTGCCCGTCGTCGTCGGTCACCGAGCAGCCCCTGAGGGTGAGCCGCGCGGCGCCGACCCGGGGCTTGCCGTCGCGGCAGGCCGGGGTCACCTGCTCGCCGACCATGGCCTGGGCCAGGGCGCTGGGGTTGGTCTCCCCGGTGCGCCAGGTGCCGACCATGCTCCCGCCCCGCAGGACCGAGACCCGGTCCGAGATCCGGGCCACCTCGCTCAGCTTGTGCGAGATGAAGATGACGCTGTGGCCCGACTCGATCAGGAGCCGCATCTCGCCGAAGAGGTCGCCGACCTCGTCGACGGTGAGCACGGCGGTCGGCTCGTCCAGCACCAGGACCCGCACGCCGCGGGCCAGGCAGCGGACGATCTCGATCCGCTGCCGCTTCGACATCGGCAGGTCCTCGACCAGCGCCTGCGGATCGACGTCGAGCGGGAACCGCGCCTCGACTTGGGCGATCGCCTCGCGCATGCCGCGCTCGGTGCCGTTGCCGACGCCGCCGAGGAACAGGTTCTCGACCACGCTCAGCCGGTCCACGAGCAGCGGGTGCTGGTGGACCATGCCCACCCCCGCCTCGATCGCGTCCGCCGGGCCGTTCAGCTCGACCCGGTCGCCCCCGACCTCGATCTCCCCTTCGTCGGGGATGCAGAGGCCGTAGAGGATGTTCATCAAAGTCGTCTTGCCGGCACCGTTCTCGCCCAGGAGGGCGTGAACCTCACCGCTCTCTACCTCGAAGTCGACGTCGTTGCTTGCGGTGAAATCGCCGAACTTCTTGACGATCCCGTTCATTCGGACCAGTGCGGGCAATGCGAATACCTCCTCCCCCGGGGCGGTCGCCCCGGGGGTCCTCACTTTTCGTCTTGCTTGAAGGTGCTCCTCAGAGCCGCCCGATCAACCCGACCCCTCGCCCGATCCGGGGATGTCGCCGCCCACGCTCGGGACGTCCTCGGAGCCGTCGATGATGCCCTCACGGGCCTTGTCGACCGCTTCCTGGGTGCCCTCGGGCGCGTTCTCGACCGGGGTCAGGCCGACGACGCCGCTCTCGAGGCCGTCGACGACGAGCTTGCCGCCCTCGAAGTTGCCGTCGATCAGCGTCTGGCAGGACTCGCCGATCATCTTGGCCTGGTCGACGATCTGCGAGGCGATGACCGTGTCCGGAGCGAGGTCGCTCTGGTCGACGCCCCAGCCGACCGCCTTGATGCCCTCTTCCTGGGCGCCGTCGATCACACCGACGCCGGCGGCGTCAGCGATGTGGTAGATCACGTCGATCCCGGAAGCCGCCTGGCTGCGGGCCGCTTCCTTGCCCTTGGAGACGTCGTCGAAGGTGCCGAGGTAGACGGTCTTCAGCGTCGCCTTCGGGTTGACCGACTTCGCTCCGGCCAGGAAGGCCGCCATCTGGGTCTCGAGCACCGGGAAGTCGAAGCCGGCGATGCCGCCCAGCTTGTTCGACTCGGTGGTCTTGCCCGCGGCGACACCGGCGAGGTAGGCGCCCTGGGTCGAGTTGGGCATGATGTGCTGGACGTTCGGGTCCTCCGGCTCGAGCGGGTTGGACGTGACCGCGAAGTCCGCGTCCGGGTAGTCCGCCGCGACCTTGTGCGCGATCTCGCCGAACTCGAATCCGTGGCCGATCACCAGGTCGTTGCTCTGGGCCAGGGTCTCGAAGGCCTTGACGAAGTCAGGCACCGGGGTCTTCTCCTGGTAGGTGATCTCCGCACCCGCTGCCTCGCACTCCTTCAGCCCCTCGTAGCCGGACTGGTTGAACCCCTCATCGTTGATCGGGCCGGGCAGCACCATCGCCACCTTCACCCCGTCGCCGGAGCCCCCGCTCTCACTGTCGTCCGAACCGCACGCCGCTATTCCCAGCGCAACGATCGAACACGCCGCCAACACGGCGAGTTTCTTACCTGGACGCACCGCTTCCTCCTCCTCGTTTGTTGGTCACAGCTGCCGCCGATTCGCTCAGCGACCGGTTGAAAGACTCCATCCGCGACATCGCCTCCCCGGTGGAGGCGGGCGGGTCGACCACGCCGGCGCGACGGCGGGCGACCTGGTCGCGCAGCGCCTCCCGCACCGAGGCCTCGTCGACGGTCAGGCAGCGGCCGTGCTCGACCACCAGCGAGCCGTCGACGATCACGTGGCGGACCGATCGACCCGACTCGGAGAGGGCGAGGCTCGGCTCGAGCTCCTGTGCGCCGGCCAGCCCGTCCAGCGAGCGGTCCAGCAGGATCAGGTCGGCGACGGCGCCCTCGACGATCGTGCCCGGGCCCGCGCCGCCGGCCTCGTCGGCCGAGGCGTCGAGCGGGCGGGGCGGCGCGATCACCCCGGCGCCGCCGGTGGTCGCCATCGTGAGCGCGTCCGCGCCCGACACCCAGCGGGGACCGTCGTTGTGGATCAACGCCGCCAGCTTGACCATCTCCCACAGGTTCTGGTTGTCCGAGGAGGCCGAGCCGTCGGTGCCGACCGCGACCCGGGCCCCGGCCCGGTGGAGGGCGCCGACCGGGCAGCGCCCGCTGCCGAGCCGGAGGTTCGCGGCCGGGTTGTGGACCACGATCGAGCCCGACTCGACGATCAGCGCGATCTCCCGCTCGTCGATCCAGACCGAGTGCGGGAGCGAGGTCGCCGGGCCGAGCACGCCGAGGTCGTTCAGCGCCTCGACCCCGCTCCGGCCGAACCGGTTCTCGCAGACGGCCTTCTGCTGGGCCGTCTCAAGCAGGTGGATGTGGAGCCCGGTGTCGTGGCGGCGGGCGGCGTCGGCCAGGCCGCCGAGCAGCTCGTCCGAGCACCACTGGACGCCGCCCGGGCCGGCCAGGATCCTGATCCGGCCGTCGGCGCTCTCGTGCCAGCGGCCCACCGCCTCGTCGAACAGGGCCAAGATCTCGTCGGTCTGGAGGAACCGGACCTGCTCCGACATCAGCGCCGGGCCGAGGTCGAAGTCCATCGCCTCGGCGAGCTGGCCGGTGAAGTCGCAGTCGTTGACCAGCGGCGCGACGCCCGCCCGGATCCCGATCTCGTCATAGGCCTTGACCGCTCCGGCGACCGAGTCGAGGGACGGCGGGGTCATCCAGAGATGATCGACCACCGTCGTGACTCCCAGCAGCAGCATCTCGAGGGCGCCGGCGATCGCGTTGACGTAGTGGTCCTCCGGGGTGTACAGCCCGGAGGAGCCGAACATCCGCAGCAGCCACGGCTCGAGGACCAGGCCCTCGCCGACGCCGCGCAGGCAGTTCTCCGGCGAGTGGGAGTGGGCGTTGACCAGGCCGGGCATCGCCAGCAGGCCGCGGCCGTCGATGACCCGGGCGCCGGCCGGCGGGGTCAGCTCCCCGGCGGGGCGGATCGAGACGATCCGGTTGCCGGAGATCTCGATGTCGACTCCCGACCGCAGCTCTCCGGGCCGTACCAGCAGGTCGCACCCGGAAACGAAAACGGTCGCGGAGCTGCTTCCACCGGTTTTCTGACTCATACCCCTCCTCACCGGCCGCCTGACGACTCCTCAACCGTCAGCCCGACCTGAGTACGTGAAGTTCAATATCTTGAACCTCGTTCGATACTGTGATCGAGCGTAACATAGCGCAGGCGACCGCGCAACCGGTCGATCCGAGTCGCGTGAAAGCCCGCAAAGTGCGGGAAGATGCCTCCGACCCCGACGCGTCAACGACGCCTCAGCGGCCCGGCCTCCGATCTCGTGCGCCCCTGGAACGGGCGCCGGAGCGTCAGTCCCGGGCGGAGAGGACCGGGTCGATCCCGGCCTCGGTCATGATCTCGGCGGCGACCCCGACCAGCAGCTGGCCGATCTCGGTCATCCGGTCCTCGTTCAGGTCCCCGGGAAAGCCGAGGGCGAGCAGCAGCAGGGCGAGCTCGCCGCCCTGGCCACGGACGCCGACCGCGACCGCGTTGTTCTGGTTGAGCTCGCCGCGGCTGGTCGCCCAGCCCCGCTCCCGGACCTGCTCGACCTCGCTCATCAGGGTGTCCGGGCTGGTGATCGTCGCGTCGGTGTGAGCCGGGAGCTTGCGCCCCTTGATCATCCGGTCGGCCCGGGTGGAATCCATGTTGGCCAGCATCACCTTGCCCAGGGCGCCGTCCATCGGGCCGTAGCTGGATCCGACCGAGATCCCGACGTGCACGTCCTCCATCGGGTAGAAGCGCTCGATGATCCGGCACTCGTCGGGGCTGGTCACCTGGGCGACCGCGAAGGAGAGGTGGTGCTCGACCGCAAGCGGGGCGACCCGCACGATGGTCGAGCGGACCAGCTTGACCTGCCGGCTGGCCTCGGTCCCCAGCGGGATCAGGGCCGGGCCGAGGCGGTACATCCTGGTGTCGGACTCCCGCCGCACGAAGTCATGGGCCTCGAGGGTGGAGAGCAGGTTGTGCATCGTGCTCTTCGACATGCCGGTCGCCTCGACCAGGTTGGCCTGGGTCGCGCCCTGGTCGCCGTGGCGGGCCAGCTCATGCATGACCTTGATCGCCCCGACCACCGCCGGCACCTGGTACTTGTCGGGTCCGTCCCCCATCGGCCTTGACCCTACTCGGGCCGGGCGCGGAACCGGCGGAAGATGATCGGCTTCTCCCGGGTCAGCTCCTCCAGGGTGTAGCCCAGGCCCTCGCGGCCGCGACCGGAGAGCTTGACCCCGCCGAAGGGGATCACCGGCGGCCGGTAGTTGTCGGTGCCGTTGATCACGACCCCGCCGGACTCGAGCTGCTCGGCCACGATCAGGGCCCGCTGCGGGTCGGTCGAGAAGACCGAGGACATCAGGCCGAAGGACGAGGCGTTGGCGGTGGCGATCGCCTCCTCCTCGGAGTCGACCGGGATCAGGTTGAAGACCGGGCCGAAGATCTCGTCGTCGCGGGCGATGTCGGCCGTGACCGGGACCCCGGCGAGCACGGTCGGCGCGAAGTAGGCCCCGTCGGCCTCACCGGTGCCGGCCGCGATCTCGGCCCCTTGGGACCGCGCGTTCGCGACCTGCGAGGCGACCTTGGAGGCGGCCCCGGCGTGGATCAGCGGCCCGATCGTGGACTCGGCCTCGACCGCCGCCCCGACCCGCTGCGAGGTGGCCGCGGCGGCGAGGCGCTGGGCCAGCTCGTCGTGCAGGGAGCGGTGGACCAGCACCCGCTTCGAGGCCGAGCAGGCCTGGCCGTTCATCAGGATCCGACCGCGGGTCGCCTCCTCGGCGACCAGGTCGATGTCGGCGTCGTCGAGCACGATGCAGGCGTTGTTGCCGCCCAGCTCCAGGTGCAGCACCCGCAGCTGCGCCGCGGTCGCGGTCGCCACCGCGATGCCGGCGTTGGTCGACCCGGTCAGGGAGATCGCGTCGATCCCCGGGGCGGTCGCCAGGGCCGCACCGACGTCGGCGTCGCCGTGGACCGCCTGGATCGCATCCTCCGGCACGCCGGCCTCGATCAGGGCCAGCCGGAAGCGCTCGACCACCAGCGGGTCCTCGAGCGGCGGCTTGACCACGACGGCATTGCCGCCGACCAGGGCGGCGGCGCACTTCTCCACGAAGAGCTCGACCGGGAAGTTGAACGGCAGGATCGCGGCGACCACCCCGAGCGGCTCGCGGCGGGTGTAGGCCAGGTCCCACTCGGTCCCGAAGTTGCCCTCGGTCGGCAGCACCCGCCCGGCGAGGCGCCGGCCCTCGATCGCGTTGCCGCGGAGGAAGTGGATCCCGCCGCCGACCTCGAAGTCGGCCTGCGCCAGCGGCTTGCCCGACTCGGCCGCGAGCAGGCGGCCGAGCTCCTCGTGCTCACCCTCCAGCGCGTCGGCGGCCCGGTCGAGCGCAGCCGCCCGCTCGGCCACTGGGAGCGAGCTCCAGGCCTTGCGGGCGGCGACGGCCCGGGCGACGATCCCGGCCACCTCGGCCGGATCGGTCAGGGCGATCTCGCCCAGTACTTCCGACTCTTCGGGATTCCTGATCTCGACCGTGCTCATGGGTATGCCGCCTCTCTGCCCGCCCGGGCATGAAGTTCACAGAACTGAACGAGGTTCAGCATATCGACCCTACGGCACTCTGTGGACCTCGAACAGGTTGGTCCCCAGCTTGAGGTCGGAAAGACCGGCGACCACCGCGATCAGGTCGCCCGACTTCGCCGCCCCGTACCGGACCGCATCGTCGGCGCACTCGTAGAGCAGGTTGCGGATCTCTGTCGTCTGCCCGTGCAGCACCGGGTCCACCCCGAAACTGAGCTTGAGCTGACGCTGCACCCGCAGGCTGTGGGTGACGGCCAGCACCGGCACCTGGGGCCGGTGGGCGGCGACGACCTTGGCGGTGCGGCCGGACCCGGTCGGGACCACGATCGCGGTGAGCCCGAGGCGGTAGGCGGCGATCACCGCGCTCTGCGTGACCGAGGCGGAGACGTCCATCTCGTCCTGGCTGGTCCGGTTGAGGACCCACTCCCAGTACGGCAGGTCGGGCTCGGTGCCGCGGGCGATCTGGTCCATGACCCGGACCGTCTCGACCGGATGGTCCCCGACGGCGGTCTCCTCGGAGAGCATCACGGCGTCGGTGCCGTCGAAGATCGCGGTGGAGACGTCGGTCACCTCGGCCCGGGTGGGCCGGGTGTTCTTGACCATCGAGGCCAGCATCTGGGTCGC
>JBEBTS010000043.1:0-14273 GCA_040393665.1 Conexibacter woesei
GGCTGCTTCAGGTCAGCGGCGGCGGAGGGCCATCAGGCCCCCGACGACGAAGCCGGTGGCGACGGCGCCGACCACGATCTTCTTGCGGTGCTTGCGAACCTGGCTGCGCCAGTCGGTGAGCTCGGTGACCTTGTCCCGCAGGTGATCGACCGACTGGCCGAGCTCGGCCCGCTGAGCCTCGATGTCAGCCCGGATCTGGGCCGAGGTGCGCTTCGGGGGCGGGTTGTAGCCCTCCCGGTATCCGCCGGCATACGCCGTTCGGGGAATCGGGGTGCCGGAGCGTCCGGCCGGGCCGGCGTCGGCCGGCGGACGGGCGGGCGGCGGTCCGGGGACCGGAGCGGGACCGGGAGCCGGATGGCCGGCGGGAGCGGGTCCGCTCGAAGGGTTGGGGGAAGCGGGAGCGGGGCCGGGCGGGCCTCCCGCCGGGGCGTTGGGGCCGTCCGGCGTTCCCGGGGTCTCTCGGTTGGGGCTGTCTTCGGTCACTGTCCGTCTCCCGGGGTCAGCATGGCCTTCGTCTTCTGGGCCTCCTCGATCGCCTCGGTCGGGATCGGAGCGCCCGTCTTCTCGAACGAGTTGTACGCGAACCAGCCCGCGCCGACCGCGATCAGGATGAACAGGACGCCTTCGATCAGGTATCCGGCCCAGGCGCCCCAGCCGAGGAGCGAAGCCAGACCCAGCGCGAACGAGTGCATCAGCAGGATCAGGGCCAGGAACGCGAACACCCCGGCGGCGATCCCGACGGCACCCCCGCGGGCGAGGGTCGAGACCTTCTCGCTGATCTCCGTCTTGGCGAGCTCGATCTCCTCGCGGACCAGGTTCGAGGTCCGCTCGGAGACCTCGAAGACGAGCTCACCGATCGTCTTCTCGGCGTCCGGCCGATTGGGATCGTAGGGAGCCATCTTCTATTCCGGCGGTTCCTCGTTGAAGAAACGGCGGTACGCAACCGCGGCAAGGCGGGCGGCGAGCATGCTGGCGAGAGCGCTGCTCACCGTGAGCATCGCGCTCCAGGTGAGACGTCTGACGAGGTCATTATCCATAGCCTGGTTCACAATACCCGCCCGGTGGGGGCGAAACACGATCGCTCGCCGAACCGCATCCAGAATCCCGGCCGGCGGTGGGCGCGTCCGGCGGGGGAAGCGACCGGCGCCCGGGCCTCAGCGGGGCTCGAGCCCCTCGCAGATGGTGCGGACCAGCAGGTCGCGGGCGGAGTCGACATCCTGGTCGCTGCCCGGGATCACCTCGAGGATCCAGCCCGACAGGAGCTGCTCGATCGCGCCGTAGAAAGCCATCGCGGCGAAGGCCGGGTTGATGTCCTCGCGGAAGTCGCCGTTCTCCTGGCCCTCGGCCACGATCCGGGCGATCCGCTCGTAGGCGGCGTTGATCTGCTCGAGGTGGGTGCGGCCGAACGAGTTGGCCGCCCGGGTCACCTCGACGATGATCACCTTCATCAGGTCGGGGTCGTACCGATACGAGTCGATGATGAAGCCGGCGACGACGCCGAGCTTGTCCCGCGGCGAGAGGTCGCCCTTGTCGGTCTCCTCGATCGCCTCGATCAGCAGCGACCACCGCTGGGTGAACAGCTCGTTGAGCACGTTCTCCTTCGAGGAGAAGTAGTGGTAGACCAGGCCGTAGGCGACGTCCGCCTCGTCGGCGATGTCGGCCACGCGGGTCGAGTGGAAGCCCTGGCGGGCGAAGACGCGCACCGCGGCGTCGAGGATCTGCCGCCGTCGCTCGGGGGCCGCCTCACGCGCCAACGGAACCACCTCCGAACATCTCCGGCCGACGATGGGCCAGGGCCGGCAGGTCGGAGCGGATCTCCTCCCGGCGTCCGAAGTCGAGGTCGGCTGAGGCGAACCCCTCCCCCGCCTCCACGTGGGCGATCACGTCGCCCCACGGGTCGATGATCATCGAGTGCCCCCAGGAGTCGAATCCGGGCTCGGCCCGGCCGACCTGGTTGGCGGCGAGCACGAAGGCCTGGTTCTCTATCGCGCGGGCGCGGAGCAGCGGCTCCCAGTGGTCCCGGCCGGTGGCCGCGGTGAAGGCGGCCGGCACGGTGAACACGTCGGCCCCGCGATCCAGCAGGGCGCGGAAGAGCTCGGGGAACCGCAGGTCGTAACAGACGGTGAGGCCGATCCGGGCCGGCTCGGGCGCCTGGACGTCGACCGTGGCCAGCTCGTCGCCGGGCCGCTCGAAGTGGGACTCGCGGTAGCTCACCCCGCCGACGTCGACGTCGAACATGTGGAGCTTCGCGTAGGTCGAGAGGATCTCTCCCTCCGGGGAGATCGCGACCGAGAGGTTGACCGGCAGCCCGTCGGGCGAGTCGCCGACCGAAGCGGTCAGGCTCCCCGCCACCAGGGTGACCCCGAGGTCGCGGGCCCACTCCCGGGCGGCGGTGATCGCCGGCCCGTCGAGCGGCTCGGCCCCGGCGACGAGCACCTCCCCGGTCGCCAGCAGCGGCCACTTCTCCGGGAGCAGGACGAGGTCGGCGCCGTCCGCCGCCGCGGCGCGCACCAGCGCGGCCGCTCGTTCGAGGTTCCGCTCCCGGTCGGCGGTGGAGTTCATCTGGAGGACGGCGGCTCGCATGGGGGATCCGGACGAGTCAAGTTGATTGACCCGTCAATCGGTCAACCGGGAGTATAGGCGGACTCGCCTTATTCCGACCTTCCAAGGGGGCTATGTAACCGGCTCCCATCGGGCCGGCCCGAGGCCGGCGGCGACGGCGCGGGGCCGGACGCCGTGGCCGGCAAAGAAACGGACCGGCCCAGGTGGGCCGGTCCGTTCTCCGTGCGCTTCAGGGTCGGCGTGGACGGTGGGTCACCAACCCTTGCCTACGGCCTTCGCTCCGCCGTTCAGCTTCGTCACCTTGAGGCCGGGCGACTTCTTCTGCTCGGCCGCGCAGAACCTGTCCTGGACCCACTGGCTGTTCGAGAACAGCTTGGTCTGGTCCTTGTAGTGCGGCGACGCCTCATTGGTCGCCGCCTGCGAGTAGGTCAGGATCGTCTTGACGTCCGGGCACTTCTCCCCGGTCATCGAGGCCATGATGATGAAGCTCGACCCGTGGACGACCGAGTCGTACTCGCCGGTGGCGCTGTTCCGGTTAGCGGTGATCACGTTGAACATGCCGGGACCGCCGGGACCACCCGGGATCGGGATCTTCTCCCCGGCCTTGGTCACGAACTGGTAGTCGCGCCAGGTCGCGTCCAGCGGGATCCCGAGACCGGCCATCTCGGTCACCGAGTCGGAGAGCGCCTTCGGCACGCCGGCGTTGGCCGTGTTCAGGCCGGACGGGGTGTGCACCGGGTCGCTCAGGCTGAACGGGTTGGTGTAGATGCTGCCCGCGCTGAGGATCCGACCCAGGACCCGACGGGCCAGGTAGGCGCCCTTCGAGTCGAGGTTGTCGGTCTTGTCCCAGTTGGCCAGCACGCCGCAGGCGGCGCTCACGTCGACCCCGTTGATGTTCGGGTTCGCCTGGCAGTAGGAGACCAGCTCCGGGATCAGCAGCTCGCCACCGTAGTGGCGGTTGTTGTTGATGAACCCGAGCAGCTGGGTCGGCGTGTACTTGTTGCCGGCCTGGCCGTCCGTCCCGGCGAGCCGCTGCTCGATCTGGTTGAGACCGTTGCGGGTCCGCAGCGAACGGGGCGACTTCTCGTCACCGATGATGCTGGGGTAGCCCTCGAGCGGCGCGGCCGGGTTCGACAGCCAGTAGCTGTCGTTCATGTTGCTGGTGAAGTCCTTGCGGATCTGCAGCGGCATCTGGTCCGGTCCGAGCACGCCCTTGGCCGGAGCCCCGGGCGCCTGCTGCATGTCGCAGCTCGACTTCGACCCGTCCAGCACCGCGACCCGGGAGGACTCCCAGGCGAGCGGCCCGAGACCGGGCATGTTGCACTCCTCCACCCGGGCGTCGGTCAGGTTCGGCACGACGCCGATGTCGGCGTACAGCGCCTCGCCCTTCGAGTCGGACGCGATCGTGTTGACCCACGGCACGCCGAGGTCCTCCTTCAGCACCTTCTCCAGCTCACGCACGCTCTGGGCGCGGTTCGTGTCGAAGAAGTGGTTGATGAAGCGGAGACCGTGCGAGTTCGGGTCGTTCAGCGAGAACGCGTACGACTTCGACCAGGCGAACAGCGGCTGCTTCTGGATCGAGGTCGCGATCGGACCGTGGATCGTCGAGTACAGCGTCCGGGTCTCGTTCTTGACCGAGTTGTCCGGCTGCTTGACCGCGACAGTCACCTTGGTCCGGTCCATCTCCATCTGCTTGCCGTCCACCAGGTAGGCGGTCGGGTTCCCCGCGACCAGGCGCTCCTGGAAGAAGTTGAAGCGACGGGCGGTCGAGACCGTGTGGCTCCAGGCCAGGTTCTGGGTGTGACCGATCAGGACGACGGGCGTGCCGAGAAGGCTGCCGCCGCTGACATTGATCTTGCCCGGGATCGTGAGCTGCGACTGGAAGAAGCGCTCCGAGCCCGACCACGGGAAGTGCGGGTTGCCGTAGAGCAGGCCCTTCCCGGTCGAGGTCGCCTCGCTGCCGAGGCCGACCGCGTTCGAGCCGATGTCCGGACGGTTCTCGTTCAGCCGCTCGAAGTCCTCAGCAGTCGGGAGCTCCGGCTCGGCCGACTGGCCGGCCGAGGCGCCGCTGATCGGAGGCGAGGCGTTGGCGGTGCCGTCGACGGCAGCGCCGAGGCCGGCCATGGTGCCGAGCTCGTAGAACCGCAGGTACGCGTCCAGCTTGGTGATCGGCTTGACCCACGCCCCGCCGCGGCAGGTCGCGTCCGGCAGCTTGCTCACGCCGGTCTGCTTGAGGTAGCGGTTGTAGCCCTTGACGTAGCCGTCGATGACCTGCTTGACCTCGGGCTTCGGCCCGTTCGGCGGCTTCATCGCGAGGATCTCCGGGATCGTGTTCTCGGCGATCACCCGCTTGTGGGCGAAGTCGGACTCCAGGTTCGTGTACTGGATGCCGTTGCCGGTCAGCTGCCAGGTGCCCTCGGGGCCGAAGTAGCGGGAACGCTCGCCACGGACGGTCGTGTAGATGTCCGCCATCGAGCAGATGTTCTCCTTGGCCAGCGCGTAGCCGTAGCCGAAGCCGAGGCCGCGCCAGTCGTCGGCGACGATCCGCGGGATCCCGTACTCGGTGGTCCGGATCGTGACGCGCGGGTTGTTCAGTGCGCGCTGGCGCTCACGCTTGCGCTTGGCGCGCTCGCGCTTCGCCTTCTGCTTCGCCTTGGCCCGCAGGCGCTTCTTCTGCTTCTTGATGCACTTGCGCTTGGCCTTGCCCTTCTTCTTCTTGCAGATCCGCTTGGCCTGCTTGGCGATGCTGGGCTTCTTCTTCGCCGCATCCGCGCTGGCCGCGCCGGCGCCGAACACCAGCGACAAAGCCAGAACTGCGACGAGCAATCTGATCAGCTTCAAGTCTTTCCTCTCGTATGCGGGCACTGACGAACACGCCCGGCCTTCCCTCATCAAACAAGCGAACGGCCCGATCGTTGCGGAGCCACCGCCTGCCTTGGCGAGAGCTTATACGCCCGTTCGCGAATAGACGCCTCTGTTCACTGGTTCCTCGGGACCCGAACCCCTGGTCCGGCCTCCGCATTGGCGCTACGCTGTCGGAACGGGCGCGGAGCCCGGAGGTGAGGCAATCAAGCGTCCGGGGAGGACGCAGAACGGGGAGAGATGTCAGAAGAAGGCGGGCGGCTCGGCAGTTCCACGACGAGGCGCAACCGGATGGTCGGAATCTTTGTGATGGTCCTCGGCTGGGGCCTGATCGTCCTGCTGGCCCTGGCCTGGCTGACGGACGGAGCGTCCGCCGCCCCCGCCGCGACCACGTCCGCGAAGGGCAGGGCCACCGTGCTCGACGCCCGACAGGCCCAGGTGGCGCGCTCCGGCAAGCTGCGGGTGCGGGTCGCCGTGCCCAGGGTGAAGAAGAAGGGCAAGGCCCCCCGGGCCGCGCAGAAGGTCCGCCTCGACGTCTTCGCCAAGCAGTCCTGGTCGAAGCGGACCCGGGCCGCGGGCATCGTCCGCCGGATCTTCCCGGGCCGCAAGAAGGTCGTCCGCATCCCGCTCTCCCGGGCGGCCCTCGACCTGGTCCGCAACTGCGGCGCCCCCGCCCTGACCGTGAAGGCCCGGGGCCTGAGGCTCGGATCGGTCCGGGCCTGGAAGGCCAAGCAGGCGAAGCGGAAGCTGCGCGGCCAGGCCTCCCGCTGCGCCGTCCCCACCGGAGTGGACCTGAGCCGTGCCGACCGGTGCGAGTTCATCGCCGCCCCCTCGAACATCTGCCTCGGCACCTTCCCCAACGACCACTTCACCAAGCGCGACCCGAGTTCGACCACCGGCGTGAGGCTGAACCTCGCCGCCGACTCGACCCCGGCCAACAACAAGGGCGTGCACGTCGGGGTCGAGGAGCTCAACCGCTCGGACGGCTTCAGCCCCGGCCCGCTGATCTCGGTGCGGATCCCCGGCCTGGACAACCAGGTCGCCTTCAACCAGAGCGGCCTGGTCGGCGAGGGTGACATGAGCCGGACCTACGCCGCCGACCAGCCGGCCGTGCTGATCGACGCCGAGACCGGCAAGCGCCAGCTGATCTGGGCCGAGCTGGACAGCACCAGCACCGAGGACCGGTACCGCAACCTGATCATCCGGGTCGGCAAGAACCTGGTCAACGGCAAGCGCTACGTCGTCGCCCTGCGCGGCCTCGAGGACGCCTCCGGGAAGGCGATCGAGGCCCCGGCCGGGTTCCGCATGTACCGCGACGGCCGGCGCACCTCGAACAAGACCGTCGAGGGGCGGCGCGGCCACTTCGAGCAGATCTTCAAGGAGCTGGGCAAGGCCGGCATCAAGCGGGGCTCGCTCTACCTGGCCTGGGACTTCACCGTGGCCAGCACCGAGAACCTGACCGGCCGGATGCTCTCGATGCGCGACCGGGCCTTTGCCGGGCTCGGGGACGAGGACCTGACCGACGGCTCGATCGCCGGGACCCAGGCGCCCTCGTTCACGGTCGACCCCGACCTCACCCCTTCCGGCGAGGAGAACGTCCGCACGGTCAAGGGCACCTACCAGGTCCCGTGCTTCCTCAACCAGCCCGGATGCCCGCCCGGCTCGATCTTCAACCTCGACGAGAACCAGCGGCCGATCCGCACCCCGGGCAACATGATGACCGCCCGGTTCGTCTGCAACGTCCCGAGCTCGGCGGTGAAGGACGAGGGCGGCACCCTGAAGGTGGACCACAAGGTCCGGCCCTCCCTCTACGGGCACGGCCTGTTCGGCTCGGTGAGCGAGCTCAACAGCCGCAACATCCGACAGCTCGGCGACGAGAACGGGGTGATGGTCTGCGGCACCGACTGGTCCGGCATGGCCAATGAGGACGTCGCCACCTCGGCGATGCCCGCCCTGTTCGACCTGACCAAGTTCCCGGTCCTCCCGGACCGCCTCCAGCAGGGGTTCCTCAACTTCCTGTTCCTCGGCCGGCTGATGATCCACCCGGACGGGTTCGCCTCCGACCCCGCCTTCAAGTTCGACGGTGAGTCGGTGATCGACACCAGCGATCTCTTCTACTACGGCAACAGCCAGGGCGGGATCGCCGGCGGCGCCCTGACCGCGGTGGCGACCGACTTCACCCGTTCGGTGCTGTACGTGCCGGGGATCAACTACTCGACCCTGCTCACCCGCAGCGTCGACTTCGACATGTACAAGGCGATCCTCTACCCCGTCTACCAGAACGAGCTCGACCGTCCGCTGATCTTCGCCCTGATGCAGACGATGTGGGACCGCGGCGAGCCGAACGGCTACGCCAACCACATGACCGACGACCCGCTCCCCGGGACGCCGGCCCACAAGGTCCTGATCGAGATGGCCTACGGCGATCACCAGGTGGCGAACGTCGCGACCGAGGTCGAGGCCCGCACGATCGGGGCGCCGCTGCGGCTGCCGGTGGTGGACGGCGACCGCCTGACCGAGGGGATGGTCAATCCCTGGTACGGCCACGAGACCCTGGGCGACCTCGCCGGCGCGGCCGCGAACGGCAACGGCTTCTTCGCCTGGGACATCGGCCCGAAGCGGATGGAGGGGTCGCCGGCCCGTCTGTTCGGGACCGATCCGGCCCCGATCGGCAACCTCCCGCCGCGGACCAGCGACTCGGACGGCGACGGCAGCGACGGCTACGGGATCGACCCCCACGACACGGTGATCCGCAACTCGCCGCTGATCCGCAAGCAGATCGCCGACTTCCTCCGGACCGACGGCAAGATCACCAACCCTTGCGGCGCCTCTCCCTGCTACGCCGCGGGCTGGAAGGGGATGCCCTGATCCGGGCATCCTGGATGTAAGGTGGGCGGGGTGAGTCCCCGCCTGCCGAAACGAAGCGACCGGTCCGGCAAGGGCGCCGACGGCGACCGGTCACGGACCCAGATGCCGCGCTGGATGTTCGAGACGCGGACTGACCAGTGGCACGAGGCCGGGCTGGGCGAGGAGATCAAGCCGGCCAAGGCCGGCCGCACCTGGCCGCGGTTGGTCGCCTTCGCGATCCTGATCGCCGCCGTCCTGATCGCGTTCAACCACCGCCAGGACATCGCGCCGGGTTACGACACCGAGGCCCGGATCATCACGGCGGTCCTGCTGTTCGGCCTCGGCTGGGGCTTCGCCGCGGCGCTCGGCCGGACCATCACCCCCGTGATCCTGCGGCGGATGGACCCGGGGACCGCCGGCACCATCGCCTTCGTCATCCGACTGCTGGCGATCGTCCTGATCGGCGTGGTCGCCCTGCGGATAGCCGGGGTCAAGGCCTCCACCCTCGCGGTCGGCGGCGCCTTCACCGCGGTCGTCGTCGGTCTCGCCGCCCAGCAGACCCTGGGCAACGTGTTCGCCGGGATCGTGCTCCAGGGCACCCGCCCGTTCCGGGTCGGCGAGCGGGTCCGGCTGACCGGCGGCCCGCTGGCCGGGTCGGTCGAGGGCACGGTCAGCTCGCTCGGCCTGTTCTACACCCAGATCCTGCGCGGCACCGACCGCATGATGATCCCCAACAACATCCTGCTGAACGTGATCGTCGAGCCGTTGCGCGAGCCCGAGGGCATGGACCTCAGGGCCCGGTTCGACAGCCACGTCAGCCCGTCCGAGGTCCAGGCGATGCTGAAGAAGGCGATCACCGTCCCGACCGTCCGGCCGCCTTCGATCTGGCTGGAGGAGGTCGACCGCGACGAGGTCGTCCTGCGGATCACCGCCACCCCGATCAATCCCGCCGACGGGGCACGGCTGGCCGAGCAGGTGGTGTCAGTCACCCGCGCGACCTTCGAGTACGAGCGGCCCGAGGGGAAGGGGCGCGATCGCGGGGACGAGCCGGGGGAACACCAGGATCCGGATCCCGGCGTCCCCCACGGCCACGCCTGAGCTAACGGAGGCGGTGCCGGCTGGCCGCCCGCACGGTCGCCGTGCTCCGCGCCTTGGCCGTCAGGCGCAGGGCCAGCTTCTTGCCCTTGGCCTTCTGCTTGACCCGCGGCTTGAGCACGGCGGAGCGGGACTTGCCGGCGGGCACCGTGCCGAGCGCCTTGCAGACGCCGCGCTTCAGCGCCCGGTTCGCCTTGACGCAGACCTTGGCGGCCTTGGCCGGGGCGTTCCCCTTGTTGGTCAGCACGACCCGGACGGGCAGCGCCTTGCCCCGCTTCGCGACCGCCTTGCGGCCGGCGACCTTGAGCTTCAGCCGCGGCTTCGCCTTGCCCGGCTTGAAGGCGGCGTCCGCGGCGGCCAGCGGGTTGCTCACCCGGCGGGCGAGGTCGGATGCTTCCTTCGCCCCGGCCTCGGGGTCGCCGAAGTAACGCACCCGCTTGACCGCGAGGTTGTTGTACTTGAGGAAGCGGGGATCGGTGTTCGGGGTGACCGGGCCGAGGATGCCGAAGCCGCTGGCGCCGAACGACTTGCCGTCACCGCCGCACTGCTTCTCGTTCGGGGCGGTGGGGTTGCTCTGGTCGAGGTAGTAGTTGCCGAAGTTGGCGTTCGGGATGTCCGTCTCGGTCGAGGTGACCGTGGTGACCGAGCCCTGAGGGCCGGCGAGCTGCTGCCAGACCCACTTGCCGTCGGCGAAGTCGGACGGGGAGGTCGGCTCCAGGACGTCCGGCACGCCGTCCACCGGCACCCCGCCGGTGTTCTTGAAGTCCCGGAAGGTCATGCCGACCGCGCCCTCGGAGTAGTCGGTCCAGGTGTAGAGGTCGAGCATCGCGTGGACCCGCAGGTAGACGGTGTTGTCCTCGCGCTGCGAGTAGTAGATGTGGTCGCGCTGGACGTAGGGGCCACTGTTGGCGCCCATGTAGGAGCGGATCGCCCGGACCGGGCCGTTCTTGACCGCGACGTAGGTGCCCTCGTCGTTGTCGCTGCCCCGGTTCCAGTTGCCGGAGAAGGTGATCTCGGAGCGGCCGCAGCCGGTCAGCGTCGCCTGGGCGACCTCGCGGTCGAGGATGTCGGTCCCGTTGGCCGAGCCGGCGTGGATCTCCATCCGGTCCTCCATCCAGCGGTCGGTCGAGTGGAGCGTGTAGCTCGACGTGCTGACGGTCGAGTCCTCGGGGTTGTTCGAGTTCGAGTAGCCGTAGTCCTCGAGCATCGTCTGGCCCTCGGTGAGGCGGGTCAGCTTGAAGTCGTACTCGACGTAGCTCTTGCCGGCGGAGGGATCGAGCGACCCGTCGGAGCGGAAGAGGTAGATGTAGCCCTTGTCGCCGCCGTCGGGATCGTCGACGGTCAGCATCCGGGCGGAGCCCGGGACGACCCCGGCCGGAGGCAGGGTCACGCCGGAGCGGGCCTGCCCACCGGTGTCGCCGGCCATGAACACGAGCTCGTCGCCGTCGTCGAACTTCGGGTCGGCGTCGGCGCCGCTCCGGGTCTTCGCGTCCGCGTAGAGGTCGACGTCGAAGGCGGAATCGAAGTTGCCGACGTAGCCCGGGGCCGGATCGCTCGGGTAGAGCCGGCGCACGTCGATCGTGTGGCGCTCGTCGACCTGGACCGGGACCTGGATCCACTTGCCGTCCCACTTGAACCCGACGATCTGCTCCGGCGCGGCTCCCTTGAGGCTCGGCAGGGCGGCGCCCTTCAGCACCACCGGATCGCCTTCGCGATCCGCCGGGGCCGCGTCGGCTCCCGTGGCGATCCCGATCGACATTGCCGCGGCCAGGGCGAATGCGCCCCCGGCGCGCGCGAGCTTGCGCACTCCAAGATCCCTTCCCATGACCGGCAGCTTAGACCAGATCGAAGCCCGCCCGGTCCCGAACCGGGCCGGCCGGAGCCGGGCTCAGCGGCGGCGCTCGACCTCTTCGACCATCAGCTTGGTGTGGAGGGCGGCGATCAGGTCCTTGAGCGGCTCGGCCCCCGCCTCGATCATCTCGACCGCCCGTTCCGGCTCGACCTCCCCCTCCAGCCGCTCCATGAGCACGTCGACCTCTTCCTTGACCAGCGCCTCCAGGGCGCGCTTGTACCGCAGCGTGTCGTAGACCGTGAACCCGATCCGCTCGTCGTAGCCACCCGCCCGGAAGCGGGACATCGCCTCGATGATGGTCACGTCCGAGGGCGAGTAGCCACGGCTGTTGGGGGTGAGGATCCCGATCTCCGCCAGCCGGTCCAGGGCCTCGTCGGGCACCCCGTACTTGCGCCGCACCTCGGCGGCGCTGGTCCTCTTCTTCTCGCCGGCCAGGGCCCGTTCGATGATCCGGTCCTCGACCTCGAGCATCGCGCCGGCCTTCTCGGGGTCGTCTTCGATGACCGCCTTGATCGCCTTGAGCGGCATGAACCGCTCCTCCTGGAGCCGCTTGATCAACCGGATCCGCTCGACCGTGCCGGGCCGGTACCAGGACATGTTCCGGCTCGTCTTGACCGGCTCCGGCAGCAGCCCCTCGCGCAGGTAGTGCTTGATCGTGGCCCCGGGGACCCCGGAGGCCTCGACCAGCTGCGACATCTTGAGCAGCGGCTCGGCGCCGGCCGCCCCCTCGCCCGCCTCCGGCGCGGCGCGCTTCTGGCCGGTGGCGCTCAAGCCCGGAACTCGACTCCCCCGCCGTCGCCGCCCGGCCCGGCCGCGGCGCCGGAGGCGAACAGCGCGTCGATCTCGTCCTCGCCCATCCCGGCCGCGGCCAGGACCGAGCGGGTGTCGGCCCCGATCGCCGGCGCCGGGCTCGGCGCGGCGGCCGGGGTCGCGCTCAGCTTGACCGGGTTGCCCAGCTGCCGGACCGGGCCGATCCCGGGCTGGTCGAACTCGACGACCATCCCCCGTTCCCGGGCGAGGTCTGAGGCCAGCGCCTCGTCCAACTCGAGGATCGGCTCGATGCAGCAGTCGTGCTCGTCGTTGAAGGCCTTCCACTCCGCCCGGGTGCGGCTGCGGAAGACGTCCGCCACGCGCGCCCAGCCGTCGCCGCCCGGACGCTCGAACTGGACCTCGACCAGCTCCGGATTGCCCGTCCCTTCGCAGAACGCCCGCCAGAACTTCGGCTCGAGCGCCCCGCAGGAGACCCAGCCGTCGGCGGCCTCGTACGGCAGGTAACAGACCAGCCCGCCGCCCAGCTCCAGCTCGCCCCGTCGCGGCACGGTGCCGTCGGCGAAGTACCGGCCGGCGACCATCGCCAGCCAGGCCATGGCGCCGTCGGTCATCGAGATGTCGACCATCTGACCCTCCCCGCTGCGCTCGCGGGCGAACAGGGCGACCATCACGCCGAAGGCCGCGTTGAGGGCCCCGCCGCCGAGGTCGCCGATCTGGCCGGCCGGTTGGACCGGCGGCCCCCCGGCGGCCCCGGTCATCGCCAGCAGGCCGGTGGCCGCGAGGTAGTTGAGGTCGTGGCCGGCCCGGTCGCGGGAGGGGCCGTCCTGGCCGTACCCGGTGATCGAGCAGTAGACGAGCCGGGGGTTCAGCTCGCGGAGGGCCGGGTAGTCGACCCCGAGGCGGGCAGCGACCCCGGGCCGGAATCCCTCCAGGACCACGTCGGCCGTCTCCGCCAGGCGGTGGAAGGCGGCTCGTCCCTCCTCGCTCTTGAGGTCGAGTCGGATCGAACGCTTGCTGCGGTTGAGCGAGAGGTAGAGCCCGGACCGGGTGCCGGCCGCGGCCAGCTCCTGCTCGTCGGCGCCCGGCTCTGCCGGGTGGTAGGGCGGCGCGTGGCGGATGTAGTCGCCCGCCCCGGTGTCCTCCACCTTGATCACCTCGGCCCCGAAGTCGGCCAGCAGCTGCGAGCAGTAGCCGCCCGGCAGGAGCCGGGTCAGGTCGAGGACGCGGATGCCCTCCAGGGGCAGGCTCATGCCGCCTTCAGGCCGAGCATCTCACGGGCCTCGGCGATCGTCGCGACCTTGCGGCCGGCGTCCTCGACCATCTGCCGGGCCTTGCCGACCAGCTCGCCGTTCGACTTGCACATGGTGCCGTCCGGCAGGTAGAGGTTGTCCTCCACCCCGGCCCGGACGTTGCCGCCGAGCGTGATCGCCGCCGCGAGCAGCTTCCACTGGTCGCGGGAGATGCCGATCACCTGCCAGTTGTTCGGGCCCTCCGCCCCGCCGGGCACCTGATCGGCCATCACGGCGACGTTGCGCGGGGTCGGCCGGATGCCGCCGGTCACTCCCATGACCAGCGAGATCTGGAGCGGGTCCTTGACCAGTCCCATATCGATCAGCGGGTCGAGGTTGGCGACGTGGCCGGCGTCGAAGCATTCGTGCTCCGGCTTGATGCCGAGCTCGTTCATCGCGGTGATGAACTGGATGATCTCGTCGAAGGAGTTCTCGAAGACCGCCTTGAAGACGAAGTCCTTGCGCCGCCGCGAGTACTTGGCGTAGTTCATCGAGCTCATGTTGAGCGCCGCCACGTCGGGGCGGCAGGCCTCCAGGTACTCGATCCGCTTCTCCACGGGCACGCCGATCGCGCCGGTCGAGTAGTTGATGATCACGTCGCCGCACTCGGCCTTGATCGCCTCGGTGATCGCCCGGAAGTCCTCGACCTCCCAGGACGGGGTGCCGTCCGGCTTCCTGGCGTGGATGTGGATCTGGGCGGCGCCCTCGTCCACGGCCCGCCGGGCCTCGGCCGCGTACTCCTCCGGCGTGTACGGGATGGCCGGGCACTGATCCCGGTTGGCGATCACCCCGGAGATCGAGTTGCTGATGATGACCGGGTCTTCGAACTTGCTCAACGTACTTCCTCCAGGTTTCTGCTTTCGAAGCGAACGGTCATACCGGCATCACCCCGTGCTTCTTCCAGGGTCGTTCGACCTGCTTGTCCTTGGCCATGCGGAGACCGCGGATCACCGTCTGGCGGGTCTCGCGCGGGTCGATGATGTCGTCGATCATCG
>JBEBTS010000044.1:0-13931 GCA_040393665.1 Conexibacter woesei
CGGCGACCTGCTCGGCACCTCCGACTCGGACCTTCTCATCGCCGGCGGCGTCGCCCTCGGCGTGGTCGGGATCCTGTGGCTCTTCCACGACCGGATCCTGGCGATCGGCTTCGACGGCGAGTTCGGCCGCGCGCTCGGCCTCTCGCCGGGCACGGTCACGGCGCTGCTGCTCTGCCTCGTCGCGGTCACGATCCTGGTCGCGGTGCAGGGCCTGGGCAACCTCCTGGTCGCGGCGGTCCTGGTCGGCCCGGCGGCTTCCGCCCGGCTGCTGACCAACCGCTTCGGCTCGATGGTCGGCCTCAGCGCCGCGATCGCCGTCGCGGCCGGCGTGGCCGGCATCTACCTGTCCTACTACGCGAAGACCGCGGCCGGCGCGTCGGTCGTCGCCTGCCTCGTCCTCGCCTACCTTGCCTGCGCCGGGCTGGCCCTGCCTCGCCGTCGACGCCGGCCGGCGGCTCCGCGGCCCCGAGCGGTGCCGGCGGCTACCCTGGACCAATGAGCGAAGCCGCCGAGACCACCGAGAGCCGGACCGCGGACTGGTCCGAGTTCGCCGCCGGCCGGATCGCCGAGGCGGGCCTGCGTCGCAGCTCGCCCCGGCAGCAGGTGATCGACCTCCTCGACGGCGAGGATTGTGCGATCACGGCGCTCGACATGGACGCCCGGCTGCCCCGCATCGGCCGCGCCACCGTCTATCGGGCGATCGAGCAGCTGGAGCAGCTGGGCCTGATCCAGAAGGTGGACCTGGGCGGCAGCGCCCTCGGCTACGAGAAGGTGGACCCCTCCGGACACCACCATCACCACATCGTCTGCGACGACTGCGGCAAGGTCGAGCCCTTCGAGGACGACCGGCTGGAGCAGGCGATCCACGAGATTCAGCAGCAGGGATTCAAGGTCGAGACCCACGAGGTCACCCTCCACGGTCGCTGCCTGGACTGCGACGACTGACCGTTTCTCCCGGTGGCCCGGCCAGGGCCAACGATCCGTCGGCTCGACCCGGGCCGGCCGAGATGCACGAGACATCGAATGGTGGAATGCTCCCCCGGCACCTTTTACTGCCACAAGTCCTCAAACGGGAGAAATAAACCTTGGGTCATTACAAGAGCAACGTGCGCGACATCGAGTTCAACCTCTTCGAGATGCTCGATACCGAAGCCGTGCTGAACGCCGCCGATTTCGGCGGCCTGGACGTCGACACCGTCAAGGTCATGCTGGAGGAGTCCTCCAAGCTGGCCGAGGGCCCCGTCGCCGCCGCCTTCGAGAGCTCGGACCGCGTTCCGCCGACCTTCGATCCCGACACCCACGTCGTGTCCCTCCCTCAGGAGCTGAAGGATTCGGTCAACGCCTGGACCGAGGCCGGCTGGGACAAGCTCGGCCTCGAAGAGGAAGTCGGCGGCATCCCCGCCCCGGCCACCGTCTCCTGGGCGGTCAACGAGTTCATGGTCGGCGCCCTGCCGGCCGGCTTCTTCTACCTCGCCGGCCCGTCCTTCGCCAGCCTGCTGTACAAGAACGGCAACGAGAAGCAGAAGCACTGGGCCCAGCTCTCCGTCGAGCGCAACTGGGGCGCGACCATGGTCCTGACCGAGCCGGAGGCCGGCTCCGACGTCGGCGCCGGTCGCACCAAGGCGACCGAGCAGCCCGACGGCACCTGGCACATCGAGGGCGAGAAGCGGTTCATCACCTCCGGCGACTCGGACGACCTCTTCGAGAACATCTTCCACTACACCCTGGCCCGCCCCGAGGGCGCCGGCCCCGGCACCAAGGGCCTCAGCCTGTTCCTGGTGCCGAAGTTCCACTTCGACCCCGAGACCGGTGAGATCGGCGAGCGCAACGGCGTCAACGTCACCAGCATCGAGCACAAGATGGGCATCAAGGCCTCGGCCACCTGCGACGTCGCCTTCGGCGGCGACAAGCCCGCGGTCGGCTACCTGGTCGGCGACGTCCACCAGGGCATCCGCCAGATGTTCGACGTGATCGAGTTCGCCCGGATGATGGTCGGCACCAAGGCCATCTCCACCCTCTCGACCGGGTACCTGAACGCGCTGGAGTACGCCAAGGAGCGGGTCCAGAGCGCCGATCTCACCGAGATCATGAACAAGGAGGCCCCCCGGGTCACCATCATCAGCCACCCGGACGTGCGCCGCTCGCTGATGACCCAGAAGGCGTACGCCGAGGGCCTGCGCGCGCTCTACCTGTTCACCGCCCTCCACCACGACCCGGTCGCGACCGAGGCCACCCAGGGCATCGACGGCGAGTTCGGCAAGCGGATCAACGACTTCCTGCTGCCGATCGTCAAGGGCGTCGGCTCCGAGCGGGCCTACGAGGTCCTGACCGAGTCGCTCCAGACCTACGGTGGCTCCGGCTTCCTGCAGGACTACCCGATCGAGCAGTACATCCGCGACGCCAAGATCGACAGCCTCTACGAGGGCACGACCGCGATCCAGGCGCAGGACTTCTTCTTCCGGAAGATCGTCCGCGACCAGAACGCCTCGCTCAACCACCTGCTCGGGAAGATGCAGGCCACGGTCGAGGGCTCCGGCGCCGGTCTCGACGCCGAGCGCGCCCGCCTCGCCACCGCGATCGAGAACCTGAACTCGATGCTCGGCACGATGATGGGCTACCTGATGGGCTCCCAGGAGGATCCGAAGAGCATCTACAAGGTCGGGCTCGGCTCGGTGCAGTTCCTCAAGGCCTTCGGCGACCTGATCATCGGCTGGCTGCTGATCACCCACGCCGAGGTGGCGGCCGCCGCCCTGGAGAACGGCGCCTCCGGCCAGGACAAGTCGTTCTACGAGGGCAAGGTAGCCGCGGCGAAGTTCTTCGCCCGCAACATCCTGCCGAACCTGGAGGCGTTCAAGATCGCCATCGAGGGGATCGACAACGACGTCCTGGAGCTGTCCGAAGACGCCTTCTAGCAGCCCAGGAGATCGGCCGTGCCGTGGAGCCGTTCGGGGCCACGGCACCGGGCCGGCCCTCGGCCAGCTTCCGGAAGTGCCCCCACTTGTGGTCGTGTGAGAACCACAACTGGGGGCACTTCCGGTTTAAGAGGCCGGGCCGCGACCGGGGACCCGGGGGACCCGGCCGTCAGAACGGCGGGGACGCGCTCAGGCGCCCCGGCCGGCTACTCCCACTCGATCGTGCCGGGGGGCTTCGAGGTGATGTCGTAGGCGACGCGGTTGACGCCCGCGACCTCGTTGATGATCCGGTTCGAGACCTTCTCCAGGACCTCGTAGGGGATCCGGGCCCAGTCGGCGGTCATCGCGTCGGTCGAGGTGACCGCGCGGATGATCACTGGATAGGCGTAGGTGCGTCCGTCGCCCTGGACTCCGACCGAGCGGATCACCGGCAGCACGCAGAAGAACTGCCACAGCTCCCGGTAGAGGTTCGCTCCGCCCACTTCCTCGTGCAGGATCTGGTCGGCCGCGCGCAGGATGTCCAGCCGTTCCCGGTTGACCTCGCCGCCGACGATCCGGATGCCGAGGCCCGGGCCCGGGAAGGGCTGACGCCAGACCATCCGGTCGGGCAGCTCGAGCTCCGTGCCGACCGCGCGGACCTCGTCCTTGAAGAGCATGCGCAGCGGCTCGACCAGCTCGAACTGGAGGTCTTCCGGCAGGCCGCCGACGTTGTGGTGCGACTTGATCGTCGCCGCGTGGTCGGAGCCGCCGGACTCGATCACGTCCGAGTAGAGGGTCCCCTGGACGAGGAAGTCGGCGCCCTCGATCCGGGCGGCCTCCTCCTCGAAGACACGGATGAACTCCTCGCCGATGATCTTGCGCTTGGTCTCCGGGTCGGTCACGCCGGCCAGTCGGGTGAGGAAGCGCTCCTCGGCGTCGACGTGGACCAGCGGGATGCCGAAGTGCTGGAAGTCCTCGACGACCTGCTCGGCCTCGTTCATCCGCATCAGGCCGTGGTCGACGAAGACGCAGGTCAGCCGGTCGCCGATCGCCTCGTGGACCAGCTTGGCGGCCACCGACGAGTCCACCCCGCCGGAGAGGCCGCAGATCGCCCGGCCTTCGCCGACCTGCTCGCGGATCGCGGCCACCTGCTCGGTCACGACCGAGGCGGCGCTCCACTGCTCGGTGCAGCCGGCGATCTCACGCAGGAACCGGTTGAGGACCTCGGTCCCGAACGGGGTGTGGACCACCTCCGGGTGGAACTGGATCCCGTACATGCCCCGCTCCTTCGACTCCAACGCGGCCACCGGGGACCCGGGGGTCGAGGCGATCGGGGTGAAGCCCTCCGGGGCCTCGTAGACGGCGTCGCGATGGCTCATCCAGCAGGTCTGCTCGGCGGGCAAGCCGCCCAGCAGGATGCCGCCGTCGCCGGTTACGTGGAGGTCGGTCCGGCCGAACTCACCGGACTCGGCCACCTCGACCCGGCCGCCGAGCGCGTTCGCCATGGCCTGCATGCCGTAACAGATGCCGAGGACCGGGATGTCGAGCCCGATCAGGTGCTCCGGGAAGGCCGGGGCCTCCGGATCGTGGACCGAGGCCGGGCCGCCCGAGATCACGACCGCCTTGGGCTGCCTCCCCTGGATCGTCTCCAGCGAGGTCGACGCCGGCATCAGTTCGGCGAAAACGCCGCATTCACGGATGCGGCGCGCGATGAGCTGGGAGTACTGGCCCCCGAAATCGAGGACCAGTACTTCCTCGGCTGTGGCCGACATCAGTCGTCAGCGACTCCGACGCCGGCGGAGACGGCGGCGCGGCCGCTGGATCCCATGCCGACGGACTGCTCGTTCTGCAGCTTCTTGCCCTCGCTCATCAGCGCGGGAGCGACCATCACCTCGGCCCGCTGGAAGGAGCGGATGTCCTCGTAGCCGGTGGTGGCCATCGAGGTCCGCAGCGCGCCCATCAGGTTGAAGGTGCCGTCGTTCTCGTGGGCCGGTCCGAGGAGGATCTCCTCCATGGTGCCGTCCTGGACGGTGGTGACGCGGGTGCCACGCGGCAGCGACGAGTGGAAGGTCGCCATGCCCCAGTGGTAGCCGCGGCCGGGAGCTTCCTTGGCCCGCGCGAGGGGCGAGCCGATCATCACCGCGTCGGCGCCGCAGGCGATCGCCTTGGAGATGTCGCCGCCGGTGCGCATGCCGCCGTCGCCGATCACGTTGACGTACTCGCCGGTCTCCAGCATGTGCTGGGAGCGGGCGGCCGCCACGTCGGCTATCGCGGTCGCCTGGGGGACGCCGATGCCGAGCACGCCTCGGGTGGTGCAGGCGGCGCCGGGGCCGACCCCGACCAGCACGCCGACCGCGCCGGTCCGCATCAGGTGGAGGCCGGTCGAGTAGGAGGCGCAGCCGCCGACGACGGTCGGGACCGGGACCTCGGCGATGAACTCCTTGAGGTTGAGCGGCTCGACGGTGGTCGAGACGTGCTCAGCCGAGATGACGGTCCCCTGGATGACCAGGATGTCGAGGCCGGCTTCGACCGCGACCTCGTAGTACTGCTGGACCGACTGCGGGGTGAGCGAGCCGCACACGACCGCGCCGGCTTCCTTGATCTCGGCCACGCGCTGGGCGATGAGCTCCGGCTTGACCGGGGTCTCGTAAATCTTCTGCATCAGGGCCGTGGCTTCCGCCTTCGGCGCCTTGGAGATCATCTCGAGCTGATCCTCGGCGTCCTCGAACCGAGTCCAGATGCCCTCGAGGTTCAGGACTCCCAGCCCGCCCAGCTTGTGGGTCAGGACAGCGGTCTCGGGACTGACGACGCCGTCCATCGCGGAGGCGAGCAGCGGCAGGTCGAACCGGTACGGGCCCAAGGTCCAGCTGATGTCGATGTCATCGGGGTCGCGGGTACGGCGGGACGGCACGATCGCCACGTCGTCGAACCCGTACGCCCGTCGACCCTTCTTGCCTCGGCCGATCTCAATTTCCAATTAGGTCCTCCTGGGCTGCGGTTCTGGGCTGCGGTTGAAAAGGGCACTTTAGGGAGCCCATCGGACGATTCTAGTCAGGCTGAGACGTGGGCCGCTGATGCGGGCGCCGGGGCGGTTATCAGCGAGGGCGGCGACGAGGCGACCTCGGAAAGGATCAGACCTCGGCGGGAGCCTCGATCTGGCGGACCTCGACGGAGTCCAGCAGGCTTTCGGCGTGGACCCGGTCGAGCCGGCCCGCCCCGAGGTGCTGGGTCGACTCGGCCCCGCAGGCCACCGCGTAGGCGAGGCAGTCCTCCGGCGATCGGCCGTCGTGGAGCGCGGCCGCGTAGCCGGCCAGGAAGGCGTCGCCGGAGCCGACCGTCGAGATCGGGTCGAGCGGCTCGATCGAGACCTCGAGCATCCGCCTCCGGGGCCCCTCCCCGACCGCGGCGACACAGCCCTCGGGCAGGGTGATCGTGGCCTCCGCCGGCCCGAGGCCGACCAGCTCGGTCAGCACGCCCGAGAGCTCCTCACGGGTCTCGAACTCGCGTCCGACCAGCTCCTCGGCCTCCAACTTGTTCGGGGTGACCATGTTCGGCCCAGCCCGCATCCCGGCCAGCATCGCTTCGCCCTCGGTGTCGAGCAGGACCGGGATCCCCAGCCCCTTCATCGTGTCGATCAGCCGGGCGTAGAACTCCACGTCGATCCCCTGCGGCAGCGAGCCGGCCAGCACGAAGAGCGAGGCGCCGCCCGCCAGGTACTCGATCCGCTCGACGAACCGGTCGAGCTCCTCCGGGCTGACCATCGGGCCGCGCTCGTTGATCTCGGTCTGCTCGCCGGAGGTCGGGTCGACCACGGCCAGGTTGAACCGGGTCTCCTCTTCGATCCGGATGAAGTCGGTGAGCAGCGACTCCTCGGTCAGCTGCTTCACGACCCGTTCGCCGTTGCCGCCGCCGACCAGGCCGGTGGCGATCACCGGGCGGTCGAGCAGCCGTAGCGCCCGGGCGACGTTGATCCCCTTGCCGCCGGGGGCGGTCCGGGCCTCGACCGATCGGTGGCGACGCCCAAGCTGGAAGTTGGGGACTGCCACGGTGCGATCAATGGCCGCGTTGAGTGTCACAGAAATGATCATGGACGCTTCCTGACTGCCCTCTGGAGCCGCTGTCTGGTCCTGGTCGTGCGCCTCCTCCGGGCGGTGACGACCACCGTCAGTATGCCTGACAGGAGCACGACGAGGGCGATGATCGCGAAAACCGGCCCTTCGAGCAGCCGGTCCAGGATCGAGGGCGCGGACACCTGGTGCGCCGCCAGCAGCGGCACGACCGCGATCCGCTCGCCGTCGAGGGTGACCGTGGCCTCCCCCAGGCGCTCGCCCTGGCGGATCGGGCCCTCGACCCGGTCCGGCGCGTCGACGCTCACCTTCAGGCTCTGGTCCTCCCGGACCCCGATCCGCACCCGGCGCTTCGAGACGAGGCCGAGCGACCCGTCCTCGAACCGGACCGGCACCCGCACCACCGGCCGTCCCGGACGGATCGGGACCTGCTTGTCGTAGAGCGAGAAGCCGTGCTCCAGCAGTCGCGCCGACTCCTCGTCCCGGGCGTCCTGGGTCGGGGCGCCGATCACCGCGCCGACCAGCTCGGTCGCCTTCCGGCGGCCGTCGGAGGCCAGCGTGTACCCGGAGCTCAGCGTGTGGCCGGTCTTGATGCCGCGAGCCCACCCGAAGCGGGTGAGGAAGGTGTTGGTGGTCTCGATCACCCGTGGCGGGGAGAGGCTGCGCAGCCGGGCCTCCCGGGCGCCGGCGATCGGTCGGAAGCGCGGGATCCGCATCATCGTGCGGCTGAGCGTCGCCAGGTCCGCGGCCGAGGTGAAATGTCGACGGCCGTCGAGGCCGATCGGGTTCTCGTAGTGGGTGTCCTTCAGGCCCATCCGGCGGGCGGCGCCGTTCATCTCCGCCACGAACCGCTTGACCGAGCCGGAGGAGGCGACCGCCAGGGTCTGGGCCGCGTCGTTGCCGCTGAGCATCATCAGGCCGTAGAGAAGGTCCCGGACCGAGACCTTCTCGCCCGCCTCCAGTCCCATCAGCGACTCGGCCGGGTCGCCGCGGTACCGCACCGCCCGCACCTTCCGGTTGAACGGCAGCTTCCGCATCGCCACCCACGCCGTCATCAGCTTGGTGGTGCTGGCCATCGGGAGCCGCGCCCGGGGCCGGTGGGAGGCGAGCGTCTCCCCCGACCGGAAGTCGATCAGCGCCCACGACTTGGCCTCCAGGGTCGGCGCGGCCGCCCGGGAGGCGTCCGGCACGGCCAGGAGGAGGCAGATGAAGGCGAGCAGGAGCGTCACCTTCGAGATCGCCGCGACGATCCGGCCTCGCGGTCCGGCGCGGAGGGTCAACGCAGCTTGAGCTTCTGACCGATGGTCAGCGCCTGCGGGTCGAGATCCGGGTTCAGCTCCTCGATCTCGTCCACCGACACCCCGGTCCGGTCGGCGATCATGCTCAGGTTGTCGCCTTCCTTCACCTCGTAGACCTTCGGCGTCTTGCGGTTCTTCTTCGCCTGCTTCTTCTGCGCGGCGGACTTGCGGGGGGCGTCGGCCTTGCTGCCCCCGTCCCCGGCGGTCGAGCCCACCACGACGATCACGGACACGGCCGCAGCTCCGAGCGCGATTACGGCTAGCAGGCGGGCGATGGCGGTGTTGCGGCTGGGCATCGGATCGTGTGGGGAACCGGGCTCGGTGGTCTCCGGTCGATTCGGCCGAAGCTTAGCGGGGCTACCCGCCCGAAACCTCCCACACCTTCCGCCGCAACTCCTCGGCCGCCTCGGCGGGATCCTCGGCGCCGGCGATCGAGCGCGACGCCGCGATCAGCGCCGCCGAGCGCCCGGGCGCGAAGGCGGCGCCGAGATCCTCCGGCCGGCCGCCCTGGGCCCCGACTCCCGGGATCAGGAACATGGACCGCGGCATCAGCTCGCGCAGCCGGGCGATGTGCTCCGGCCGGGTCGCCCCGACCACGGCGCCGGATCCGGTGAGCCCGGACTCGGTCCCGGCCAGCCGGTCGGCGAACCGGTCCACGAGCCGGGCCAGGTGCTCGTGCACGGGGCCGTCGGGGGTCTCCAGGTCCTGGACGTCGGCGGCACCGGGATTGCTGGTCCGGACGAGCGCGAACACCCCGGCGCCGGCGGCCTCGGCGGCGGCGATCATCGGCTCGAGCGCGTCGGCCCCGAGCATCGGGTTCGCGGTGAAGCCGTCGGCCCCGAGCCCCGGCACGGCGCCGAACGGCGAGTCGGTCGTGCCGACCATCGCCTGGCCGTAGGCCCGGGCGGAGACGGGCACGTCGCCGCGCTTGCCGTCGGCGATCACCAGCAAGCCGGCCTGGCGGGCGGCTTCACACACCTCTTCGAGCGCCCTCCAGCCGGGCCAGCCCAGCCGTTCGAAACAGGCGAGCTGCGGCTTGATCGCGACGCAGGAAGGGCCGGCCAGCTCGATCAGCCGGCGGCAGTGGCGAGAGACCAGGGCCGCCGCGCGGACGGCAGGACCACCCCCGGGCTCGATCTCTCCGGCGGTTGCGGGGTCCTCGTCGATACCGGCCGGATCGGGATCCAGCCCGAGACAGATCTGGCTGCGGCGCTCGGAGACGAGCGCCGCAGCGCGATCGGCGAAGAGGCTCAGCCCTTGACCTGCTTCTTCAGCGAAGAACCGGCCGAGAAGCGCGGAACCTTGCCGCCGGCGATGGTGATCCGCTCCTTGGTGCGGGGGTTAACGCCCTGTCGCGCGGAACGCTCGGCAACGTGGAACTTGCCGAAACCGGTGAAGTTGACCTCGCCACCGCTGGTCAGCGTGTCGGTGATCGCGTCCAGGACGGCGTCAACGGCGTCGGCGGCGGCCTTCTTGCTGCCGATCCGCTCGTCGGCGGCTACCTTCTCAAGAAACTCAGCTTTGGTCACGTCAGTAATCCTCCTCAGGAGTTAGGTGAATGGCGGTACCGTAACACCGCATTCGGACGCCGTTTCTGCCACCTGCGGCGGCAGCCGGTCGGTGATGATCCGGGTCGTATTAGAGAGATCGACCCGCCCGGAAGCGACGCCCGGTCCCCGGACCGGCCTCAGTCGAGGTCGAGCAGGCGCCGAGCGGCCGCCGTCAGGGGCGCCGCCTCGGGGCTGTCGGGCGCCAGGTCGAGCCCGGACCCGCTCCGGTGGCAGACCCGCACGTACTCGCGCCGCTGGTGGCGGCGACGTCGCATGAAGGCCGCCGCCTCGTCGGTGTACGAGCTGAACTTGTCGATCAGGACGCGATGCGGCTTCAGCATCAGGAATCCCCCCGGACCGGGCCGTGCGAGCCGGAGAGGTCGCGCAGGCACATCCTCATGTCGTAGCCGGTGAGGGAGGCGAGCACGAACCGGCCGGTGGTCGCGACCAGGGTCAGCCCGGCTTCCGTCACCACGAACGCCTCTCCCCCGTCCAGGGCCACATGGGCCGAGTCGAGCTCCTCGGTGGCGGCCGTCGCGGCGGCCCCGGCCAGCTCGGCGGCGACCTCGGCCCAGCGCGGATCGTCGTGGCGCACCGCCAGGGGCGTCAGGTCGGTGCCGGTCCCCGCGAAGATCGCGGCGCCGCGCAGCTCGGGCTCCAGCTCGGCCAGGTTCTCGAGGACCATCCGAGCGGCTTCGCCCTGCGATCCGCCACCCGGAGTATCGGTATAGATGCGCTCGGCAGCCACGGTGTAGCAACATACCGGCCATGTCCCTCGCACGCGCCTCTTGGATAGCCGTCGTCGCGATCTGCGCGGTGGCCGCGATCGGCACCTTCATCGCCGGGTACGCGGGCTACGGCTTCACCGTGGTGGCCGTCGGCCTGGCCGCGTCGGTCAACCTCCTGCCCCGGCACTCGGCCCAGGCGCCGCGGGACCCGGACCAGGCCTGAGCGCCGCGAGCCCGGTCAGACCCCGAGGTGGCGGGCCAGCGCCCGGGCGGCCTCGCCCCGGTGGCTGATCGCGTTCTTCTCCTCGGGACTGAGCTCGGCGGCGGTCCGCGAGTCGTCGGGGCCGGTCGCGTCGGGCACGAAGGCCGGGTCGTACCCGAATCCGCCCGTTCCGCGCAGCCGCGGGGTGAGCCGCCCCTCGCAACGCCCCTCGAACAGGTGCTCTTCCCCGTCGACGTCGATCAACGCGATCACGCAGACGTAACGGGCCCGCCCGTCGCCGCCCGCGCGCTCCATCTCCTCCAGCACCCGGCTCAGGTTCTCACCGTCGCTCGCGGACTCCCCCGCGTAACGGGCCGAGCGCACCCCCGGCCGGCCGTCGAGCGCGTCGACCTCGATGCCGGAGTCGTCGGCGACGACGACCGCGCCGGTCGCGTCCCGCACCGCCCGGGCCTTGATCAGGGCGTTCTCGGCGAAGGTCTCCCCGGTCTCGGGCGGCATCTCGACCCCGGCCGGGAGCGGCTCGAGCTCGATGCCGGGCAGGATCTCGCCGAGCTCCCGAACCTTGTGGGCGTTGCCGCTGGCGAGGATCACGACCCGGACCCGCTCCCGCGGGCGATCGCTTCGTCCTGGGCCACCCGCAGGGCGGCGATCCCACCCTCGGCAAGCGCCAGGAGCTCGTCCAGCGAGGCGCGCGAGAGCGGCGTCCGCTCGGCGGTCGCCTGCACCTCGATCAGCCCGCCGTCCCCGGTCATGACCACGTTGGCGTCGACCTCGGCGGTCGAGTCCTCCGGGTAGTCGAGGTCGCAGAGCGCGTGGCCGTCGACCATCCCGACGGAGACCGCGGCCACCTGGGCGGTCAGCGGGTGCCGCTCGATCTCCCCGGCGGCGAGCAGCCGGTCGAAGGCGAGGTGGAGCGCGACCCAGCCCCCGGTGATCGAGGCGCAGCGGGTGCCGCCGTCCGCCTCGAGCACGTCGCAGTCGACGTAGACGGTGCGCTCGCCCAGCGCCTCGAAGTCGATGCCGACCCGCAGCGAGCGGCCGATCAGCCGCTGGATCTCGACCCCGCGCCCGTCCTGCTTGCCCTTGCTGATGTCCCGCTGCTTGCGGGAGCCGGTGGAAGCGGGCAGCATCGCGTACTCGGCGGTGACCCAGCCTCGGCCTCGGCCCTCCATCCACTTCGGCACGGACGGCGACACCGAGGCGGTGCAGATGACCCTGGTCCCGCCGACCGCGATCAGCGCCGACCCGTCGGCGCTGCCCACGAATCCGGGTTCGATCGTGACCGGGCGGAGGTCTGATGGAGAGCGGTCATGGCTGCGAAGCGGGGCACCGTTGGTCATTCGGCCAGTCTTCCAGAACGGAAGGCGGCCCGGAAGCGGACTTCCGCCCCCGGGCCCGGCCCTCAGCGGAACGCGACCTTGTCCACCGCCGACTGGATCTTGTCCACGATCAACTCGGCCAGCTCGGTCCCTTGGCGGCCGCTGAATCCCTTCATCGCGGCGACCATGCCGACCATCAGCAGCGAGACCAGCAGGATCAGCCCGACGTACTCGACCGTCCCCTGACCGGACTCGCCGCCGACGGCCCGCCGGACCGACCGGGCCCGCTCGTGGACGACGGCGTGGGTGTAGCCCATCGCTCGATAGACCATCACTTCCTCCTTCTCTTGATTGCCTCTCGATCGTCGGGAAAGAGCGATCACGGAACAAGACGCGGCGGTGACGATTCGCCGACGCCGCGATCACCGAAGGGCGAAAACCGGGTGGCGGCGACCGCTCCGGATAACCTGCGCGGATGCGCGTCCTGGTGGTGATGAACTTCGGGCCCGACGAGTCCGCCCCGCAGCGGGGCCGCTGGGTGGTCGACCAGGTCGAGGCGCTGCGGGAGGACGGCCTCGAGGTCGAGCTGTTCAGCTTCCGCCCCGGGAAGGACCAGTACCTGCCCGCGACCCGCCGGATCCGGCGCCTGATCCGCGACAACGAGTACGACCTCGTCCACGCCCACTACGGCCTGGCCGGATGGTGCGCCTGGCTGGCCGGGGCGCGGCCGCTGGTGGTGACCTTCCACGGCACCGACGTCCGCCACCGGATCGTCGGGCCGATGTCGCGGGCGCTGACCCGCCGGATCGCGCTGACCGCCGGCGCGTCCCGGGCCCTGTTCGCACCCGAGGGCGGCCGCCCCGGCCTGCCGCTGCCGGAGGGCCGCAACGCGGTTCTCCCGTGCGGGGCCGACCTCTCCCGGTTCGAGCCGTCCGACCGACGCCGGGCCAAGCTCCGGCTCGGGCTCGACCCGGACCGCAGGTACCTCCTCTTCCCCGCCAACCCGGGGCGACCCGAGAAGCGGTTCGACCGGGCCCGCGACGTCGCGGACCGGGCCGGTGCCGAGCTGCTGACCGGCGGCTCGATCCCCCCGGACGAGATGCCCGACTGGATCAACGCGGCCCACGGGGTCGTCATCACCTCGAACTACGAGGGCTTCGGGCTGGCCTGCCTCGAGGCCCTGGCCTGCGAGGTGCCGGTGCTCTCGACCCCGGTCGGCATCGCGCCGCACGCCGTGCGCGGCCTGGCCGGCTCGCTCTGCGAGGAGTTCGATCCCGAGCGGTGGTCGGAGTTCGCCCGGGACCTCCTCGAGCAGGAGGATCCCCGGACCGCCGGGCGACCCCGGGCGGAGGCCCTTTCGGCCCGCAGGATGGCCCGCAGAGTGACCCACGCCTACCGCGAGATCGTCGCCGATTCCGGAGGGAAGCCTGTATCAGCCGGTCGGTTCGGTAATGATGGGGGAATCCGATGAGAAAGGGTGCTCTGAAGAAGAAGCAGATGCAGCTCGAGGAACTGCATCTCGATCGCCGCGAGGCCCTGGGCGAGCTCGTGCTCGGAATGTACGTCCAGGGGAACTGGGACGACAACCTTCTGGCCCGCGGAGCCGCCGAGGTGGCCGAGGTCGGGCGCGAGCTGGATCTGCTGACCGAGGACGGCCAGCCGGCCCGCGCGGTCCCGGACGACCGCACCATGGAGCACACCGCCGAGCACGACTACCCGGCGACCGGGGAGTACACGGCCGAGCACGAGCTGCCGGCCACCGGCGAGCACACCGCCGAGCACGTCCTGCGTCCGCCCGGCGAGCACACCGCCGAGCACCTGATCCCGTCCCGCCAGGCCCCTGAGCCCACGCCGG
>JBEBTS010000045.1:0-13873 GCA_040393665.1 Conexibacter woesei
CCGGGTACATGACGGTCGCCTCGGCGTAGGTGGCGGCCGTGCAGATGAAGATCAGGCCCGCCACCATGAAGGCGAGCGGGGTCAGGCCGAGGGCGAACGCGGCGGTGACGCCCAGGGCGTAGTAGATCGAGGAGCCGACGTTGCCGTAGCCCGCCGAGAAGAGAGCCCCCACCCCGTAAACGCGGCTGAGGCTCTGGTCGCGCGGGATCCTCTCAGCCAACGGGGCTCACGGTTCTAAGCCGAGGGTGTTCGTCCCCAGGCCCATTGGAGCGCGATCACCAGCTCCTCGTCGGTGGCCGAGGTCACCTCGAAGGTGACCGGCATCGCGCTTCTCATCTCCTCGACCAGGTCGCTGTCGGGGTCGATCTCGAGCGTGAACCGGGCCTCGTCTCCGGCCCGCGTCACGTCGATCAGCCGGCGCACGGACTCGAGCCCGCGCAGGCTGGTCTCGGCGACGGCGGCCATCGCCAGCTCGGGCAGCGGCGCCACGACCAGCGAGAACTGCCGGGCGTCGGTGTCGGCCGCCGCGACCTCACGTGAACCGACGGCACGCTGCGACGGCTGGGACGGTGCCAGGCCCTCGACCGCCCGGGTCAGGCCGGATACCTTCTCGACCAGCGACTGGACTTCCCGTCCCAGCGTCGCGACCGAGACGCGGAGGCTTTCGATCTCCTCGCGGGTCGCAGCAGGCACGTCTTCCTGCGCATCATCCATCCCGCCATATTAGTGCTCCCCGGCTCAGGGGGAGTAGATCTGGGCGGCGACAACGCACCAGTTGCGCGACGCGACCGGGTCGTTCGCCTTCCAGCGGGAGGAAACGAGGATCCGTTCACCGGTGTTGAGCTGGACGAACAGCATGCCGTTGTTCGGCAGTCGCATGATCAACGGGCCCTCGTCCTGGCTGACCGAGGCGTCCTCGGAGCCCTCGCGGGTGACCACCCGTCCGCCGACCGGGCTGTCGATGGTCAGGCGCCGCGTCCCGGTCGGGCCGGCCTCGCAGACGGCCTTGACGTTGCCGACCCCGGGGAAGTCGTAGGAGCTCTCAGTGTTGGCCTCGGTCGCGTTCGTCTCGCCCCGCCACACGATCTGGACCGCCCGCGCCAAGGGCTTCTCGTCCAGCGCGGTGCCGGTGCGGAAGGTCGCGTCAACGTGGCAGCGGGCCTTCTTCGGGTTGCTGAAGTCCCAGCTCCAGTCGAGGTCGTAGGTGGTCGGCTGGGCCAGAGTGCTGCCGCCCGGGCCGAGGATCGGGCCGCGGTCGGAGATGATCCCCTGGAAGGAGCCGGTCGACCACTTCTCGGTCGGGCCGAACTTGTTGAGCCCTTCACGGAAGTCGGGACCGGTGCCTTCGGAGTACTTGGCCTCGCGCAGGGACTTCTCGCTCCACTTGCCCCAGTTCTTGTAGGTCCAGGTCATCATCGCGGCCTCCCGGCCACCGTCCGACGGGTAGAAGCGGATCCACTGCTGCCCGGGGCTGCAGACGATCTCGCCGTAGCCGATGCCCGGCGCGATGAAGCCGCCGGTCTGCCGTCCCTCCCACTGGCCGCCGTACCAGTCGACGGCGACCTTCTGCACCATCGTGCCGGTGGTCTGGACCGGCTTGGCGCTGCCGCCGCCGGAGACGAAGCGGAACCGCTGGAGCGACTGCTGCCACTCGCCTGAGGATTTCTCCTGGCCGTTCAGCTTGACCCGGTACTTGCCGGGGCTGAGCCTGCCGGAGATCGGCAGCTCGGCCACCACCTGGTCGGTGCCGAGGTTCGCGATCACCTGCTCGGCCACGGTCTCGCCCTGAGCGTTGACCAGGGTCGCGCGGACCCGGCCGACCTGGATCCGGCGGATCGGCCTCAGCGCGAACCGGACCGCGCCCACGTTGTCGTCGATGTTCGTGCTGAAGGGCAGGGCCCGCACCGGCAGGCTCGGCGGCTTGAAGCGCCACGCCCTCGACTTGGTGCGCCGCGCCCGGCACCCCGCCTTGCGGGCGGTCACCGAGACCTTGTACTTGCCCCGGGCCATCCGGTTGACGACCCGCAGCCGGATCACGGTCGTCCGGCCGGAGGCCATCCGGCCGGTGATCCGGCCCTTGGCGAAGACCTTGTTGCCACGCCGCACCTTGACCTGGGCGGCGTGGACCGTGCCCCGCGGGTTCACGTAGACCCAGGCGGCGCCGCTCTCCAGCAGCTCCGTCGGGTCGTGCGAGCTCAGCTTGACCGAGAGCGGCAGCTTGCCGCACCGCTTGCCCTTCGCCTGCGCCGGAGCGGCGGCGAGCGAGGACAGCCCCACGAGGAGGAGGCCGGTCAGCAGGACCAGCGGCAGGGCTTTGATCGTTTTGATCGCTTGGCGAGACACAGACGTCATTTTCACCTACAGCCCTAAACCGACATTCAAGGCGAAGTAGCGATCCCGGGGATAGTCGGGATCAACCGCCTTCGGCGACGTCCGTGCCCTCGGTGCCGTAGAAGATGACGTCAGGCTCGCTGCTGCCGTCGAGCCAGGACTGCTCGGTGTCCCGGACCTCGTCCGGCAGCGGCACCAAGGCGGCGTCCTCGGCCAGCTTCTGGGAGCGACCCAGGCTGGCCGTCAGGAAGTCGTTGATGTCCGAGTCCTTCATGTTCCGGTAGTTGACCGTGAGCAGCAGCTGCCGGGACAGCGGGTAGGTCGCGTTGGTCACCGTCGCCTGCGACGGGAAGATGCACTCGGGCTTGTTGAAGTTGTTGGAGGCGCTGATCTCCATCGGCCGCAGCTGCTCCTCGAAGGCCTCGTAGTAGGAGAAGCGGAACAGGCCCAGGGTTCCACGGACCTGCTCGATCCGCCGCAGCGCCGCCCGGTTGTTGGAGATGAACTTCTTCGCGCCGGGGATCGACTTCTTCAGGTTCTTGAGGTTGTCCTCGGCCTGGCGGAGCAGCCGCCGGTCGCGGGCCTTGGCCGCGGCGGTCCGCTTGTCGCGGATGCCCTTGCGGACCTCGGCCCGGGCGTCGCGCACCGCCTGCCGGTTCTCGGCCAGCGAGGAGACGATCTCCTCGTAGATCTTGCGGGAGCGGTCGTACTCCTCGGCCGCGTAGTAGTCGCGGTTGCTGCCGACGACGGCCCGGCGAACCCCGGCGTCGGTCGGGAAGGCCTGGTAGTCGGAGCGCACCGACAGCAGCGTCGGCTCGTTGTCGCCGAGGACGTACTGGCCGAAGAAGCCGAAGACGTTGGACTTCTCGTTCGGCCCGGCCACCTTGAGGCGCGGCGCCGAGGTGTCGGCGGACATGCCGTGCCCGTAGCCGACCTGGCTCCAGCTGTTGATCGAGGAGCCGGCGCGGAAGATGTTGTAGACCTCGTCGAAGGCGAGGCAGTCGACGCCGACGTCGGTCTCGTTCTTGATCGCCAGGATGGCCGCGTCCGAGGCGACCTGGAACTGCACCGGCTGGATGCCGCGGGCGACGCACTGGCGGTACTCGGCCGGCGAGATCGGCCGGGCCGAGTCGACGATGTCGATGTTGCCGGCGCAGAACTGCCGGAACGCGGTCTGTTCGTTGCCGCCGGCGAGCTCGATGTCGATCGCCCGTCCGGACCGGTTGAAGTCGTCGACCAACCGTTCGGTCAGCGATCCCTGCGCCTTGCCGGCGATCCGGATCACGCCCTCCTGCCGGGGGGTCGGCTTCGCCTTGGGGCGGTTGCTCTGCTGGGCGGGCGGCTGATAGTTGGCGGCGGTGCCGGTCGAGCCCGCCGACTGCGGCGCCTCGTCCGGGCTGACGCCGCAGCCGGCGGTGAGCAGCGCGGCGCCGGCCAGCGCCGCCACCGCGACTCCCCGCACGATCCGAATCGGTCTGAGGCTCACTGTCCCTCCCCTGCCTTGCCGCCGGACTGGGCCGCGCTCGAGTCGCTCTCCCCGGTCTCCGGGCCCTCCAGGTTGACCTTGCTGAGCGGCGGGTCCTTGTAGATCTGAGGCAGTTCGATCACCTCGAAGTCGTCGAGCGAGAGCCAGCTCAGCTCGCTGCCGCGGATCACCCGTCGCGACGTGCCCTTCGGCGCGTAGAGCGTCGGGACCACCGAGCGGTCGACCACGATCGCGCCGTACTCCCGCAGGGCGACCAGGATCGACTCGGCCGAGATCTTCCGGTCGCCGCGGAGCTCGCTGTCGTCCACGCGGTCGGGCCGGCCGTCGCCATCGAGGTCGCGCCCGATGCCGTCGGGCTGGCCGTCGCCGTCGAGGTCACGGTCGCCCGGGAGGTTCCGGTTGCGGCTCTCGGCGGTGACGTTGGCGCGCAGCCTGATCCGGGCGCCGGCGGGCAGCGAGCTCGGGCTGCCGACGCCGTCGGTCACGGAGGCGGGCTGAACGAAGTTGCGGCGGGCCAGGCCCGGGACCGAGATCGCGAGGGCGTGGTTGATCCGGCCGCCGGTCGCCTCGGCCGGGCTGATCACGCCGGCGAAGAGCGGCAGTCCGGAGCCGCGGGCGCCGACCGCCCGTTCCGGGTCGACCTCGACCGGCTTGCTGAAGCCAGGTCCGTCCAGGGTCCAGGCCTTGGCGTACTGGTAGGAGATCGAGTCGTCGGTCTGCCGGCGGGCGCGCCAGAAGTCGTAGCCGAGGCCCTTGGACCGGTCGATCACGCTGAGCCAGCCGTCGTACCGGGGATCCGGGGTCGTGTCCGGCGGGATCGCGACGCTGGACGGCACCTTGGGGTCGGCCGAGCCGCACTTCGACTGGCGGCAGACGAACCGGGTCATCTCGGCGCCGTCTCCCCCGGCCTCGACGATCAGCGGGGCCCAGGCGTTCGTGTTGATGAACAGGCCCTCGGTGACCCGGCGGACGATCGTCTCGACGCCCTGGCGGCCGGCGACCTCTCGCACCGCCCGGCGCTGCATCGCCAGGTCGAGCATGCGGGCGGAGTCACGGGCGACGGGCAGGCCGTCCACCTTCGTGTTCCAGGGGCTGTTGGCGGCGAAGAAGCGCCCGTTCCCGACCGGGTCGGTGCCGGCGGTCACGGCGGTGCCGGTGCCCGGCGCGGTCTCGCCGGTCGTGGCGGAGCCGGTGTCCGCCTTCTTCTGCTGGGCGTCCTTCTTCTGCTTGGCCGCCTTCTCCTGGTCGGAGGAGCCCTTGTCGCCCGAGTCGTCGGATCCGCAGGCGACGGCCAGCGTGCCGAGCAGGGCGATCAGGAGAAGCGCGGCCAGGCGCTTCGGCCAGGCGAAGTCATTGGTCACTGCTACTCACCCTCCAGTGCCGGCGCCGATGAACCTCCGGTCGAACCACCGGTGGAAGAGCCTCCGGTGCCGGTGCCCGGAGTGGTCTGGCTGGATCCGGGCCCGCCATCCGACGGGGTCACCGGGGTCACGCTGCCGGTCTCGTCGGGCGCGGTCGGGCGGCGCGGGGTCACGGGGCGCGGGGTGCTCTGGGGCACCGAGCCGGTGCTCGTGCCGCTGCGCCGCTGCTCCGGCTGGGTCTCGGACACCTGGATCAGGACGTAACGGTCCGTGCGGAAGATCGGGGTCATGCCCGGCTCTCCGCCCTCGATCGAGCGCGGGAACGCCTTGCGGAGCTGATCGCCGGCCCGGTTGGTCGCGACCAGCATGTACGCGACCCGGCCGAACGGATGGTCACGGGTCGACTCCCAGGTGCCCTCGCCCTTGTCGGCCCGGTCGAAGAAGAGCTGCGGCCGGCCGGAGGTGATCATCACCCCGTAGCTGAAGTTCTCGTCGACCAGGATCGAGTCCTTGTCCTGCGGCAGCTCCTCGTTGATGTAACGGGCCATCGCCAGCTCCGGGTCGAGGCCGACCGTGTAACCGCCGACGGACTTGGTCCCCTCCTGGCTATCGCGGGTGTCGACGTAGCGGGTGAAGGCCTCGGCCTGGTTCTGGAAGCGGTAGTCCTGCATCGCGTTCCAGCCCAGCGGCAGGGCCGCGATCAGTCCGACGCCCATCACCACGGCGATGATGCCCCGCCAGTTCTCCTCGGCGTAGTAGGCGTAGGCCGCGCCGGCCATGGCCAGCATGACCAGCGGCAGGCCGACGGAGAGGTCCATCAGGTCCGCCTGGTCGGCGACCACGGCACGCAGGATCGGGGTCAGCACCGCGGCGACCAGGATCGCGATCAGGCCGAAGGAGAGCGAGTCCCGCTTCAACAGGCCGACCGCGATCAGCAGGACCAGGGTGGCGAAGCCGAGCGGCGCGACGCCGAGCACGACCTGGAACAGGTCGCTGAGCGAGCCCATCGGGCTGGCGGTCACAGCCTGGAGCACCCCGGTCGTGTTCACCTGGATCACGCCGGACTGCGCGGTGAGCCAGCCGAACGGGCTGCCGAGGATCACCGTGTTCAGCAGGATCCAGACCATGAGGGCGTAGACCACCGGGGTCAGGAAGACGATCAGCGAGGAGCGGATCCGCTCCCCGGTGTCCTTCCGCCCGGAAGAGATGAACAGCACGGCGATGGTGAAGCCCACCGCCCAGAGCGCGTAGCCGTAGTCGAACAGGACGGCGGTCCCGATCGCCAGTCCGGCCGCGACGATGTGCCGGGTCTCGCCCGTGATCTTCCAGGAGATCAGCGAGAGCAGCCCGATCGCGGCGACCATCATGCCGAGCACCACCGGCTCGCCGTTGCCCGCGTAGTAGACGAACATCGGGTTCAGCCCGAACAGGACCAGCAGGATGATGCGGAACCCGACCGGGACCTCGCACCGCCGCATGGTCGAGTTGAGCAGCGCCATCAGCATGCCGGCGGCCAGGGCGGTCAGCACCGGCATCGCCACGAGCGAGGTCGCGATCGGCTTGATGATCGTCAACGGCAGGTAGGCGAGCGCGCCGAGCGGCGCCGAGTCCAGGGTGATCGCGGCCAGCTTCGGCGGCGAGTTCCACCAGACCATGTAGGCCTCGTTCAGCCGGTTGAGCGCGTCGAACGAGGCGATCCGGCCGTCGGTGACGACGAAGTAGCCGATCACCCCGTAGATCACGGCGAAGACCGCCGCGATGATCCAGCTCTCCAGCGCGGCCTTGGGCGCACGACCGCGAATCGGCGGCGGCTCGTCCGGCACCTCGCGGATGGTCGCCGCGACGACGTCGGGCGAGACCTCGCCCCGCGGCACCGACCGGGCGCGGCCGTTGGCCTCCGGGTCGAGCGGCAGGGTCTCGTCGGCTTCCGGGCGCACCTTGGCCATCACGCCCCGGCCTTGTGCGTCGTGTGGTCGCCGCCGCCCTCGAGGTCGAGGCCGTGTTCGGTCTTCTCCCAGTAGAACGGGTTGGTGAACAGCTGGGCGAAGCCCTTCCACGCGGCGATCGACATCAGGCCCCAGTAGAACGGCAGGAACAGGGCGTAGGGCGCGAGGTTGTCGTCACCGCGCCGCACCGCCGCCGCCAGGCCGAGGTACATGAAGACGAAGTTGCCGAGGAAGAGCTGGGCCGCCGCCAGGTAGTACACCCATCCCGGGAACAGGTCCTGGATGAATCCGGCCTGGGTCAGGGCGAAGATCGTGGTCAGCAGCCAGAACAGCGGGTTGATCAGGAAGATGAAGGTGCCGCCGATCAGCAGCTGGAACGACATGAACCCCTTGAAACCGACGTTCTTCAGGAGGCGTGGCGGGTTGCGCATGTAGACCAGCCAGGTCTGGATGTAGCCCTTGATCCAGCGCGACCGCTGGCGGACCCAGTTGCCGATCGCGGTGTTGGCCTCTTCGTAGGTCGTCGAGTCCATCATTGTCGTCCGGTAGCCCGCCTGGTGAAGTCGGACGCCCAGGTCAGCGTCCTCGGTGACGTTGTAAGGGTCCCAACCACCGACCTCGACCAGCTCCTCCAGCCTGATGTGGTTCGAGGTTCCGCCGAGCGGGATCGGGTCCTTGCGGGCGTCGAGCCCGGGGAGCACGAGGTCGAACAGCATCGAGTACTCGATCGAGAACCAGCGGGTGAGCATGTTCGTGCGCTGGTTGAAGAAGTTGAGCTTGGCCTGGATGCAGACGATCGAGGGGTCGATGTTCTCGAACATCAGGACGGCCTTCTTCAACTGGTGCGGGTCCGGGCGGTCCTCCGCGTCGTAGATGACGACGTACTTGCCCTTGGCGCCGAGCAGCCCGAAGTTGCAGGCCTTCGGCTTGGTCTGCGGCTGGGAGGCCGGCACCACGATCGGGTTGAAGTGCGGCGGCAGGTCGAGCGCGAGGATCGCGTCGATCGTCTCGTCGTCGTCCTCCTCGCACAACAGCCGGACGTCGAGCTTCGTCTTCGGGTAGTCGAGCGACTCGATGCCGGCCACCAGGTAGGGGATGACGGCGGCTTCCTTGAACAGCGGGACCAGGATCGTGTAGACCGGGAGCTTGCGCTCGTCCATCGCCGCCAGCGCCTCCGGCGTGGCGTCGATCTGGTAGTGGTGCTCCAGCGCCGAGTACCCCGCGACCAGCTTGTAGAGCGAGGTCAGCGTGTAGAAGATCGAGGCCAGCGCGAAGATCACGATCAGGGTGTCGATGAACTTCCAGATCAGGAACCCGAGCAGAACGATCCCGGCGACGACCATGAAGCCCTTCTGGAACCCGTTGAGCACCATGTGAGCCGAGCTGTCCGGGAACCGCTCCATCAGGTTCGAGCGCGCGGTCGCCGTGTAGGCCTCGCTGTGGATCCGGCGCTGCAGCGCGTCGATGTCGTTGCGCGGGGCGAGGAACTGCTGCACCCTCAGGCCGGTGTGACGCTTGATCTCGTTGGCGGACTCGCCCAGCTCGTCGGGGACCGCCACGTAGACGTTGTCCGCGTCGATCGCGATCGGCACGCAGTGGAGGCGGCGCTCCATCGGCTCCGGGATTACGTTGCGCGGGGCGTGAGCCGCGTCGAACTCGGAGAGGTCGACGGTCGGCATGTCGAGCTGCTCGGAGAGCACCCGCAGCAGGGCCCGTTCCTCCAGGGCGCCGCCGTGGACCAGCACCTCGCCGATCCGGCTGCCGGTGCGGTTCTGCTCGGCGACGGCCTCCCCCAGCTGCTCCTCGGTGACGAGGCCGCGGCTGGCCAGCTTCTCGCCGAGGCGGGGCGGGATCGCCAGGCCGTGGCTGACAAGGTCGTCCGCGGTGAAGCCGACCCGGTCGGGGCCGCCGTTGCTGCCGAAGAGCCGGTCGATCGCCAGGTCGATCTCAGCCTGATCCGCGACCAGCCAGTCGGGCTCGTACCCGGTCGCGTTGCGGATCGCCTGCTCGGCCTCGGGGTCCCCGACGCTGGTGCCGACCACGGTGATCCGTCCCTGGCTGTACTCGATCGGGATCAGGTGGTACTTGCGGCAGGTCTCAAGCGGCAGCAGCCGGGCGATCGACGGGCTGAGCGAGACCATCCGCTCGCTGACGCCCTGAGGGTCGTCGCGAACCAGGAGCTTCTGAACGGACTCGGCCATCAGGAACCGGTCTCCTGAGACTCGACCTTGGCGGGCTCGTCCTTGCCGCGCTTGCGGTCACTGATGACCATGGCGACGATGCCCGCCAGGAAGATGAAGAACGGGACGACCAGGAAGGTCGTGAACAGGACGCAAAAGAGCAGCAGCAGACCGATGACGAAGAAGAGCGCCCCCAGTGCCCCACCCGATCCGCTCACTGGGACTCAGGGGCGGCCACGCCGCCCTCGCGACTGGCCACAGGTTGGGCCAGCGCGATCGTGACCGATCGGTCATCCGAATCGGTTACGTCAAAAGCGACCGGCAGCTTGCGTCGGAGTGAGCTGACCAGCGAAATGCCCTCTTCGGCCTGGACGTCGATCGTCGCGGAGTCGCCGCGGAGCTCACGCAGGGTCGCGTTCTGGACCCCTTCCGTCTCGGCGAGGGCCGTCTCGACCACCCGGGCGAGGCTGAGGTCGCGGAGCGGGCTCACGATCACCTGCACCTCACCCTCGGACGGGGCGCGGAACCGCTCGGCTCCGGTCTCGGCCGAGCCGACCCCGCCGGCGGCCTGCGCGGGAACCGCGGGCGGCGGGCTGAAGTGACGCGCGGAAGGCGCCGTGGGAAGGGAAGCGGCGACCGACGCAGAAGACGCACTGCCAGTGGAAGCCTCGGGGATCTCGACCCGCTCGGAAGCCGTGGCCGCGTCGAGCCTGGACTCGAGAGCGTCAAGGCGGTTGGACATCTCCTTGCGGAGAGCTTTCAGCTCCTTGAGGATTTCTTTTGAACGGTCCTTGGCCAACGGTCTCCCAGTAATATCGCCGGTCAAGCGGACGCAGAGATCCATCCGGCCAGATGGGCCGTGTCCCGAGCGATTGGGTGACCACTATAGGTGAATGGGAAGGAAACCGTCAAGCGGAGTGAGTGGATAGGTCGGCCCGTGGGCATGTCGGAAAAGCATCGCGGGTATCGCGACGTCCACGAGTACCGGCATAACCTCTCTCAGTTCAGCCGTCCCTATGTGATCCTGACCCTGTTCGCGTTCGGCATCTCCTTGCTGGCGGCGAGGGATCCCGTGTGGCCACAGTTCCTCGCCGGGTGGGCCCTGGCGCTCTCCGGGCTGTTCGTCGCTTTCATCCGCCCGGCCTTCTGGCTGGCGGCCCCGTTCGGCGGCCTGGCTGGGATCCTCCTGATCCGCTCCGGCACCGACGGCCTGGAGATGGGGGTCGGCCCGCTGCTGCTGATCCCGGTGCTGGCGATCGCGCTCTACGGCTCCCGACGGGCACTGATCGCGGTCCTCGCGGTCGTCATCCTGACCGTCTGCGCGGTCCACCTCTCGGCCAACGAGCACCAGCTGGTCGTGACCTCGATCTGGCGCCAGGACCTCATACTCGTGGTGCTGGCCTGCATCCTCGGAGCCGCAATCCACGAGCTGGTCAGCCGGCTCCGGGACGAACGGATCGTCAGCGACCAGCGCGGCGAGCAGCTGGAGCTGGTCTCGCAGATCATCCGCAAGCTGGCGACCAGCCTCGAGCCGACCCGGGCTCTCTGCGAGATGGCGGTCGACCTGACCGAGGCCCGCGGGGCCGCGCTCTACCGCCGACTGCCTGAAGGCGCGGCCCTGCTCGCGTGGGAGGGCGGCAGGCCTCGCGAGCTCAGGCAGCTCGGGCCGACCGCGATCAACGCCGCGCTCGACGGCTTCCGCAGCGCCGACGACCAGGTCCACGTCTACGGCGCCGGGTCGCCCGAGCTGGAGCTGTGCGCGCCGGCCTGGATCGGGTTCGAGGTCGGCTCGATCGTGTGCGCCTCCGTCCGTGCCGAGAACGAGGTGATCGGCCTGCTCGTGCTGGCCTGGCCCGACGGCCAGGACCCGGAGGACTCGGTGGTGCCGCTCGACATGCTGGCGGCGGAAGCCTCGATCGCGATCCGCAAGCAGGAGGTGACCGAGCAGCTGGAGCACCTCGCGACGACCGATCCGCTGACCGGGATCGACAACCGGAGGGGCTGGAACCGGGTGATCTCGGCCGCGGTCGGCCGGTCCCGGCGGCACAGCCAGCCGCTATGCCTGGCGATGCTCGACCTCGACGGCTTCAAGACCTTCAACGACACCCACGGGCATCAGGCCGGCGACGCGCTGCTGCGCCAGGTCGCCACGCGATGGCAGGAGCTGATCCGCATCGACGACCACATCGCTCGGTACGGTGGCGACGAGTTCGTGGTCACCCTCCCCCACACCGAGCTCGAGAACGCGGCCGACGTGATCGAGCGCCTGCGGGACGCGGTCCCGCCGGAGACCAAGTGCTCGGCCGGGCTCGCCCTGTGGGACGGCGAGGAGTCGGTGAGCCACCTGCTGGAGCGGGCCGACCGCGCGCTCTACCTGGCCAAGGACGACGGGTCCGGCCAGATCACAAGTGCACCAGCGGGATGATCAGAATGGCGACGATGTTCGCCACCTTGATCATCGGGTTGATCGCCGGGCCGGCCGTGTCCTTGTAGGGATCGCCGACCGTGTCCCCGGTGACCGCCGCGGCGTGGGCCTCCGACCCCTTGCCGCCGTGCTCTCCGTCCTCGATCAGCTTCTTGGCGTTGTCCCAGGCGCCGCCCCCGGCGGTCATTGAGATCGCCGCGAACAGCCCGACCACGATCACCCCGATCAGCAGTCCGCCGAGGGCGTCGGCGCTGATCAGGCCGACGGCCAGCGGCACCGCGATCGGAATCAGCGAGGGCAGGATCATCTCCCGCTGCGCGGCCGCCGTCACCAGGGCCACCGACCGCCGGTAGTCCGGCTTCTCGGTGCCCTCCATGATCCCGGGGTGCTCGCGGAACTGGCGCCGGACCTCCTCGACCACCTGTCCGCCGGCCCGGCCGACCGACTCGATCGCGAAGGAGGTGAACAGGTAGACCATCATCCCGCCGACCAGGAGGCCGATCAGCACGTCCGGGCTGGAGAGGTTGAACATCGAGCCGATGTCCGACCCCTTGTCGGCCGCCCGCTCCCCCAGCTCGTTCTCGAAGGCGGCGAACAGCACCAGCGCCGCGAGGGCGGCGGAGCCGATCGCGTAGCCCTTGGTCACCGCCTTGGTCGTGTTGCCGACCGCGTCCAGCGGGTCGGTGACCTGCCGCACCTCCTCCGGGAGCTCCGCCATCTCCGCCACGCCACCGGCGTTGTCGGTGATCGGGCCGAAGGCGTCGAGCGCGACGATCAGCCCGGTCAGGGAGAGCTGCGCCATGACCGCCACCCCGATGCCGTAGATCCCGGCCAGCTCGTTCGCGCCGAGGATGGCCAGGACGATCACGATCGCCGGGGCCGCGGTCGACTGGAGGCCCTGGGCCAGGCCCTGGATGATGTTGGTGGCGTGACCGGTCCGGGAGGCCCGGGCGATCTCCTTGACCGGGTGGAAGCGGGTAGACGTGTAGTAGTCCGTGATCACGAACAGCAGCGCGGTCACCAGGATCCCGATCACCGCACAGAGCCAGAGCTCGCCGATCGAGGTTCCCGCCAGGGCGGAGCCGGCCTCCTCCACCCCGTTCGCGAGCGGCTCCTTCATCAGCCAGGAGGTCACCGGGTAGAAGGCGGCGGCGGACAGCAGCCCCGAGATCAGCATCCCGCGGTACAGGGCTCCCTCGACCCGGTCGGTGCTCGTCCGGACCATCAGCGCCCCGACGATCGAGGCGATGATCGCGACCCCGCCGATCAACAGGGGGAACATCGCCAGCTCGGTCGAGAAGGCGTCGCCGAAGTAGAGGACGCCGAGCAGCATCACCGCGACCGTGGTCACGGCGTAGGTCTCGAACAGGTCCGCCGCCATGCCGGCGCAGTCGCCTACGTTGTCGCCCACGTTGTCGGCGATCACCGCCGGGTTGCGCGGGTCGTCCTCCGGGATCCCGGCTTCGACCTTGCCGACCAGGTCGGCCCCGACGTCGGCGGCCTTGGTGAAGATGCCGCCGCCCAGCCGCGCGAAGACCGAGATCAGCGAGCCGCCGAAGCCGAGGCCGATCAGGGCGTCGACCGCCTCCTTGTCCGTTTCAACCAGCCCGGCGGCGGTGAGCAGCCCGAAGTAGCCGGCGACCCCGAGCAGCGCCAGGCCGACCACCAGCATGCCGGTCACGGAGCCGCCCTTGAAGGCGACGTCGAGCGCCGGGGCGACGCCGCCGCGGGCCGCCTCGGCCACCCTCGTGTTGGCCCGCACCGAGAGGTTCATCCCGATGAAGCCAGTCGCCCCGGAGAGGGTTCCGCCGATCACGAACCCGAGTGCCGTCTGCCAGCCCTGGATGACGATCAGCAGCGTCGCCAGCGGCACCGCGACCACCGCGATGATCAGGTACTGGCGCCGCAGGTAGGCCGAGGCCCCGACCTGGATCGCGCCGGAGATCTCCCGCATCCGCTCGTTCCCGGGCGACATCGCCAGGAGCCTGCGGGTGACGAGCAGGCCGTACACCACCGCCGCACCGGCGCAGACGAGCGCGACCACCACTCCATGATCGGTCAGGAACTCGGTCACAGGGACACGCTAACCGCACCCTGGGCCGAATTGCGAGTCGAATCCCCATCGCCGGGGCGATCGCTCCAGC
>JBEBTS010000046.1:0-13705 GCA_040393665.1 Conexibacter woesei
GCGAACTCATCGCCGCCGACCCGGGCCAGCGTGTCGTCGGTGCGGAGCAGCGCCGTCGTCGAATCGGCGACCCCGCGCAGGATCGCATCGCCCACCGGGTGGCCGAAACGGTCGTTGATGCCCTTGAAGTCGTCGAAGTCGAGGATCAGCAGGGCCAGCGGCGTCCGGTCGGTCGTGCGGCGCCCGACCGGGCTCGGACCGTGCCGCGAGCTCTTGCCGCATCCGCCGGTCGAAGGCGCGACGATTGCCGGTCCCGGTGAGTGGATCGGTGCTCGCCATCTCGCGCTGCCTCCGCTCGGCCGAGATCAGCCGCTCCCTCAACTCGACGATCACCCAGGTCGTCGCGATGAAGCCGACGCAGAGCGCCAGGTAACGCGGCAGGAAGGCCTGGTCGATCGCCTCCGGGTCGGTCAGCAGCGGCAGCCCGGCGATCGCGAGCAGAAACATGTTGAGCGGCCAGGCGAAGCGTCGCGGGAAGAAGAACGCCGAGTAGAAGAGCGGGACCACCAGCAGCGGCTCGACGTAGGCGCGGGCGTTGCCCATCAGGTACACCGCCAGGGCGATCATCGGGAAGGTGAGCGCGGTGGCGATGGCGTGCACCTCGATCGACGCCCGGTCCCACCGGATCATCTGGGTGGCGCTGGCGAGCCCGTACAGGAAGACCACGGCGCAGACCGCCAGGACCCAGCCGATCGGGCCGTGACGGGAGCCGGGGAGGAAGGCCGCGATCGCGCTGATCGTGGCGGCGGCCATCCACAGCACGCCGGCGATCCGGCCCATCCTCGTCATCTCGTACGGCTCCTCCGGGAACCTGCTCATCCCTGGATTGAAGCAGCCGGGCGGCCCGGCTCCACGGAATCGCCGTCGCCGGCCGGCGGATGCCGTGTGACGCTTTCGGGGAAGCTTCGTAGCAAGAGCGTATGAGTCGTCGATCCCGAAACGCCCTGGCCGCGCCCGCGGTCGCCTTGGCCCTGCTCGGCGGCTGCGGCGATCCCGGGACGGAGGGCCAGACGGCCCCGGACAAGGAGACGTCGTTGCCTGCGTCCCGGACGGCGACGATCGAACCGATGGTGGGCTGCATCTACGACTACCAGCCGATGAAGGGGCCGCGGGCGATGGCGCGGGCCGCCGACCTCGTGGTCCGGGGCACGATCGGCGAGCCCCGCGCCGGGCTGGTTGCGATCAGGCGCGACGGGAGCCGGGGCCGGGTCGAGACGGACATCGTCCCGATCGAGGTGACCTCGGTGCTCGCGGCAGGTCCCAGCCGAGCCGACGGCGATCCCCCGGGCGTCGACGTGCCGGCGACGATCGAGGTCGAGATCGGCTGCGCCTTCCCACCGCCCCGCCGCGAGGCCAAGCTGGCTTCGCTTGCCGGCCGGGAGACGATCGCCTACCTGGTCAGGGACGACGGCGACGGCACGAGCGGGTCTCCGGGGAAGGTCCGTTACGCGCAGGGAGCACCGGACCCGCGCTATCGGGAAGCCGCGTTGGAAGGACTGCTGATCGAGCTCGCCTCGGGGAACGGCGTGCGGAACCTCAGCCTGGGCGAGCGGTACCCCGACGCCGACCTGGAGGACTTCCACCCGGAGCGCCCGAGGTTCCCGGCGAAGCGGATCCCGTAGCCGGCCGTTCCGCGGCCGTCACCAGGGTGACGGCTCGTAGTCCTTGAGGAAGACCCCGAAGAGATCCTCGCCGGCTTCGCCCCGGACGATCGGGTCGTACACCCGGGCGGCGCCGTCGACCAGGTCCAGCGGTGCGTGGAAGCCGTCGTCGGCCAGGCGCTTCTTCATCGGGTGCGGCCGCTCGTCGGTGATCCAGCCGGTGTCGACCGCGGTCATCAGGATGCCGTCGGTCTCCAGCATCTCCTGCGCCGAGGTCCGGGTGAGCATGTTGAGCGCTGCCTTGGCCATGTTCGTGTGCGGGTGACCCGGGCCCTTGTAGCCGCGGGAGAACTGGCCCTCCATCGCCGAGACGTTGACCACATAGGTCCGGCGGGCGGGGGACGCGGCCATGGCTGACCGCAGCCGGCTGATCAGGATGAATGGGGCGGTCATGTTGCAGAGCTGCACCTCGAGCAGCTCGACCGGGTCGACCTCGTTGACGTGCTGGATCCAACTGTTGGTGTCGACCACGTCGGGGACCAGGCCGCCGGCGTCGATCGCCCGCTCGGCCTCAACCAGCGAGAACTCGGCCGAGCCGGCCGTGAGGGCCATCGCCGTGAGGGCGTGCGGGGTCGGCGACCAGTGGTCGGAGGAGCCCACGGCCAGGGTCGCCTGATCCTCGCCGGGGCCGATCACCCGGCTGTCCGGGAGCGGCCCGGACGGCAGCTCGGCGGACTCGGCCGCAACCAGCGGGGCGTACGCCTCCGGGGTGCGCCGGACGGTCTGGCAGGCGTTGTTGATCAGGATGTCCAGCGGCCCGCCCGCCGCGACCGAGTCGGCCAGCTCGATCACCCGGGCCGGGTCGCGCAGGTCGATCCCCACGATGTGCAGCCGGTCGATCCACTCGTCGCTGTCCTCCATCGCTCGGAACCGTCGGATGGCGTCGTTGGGGAAGCGGGTGGTGATCGTGGTGTCGGCGCCGTCGCGGAGCAGCCGCAGGGCGATGTACATGCCGATCTTCGCCCGGCCGCCGGTGAGCAGCGCCCGCTTGCCGGACAGGTCGGTGCGGGCGTCCCGCCGGGAGTGGTTGAAGGCGGCGCACTCGGGACAGAGCTGGTGGTAGAAGGCGTCGACCAGGTTGAAGCGCTCCTTGCAGATGTAACAGGCGCGGGACTCGATCAAGGTCCCGGCGGTGGCGCCCTTCGCCGTGGAGACCAGCGGGAGCCCGGCGGTCTCGTCGTCGATCCGGCCGGGGGCGGCGGTCGCGGTCAGGGCGGTGATCCGGGCGTCGTGCTCGACCACTTGGCGGCGCTTCTCCGCCTTGCGGCGCTTCTTCACCGACTTGTAGAGGCCGGCGGCCTTCTGCTGGACGGTGATCGAGTCGGGATGCTCCGGCGAGAGCCGGTCGAGCTCGGCGATCACCCGCAGGCAGGTGGCGAGGTCGTCCGGGTCGATCCGGGGAGCGTCGGGGTCGGGGAGTCTGGTTCTCTGGTCGGCCATCGCGGCCAGTCACCATATGGGAGCGGGCCGGGACGGAGCCGGTCGCGGCGGTCGCCGGAATAGGCTGCCGCCATGATCAACCTTCATGTGATTCTCGCGTCCGTGCGTCCCGGCCGGGTCGGCAAGGCCGTCGCCGACTGGTTCCTGCCGATCGCCGAAGCCGACGACCGGTTCCGCGTCGAGCTGGTCGACCTGCTCGAGGTGAACCTCCCGTTCATGGACGAGCCCGAGATGCCGGGCCGACGCGCCTACACGAAGGACCACACGAAGGCCTGGAGCGCGACCGTCGACCGGGCGGACGCGTTCGTCTTCGTCACCCCCGAGTACAACGCGACCCCGGCGCCGGCGCTGAAGAACGCGATCGACTTCCTCTACCACGAGTGGGCCGGCAAGCCGGTCGGCTTCGTCAGCTACGGCGGGGTCTGGGCGGGAGCCCGGGCGGTCCAGGCGCTGAAGCCGACCCTGACCCAGCTCGGCATGATGCCGCTGGCCGCCCAGGTGCCGATCCCCGGCGTGTCCGGCCTGCTGGACGAGGACGGCGGCTTCGCCGGCACCGACCGCTACGAGCGCAGCGCCGCCGGGATGCTGGACGAGCTGGTCGTGTGGACCGAGGCCCTCACCCCGATCCGCGAGCGGAGCCGGGCCGGGGCCTGACCCGAGCCGGCGCGGGATCGCGCCGGAAAGACACCGGGCCGGCACAGCGGCCGGCCCGGGTCCCTGAATCGCTCGCGGGGGCGACTCGCGCCCGCGGCCCTACTTCTTGGTCCGCACCTTGACGGTGGCCTTGGCCGAGCCGCCGTTGCCGGACTTCACGGTCAGGGTCGCCTTGGCGTTGCCCTTCTTCTTGCCGCGGAGCACGACCTTCGCGACCTTGGCCTTGCCGGCCGCGACGCTGCCGACCGAGACGCACTTGCGGGCCGGCTTGTACACGCCCTTGGCCCGGCCGCCGACGCAGACCTTCACCTTCTTCGCGGCGGTGGCGCCGACGTTCTGCACCTTGACCCTGACGGCCTTCTTCTTGCCCTTCTTCAGGACGAGACGCTTCGGCTTGGCCGAGGCCAGCTTGACCTTCGCCGGGCCCTTGGGCACGCTCACCTTGGCGGTCGCGGAGTTGCCCGCGCCGTCGACCAGGGTCACGCTCGCCTCGCCGGCCGCCTTGCCCGGGCAGGTCACCGCGAGGCCCTCGGCCGTCTTGCCGCCGGGGCAGGCCCAACGGGCGCTGACGTCGGTCCCGGAGCCGCCGGAGCCGGTCACCTTCAGCGAGGCTCCATCCCAGGTGCGCTTGGTCACCGTCGCGCTCGCGGTCAGCGGCGGGTCGATCTTGATCGTGTCGGTCCAGGTACGGGTCTTCGAGTTCGACCCGGTCACCGTCGCCGTCACCTCGTAGGTGCCGGGCTTGCTGAACGTGTGGTCGAACCGCTCCCCGTTGTCCGTGGTCGCGGTGGTCCCGTCGCCGAAGTCCCACTCGATCGTCGCCGGGGCGTCGACCAGCTTGTCCTGGGACCGGGCCGAGGTGCCGTAGATGTTGATCGTCGGGTCGGCCGACTCCAGCTGGTCGGGGTACCACTGGATGCCGGGCCGGTTCTCGACGTCGGCGTTGAACGGGGCGTGGACCGTCTTCGCGGTTGTCTGGAAGCCGAGGTCGGCCGCGTTCTCACGGGCCTTGTCGACGTTGAGCTGCGGGAAGTCGGCCCCGACGTTGTAGGTCTCGAAGTTGCTCGACCCGAACTGCTGCGAGGTGTAGTCGTCGCGGACGTAGTAGTAGCCGAGCATGTCGGTCATGCCGACCATGTTGACGTGACGCGCGCCGGAGACCGACTCGCGGATCGCCCGGTTGACCTCCGGGAAGGCCTCGCCCGGGTTGGTCGCGTAGAGCACGTCGCCGACCCGGATCGACGAGGTGGAGGCCCCGACCTTCGCGTCGGCTCCGCCCGCGGCGGGCACGAAGTAGTCCGCCGCCTTGGAGCGCGGGATCGTGCAGTAGCCGATCGGCGGCTCGAGGCAGCCGCCGTTCGGGGGCCGGTAGTTCTGGATCAGCATCAGCAGATCGAGGTTGTCGGCGTCGAAGTGAAAGCGCTTCTCCCCGGTGGCGATCGTGTCGCTGGTCAGCGGGGTCGCCTTGGCGAGGGTCCGCTGGATCTCGTTGGCGACGTACTCGCCCTGCGGGATGACCTCGTCATAGGTGTTGACGCTTCCCGGGGGCTCCTGACGGCCCAGGGTGCCGGCGGCGATCACGGCGACGCCGCCGTTCTGCTTGTCGAGCATCTTGCGGGCGTAGCCCGGCCAGTCGGCGGAGAGCTTGTTGTGCGCCTCCCCCCGGAACTGATCGGGGTGATTCGGGACGTTGGCGTAGAGCGCGTTGGTGGCCCCGGTCTTCGGGTCACGGGCCCACATCACCGGCAGCTGGTTGTCGGCCTCGAAGCCGTCGGGGTGGTTGGTCCCCTGGCCGTTCTGCCAGACGAACGAGCGGACGTCGCCGACCGCGGTCCAGATCTCGGAGGTCTTCGCCCCCGCGGCGGCACGCGCGGCGGCGTCGACCGCGGCGTCACTGACCTTCTTCAGGTAGGCCGCGTCGGTCGGGCCCCAGATGCCGACCACCGCCGGCGCCGAGTGGGTGTGGGTGGAGGAGATGATCACCGACTCACGGCCGATGTCGAAGCCGTGCGACTTGAGCGCGGTCGCGATCTTCTCGCGGGTACGGTCGATCCCGTACGGCTCGAGGTTGTCGCCGTCATAGGCGCTGAACCAGCCGGTCAGGTCGGCGGACACGAACACGGCCGCCTTCTTGCCCTTCCCGACCACGAAGGCGCGCACCTCGAGGTCGTCGTTGACGTCCATGGTCGGGCCGCCCTTGTACCCGTACCCGCCGATGTACTGCGGCGTGTCGGGATTGATGTTGGACGCGGCGGCGCCCGCCTTGAAGATCGCCGGGTCGGCGGCGCGGGCGGCCGGGCTCGCGATCAGGCTGAGGCCGATCGCGGCGATGGCGGCGAAGATCGACAGGGCGATCAGGCGCCGGAGGCTACCCGGCGATGACGCCGTCGCCTGCACGGAACGAGTTACCACGGACATTGAGTTTCTCCTCTCATCGGGCTCGCGCCCGTCTCCCATGAGCCGCCGACTGCTCCCGACCGGTCGCCCGGTCCCCCGGCTGCTCTCCTGCCCGCAGGATAACGCAGGCCGAGCGGCCCGGCGAGCGGTTGCCCCGGCCGTCGTCGCCGGGAAAGACGAACGGCCCGGTCAGACCGGGCCGTTCGCTCAGCTCGTTCGGTCGCGGCGTGGCAGCACGGAGGCGCCGTCGCCGCGAGGGCTCAGTGGCCGCCGGCGGGCGGGGGCGCGGTCGGGTCCTCGCCCTCCTCGCCGAGGGACTCGCGGGCGATGTACTCCTCGGCCAGCAGCAGGTTCTCGCGGGAGCGCTCGACCACGTTCAGCAGGTCGCCCATCAGGGCCACCTCCTCGACCTGCTCCTTGACGAACCACTGCATGAAGTGCTCCGCCCGGTAGTCCTTGATCTCGCGGGCCAGCTCGAACAGCCCGAAGATCTCGCTGGAGACCCGCTCTTCCTGGGCCAGCGCCTCCTTGACCGGGGTGATCCCGTCCTCGTACTGGGTCGGCTGGGACTTGATGTCCGGGACCTCGACCCGCTCGTCGACGTCCAGCAGGTACTGGATCATCATCATCGCGTGCTCACGCTCCTCGACCGCCTGCCGGTAGAAGAACGAGGCCAGCCGGGGCAGCGTCTCGCTGTCGTAGTAGACGGCCATCGCGACGTACTGCTGGGAGGCCGCGAACTCGTTTGAGATCTGGGCGTTCAGTGCTTCGGCAAAACTCTTCTTCTCGGCCATTTCCGGCTCCGTTCGGTCGGGGTTGTACGGCGCTTGTGGGCCTACCGTAGCGCAGGATGCGAGTTAGGTCGGCCGTACTCGCATACGGTGGGCCTCAGGCCGTATTCGGCTTGCCGAAGCCGTTTTCGTCCACCGTCATCGGACTGACGGGGAGGCCCGGCTCGGGCAGCGCGGCGTTGTAGCCGACCGGGGCCGTGTCGTTCGGGGTGTCCGGATGGAAGAGCGAGGCCAGGTACTGGATCTGGGTGCGGCCGACGCCCAGCTCCCACTGGCCGCCGCCGTAGGCGCCGACCCCGTTCTGCTCGCACCAGTCATAGGCGTCGAAGGTGGACTCGAGCCCGCCCATGCGCGACGGCTTGATGTTGATCACCCGCGGCTTGTGCTCGAGGGCCTCGATGTCCCCGACGGAGTGGATCGGCGCGTCCCAGGTCACCCGGTCCCAGCGGCCGTCCAGCACCTCCCGGGTCTCGGGGGTCACGTCCGGGTCCTCCAGCCAGGCGTCCGGGAAGGACTCCGCCAGCCGCCGGTACAGGTCGGGGTCGGTCTCGATGTCGACCACCGTGCCCTTGTACTGGCCCTTGAGGTCGAGCGTGTTGACGGCGCCGGTGGCGGCCAGCGCGTCGATCAGTCCCTGGTCCCAGTCGAGCGACGGGTCCAGCTTGAACTGCAGCTCGGGGTACCGCTCCAGCTTCGCCAGCAGCAGCCCGATGTCGGACTCGGTGCCGCCCGGCCCGCCGGTCAGGCCCATCGAGGCGACGAAGGTCAGCGGCTTCAGCTCACGCCCGAGGAAGGAGGCGAGGTTCGTGCCGGCCTGCTTCAGGGCGAGGTCGAGCGCGGCGGACTCGAAGGCCCAGCGGCGGTACAGGCGGGAGACCTCGCGCTCGGGCGGGCTCGGGAAGAGGTCCAGCCGGCCGATCAGGTCGCAGAGCTCGCCGACGGTCGTCGGCCCGGTCAGGTCGTGGGTCGGGCCGGCATCCTGCAGCGCGATCTGGTCGAGCGCCTCGTAGGTGATGTCCTCCCCGAGGCCGGTCGACCCCTCGGGCCCGTTCAGGTGGATCACGGTGGTCAGCCGCTCGAACTCCGGAGAGGGCTTGATCGAAAGTCCCTCCATCGACCACGACTCGATGTTGACCGGAAGCTCAGCGACGCGCTCGTAGGTGCTCATGCGACGAGACTAACGAGCGGCGGATCCGGGCTTGACCGCCCGGTTGGCCGCGGACGGGACGGGTATGTTCCTGCCATGTCCCAGCTGATCCACACCTGTTACCGCGTCCTCGACGCCGAGCGGTCGGTGTCCTTCTACGAGCGCCTCGGCTTCCAGGAGCTGCGCCGGATGCCGATCGGGGACGAGGCGATCAACATCTTCATGGGCCTGCCCGATGACGGCCCGCGCCTCGAGCTGACCTGGAACTTCGATCAGGAGGAGCCGTACGAGATCGGGACCGGCTACGGCCACATCGCGATCACGGTCGCGGACATGGACGGCACCCTGGAACGGCTCGCCCGGGCCGGGATCGAGCCAGAACGGCCCCCGTACACGGTGCGGGAGGGCGGCTCCCGGCTCTGCTTCGTGCGCGATCCCGACGGCTACCGGATCGAGCTGATCGAGTCCGATCCCGGCACCGACTGATCCCACCGGGCTGAAGCGCCGCTCGGGCGGCGCGGACGGACCGCCGGGTCGTCAGCGGTCCGAGAGCAGGCGGGAACGGAGCGCGTCGAGCAGCTCGTCGTCCAGGCCGAGCCCGTCCGACATGTAGCCGCCGATCGTGCCGTAATCGCTCTTCATCAACTCGATCGCGGTGGCGAGATACGCACGGTCCACGCCGAGGACTGGCCGCAGCAGCTCAGGGTCGCCGCCGGCCCGCGCGAACTCGGCCATCATCGGCTCCAACGCCGGCAGGAGCTGCTCGTTCGTCAGCAGGTAGTCGTGGTAGACGTCTTCCTCGGATACGCCGAGGAAGAGCAGCGTCGACGCTGCCGCCCATCCGGTCCGGTCCTTGCCGGTGGTGCAGTGGAACAGCGCCGGGAGCTCAGCCTCTCCCGCGAGCTCGGTGAAGAACCGAGAGTAGGACTCCTTGGCCGAGGGCAGCTCGATCAGCTGGCGGTAGGCGTCCCGGAGCAGCTCAGCGCCCCGGCCGTCGCCCAGCAGCTCGCCGGCCTTCTCCGGGTTCCTGACGATCTCGGGGAGCGCCGCCGCGGCCGACTGGTCGTCGCCCGCCAGCACGTCGAGGACGATCTCCTGGGCGCCGATCGCGCGGTCCGGGCTGGCGTCGCGCTCGGCCGCGGTCCGCAGGTCGAAGATCGTCTCGATCCGAAGCTGCTCCAGCCGGGTCAGGTCCTGATCGTCGAGGCGGCCCAGCTCGACCGAGCGGAAGAGCACCCCGCGGCGCACCACCTGACCGTCGCCGGTCGCATAGCCGCCGAGGTCGCGCAGGTTGGGCAGGGTCTTGATCGGGATGTTCTGGCCCGGCACCAGGTTGGTCTCGCTCATTCGGCGATGACTCTAAGCGTTGTCAGCTCGCGGTCGGCGGCTCCGCGGACGTAGCCGCCGTGGTCGATCGAGTCGGTGATGAAGTCCAGCGTCTCGCGGGTGAGGCGCTCCCCCGGCAGCACGTTCGGGATCCCCGGCGGGTAGGTCGCCAGCGGCTCGGCCGCGATCCGGCCCTCGGCCTGGTCGAACGGAACCACTTCCTGCCGGCCGAGGAAGGCGTCCCGCGGGGTCATCGCGGGCTCTCCCCAGAGCGGCGGCGGGGCGAACTCGGGCTGCTCGGAGGGAGGCTCGGCGTCGAGCTGCTCGACCGCGGTTATCAGCCCGTCGATCAGGCGCCGGGCCCGGGTCGGGGTCCCGGAGCCCATCCCGAACACCGCGACCGCGACCGTGTCGGAGGCCAGCTCGAGGTTCACGTTCGCCAGGTCCCGCGCCATCGCGGCGATCCGGTAGCCGGTGCTGCCGGTGCCACGCACGTCGATCGTCAACCGCAGCGGATCCCAGCCGGCGACGCTCTCCCGTTCGAGCAGTCGCTCGTCGAGGACGTCCAGGCCCTTGATCCGGCGGAGCTCATGCCGTGCTTCGGCCAGGACCGCGATCGTCTCGGTCAGCAGGGCCTCGCCCTGGGTGGCGGCGAGCTGGCGGGCGGCGTCCAGCGAGCCGCAGAGCAGCGAGTTGGGGCTGGTCGACTCGGTCATCGAGATGCAGCGGTCGACGATCTCCTGCTCGAAGCGGTCGGAGCCGAGGTGGATCATCGCCGACTGGGTGAGGCTGCCGACGATCTTGTGGGTGGAGGAGATCACCAGGTCGGCGCCGGACTCGAGCGCGGCGGCGGGCAGGTCGGGGTGGAAGTGGAGGTGGGCGCCCCAGGCCTCGTCGACCACCAGCGGGATGCCGCGCCCGTGGGCCACCTCGGCCAGCGCCGGGATGTCGGCCGCCGCGCCGAAGTAGGTGGGGGAGACGACGACCGCCGCGGCCGCGTCGGGGCAGCGGTCGAGCGCCTCGGCCAGGGCTGCCGGGGTGAGGCAGTGGGCCACGCCCAGCTCGGGGTCGATCTCCGGGGCGGCGAAGGTCGGCTTGAGCCCGGCCATGATCATCCCGTCGATCACCGAGGAGTGGACGTTGCGCTGGACCACCAGCTCGCCGCCCATGTGGGCGACCGCGAGGCACATCGCCTGGTTGCCCTGGGAGGCCCCGTTGATCAGGAACCAGGTCCGCTTCGCGCCCCAGGCGTCGGCGGCCAGCCGCTGCGCCTCTTGGAACGGGTTGGGGTCACCGACGTCGATCCCCTCGATCAACGCCGGGATGTCGTTGATCAGCCCGGTGCGCCCGACCAGCAGCTGCAGCTGCTCGCCCGACCCGATCCCGCCCTGGTGCCCGGGGACGTTGAACCGCCCTGGATCGCTCTGCGCGAACTCCAGCAGGGCGTCTATGTACGGAGTGCGGGCCTGATCCAGCTCGATGCGATCGTCGCTGTTGGGCATGGATCGAGTCTAGCCGTACGGATACCACCAATCCTTGATTTCGAGCTCGGTCTCGATGTGGGCGTGCTTGGCCTCCCGGAACGCGTCCAGGCCCTCGGTGCCGAGCTCGCGGCCGATCCCTGAGCTCTTGAACCCGCCGAACGGACCGGCGTCGTTGTCGGTCAGCGGATCGTTGATCCAGACCGATCCCGCCCGGATCTCCTTCACGCACCGGATCGCCGTCTTGAGGTCCCGCGTGTAGACGTTCGCCCCGAGTCCGAACTCGAGGCCGTTCGCCAGCTCGATCGCCTGGTCGAGCGACTTCACCGGGACGATCGGCGCGACCGGCCCGAAGGTCTCCTCGGTCAGCAGCGCCGCGTCGGCCGGGACCCCGGTCAGCACGCAGGGCTCCAGGAAGTGGCCCCGCTCCTGGCCGCCGTCGCCGCCGCCGGTGAGCAGCTCGGCCCCGGCGGCGACCGCCGCGTCCACCTGGGCGACGACCTTGGCCTTCTGCCCGGCCGAGGCGAGCGACCCGATCTCGGTCGCGGGATCGAACGGGTCACCCACGGTCAGCGACCGGGTGTGCTCGACGAACGCGTCCACATACTCGTCGAACACGTCCTCCATGACGTAGAACCGCTCCGAGGAGGTGCAGACCTGGCCGGCGTTGAGGAACGCGGCCCAGGCCCCGCCCCGGGCGGCGACCTCGATCCCCTCCGGCCCGATGTCGGAGCAGACGATGAAGGGATCCTTGCCGCCCATCTCCAGGTTGACCCTGGCGTTGCGGCCGGCGCAGGCGATCCCGACCTTCTGCCCGGAGGCGACCGAGCCGGTGAAGGCGATGCAGTCGATGCCGCGGTGGGCGGCCATGGCGGCGCCGGTCGAGCCGTCCCCGGCCACGAGGTTCACGGCGCCGGCGGGAAGGTCCGAGAAGACGTCGGCGATCGCCAGGGTGGAGAGCGGAGTCAGCTCGGACGGCTTGGCGACGATCGCGTTGCCGGCCGCGAGCGCCGGGGCGACCTTCCAGGTGAGCAGCAGCAGGGGAAAGTTCCAGGGCACGATGCAGCCGACCACGCCGTGGGGCTCCTTGACCACGACCGCGAACTGGGATGACTCGATCGGCGGGATCACGCGGCCGATCTCGGATCGCGCGACCTCGGCGTAGTAGTCGAAGCAGGCGGCGCACCACTCGACCTCGTCGGCGGACTCGGTCAGGGGCCGGCCGATCTCGATCGTCATCAGGCGGGCCAGCTCGTCCGACCGCGCCCTCAGCCGGGTCGCGATCTCATGCAGCAGGGGAGCCCGGTCGACCGCCGGCATCGCGGCCCACTCCCGGCCCGCCGCCGACGCGGCCGTGACCGCCCGGTCGAGCTGGGCCGCGCTCGCCGACCCGACCGTCGCCACGATCTCCTCGGTCGCGGGATTCTCAACCTCGATCCCGGACCCTTCGCCTCCGACCAGCTCTCCACCAATCAGCAACCGCGTCTCGTATCCCATGCGGCGGACCATATATGGGCACCGAAGCCACTTGGATGCATTAATGACTCAGATCGGGATCGAGACGGCGGGCTTGTTGGCGATCTCTTCCGGCCGCATCGCCGCCAGCTTCTCGGCTCGGCGCTGCTGGAGGATCACGATCAGCATCGCGATGATCGTCACCGCGAACAGCATCGTGGCGATCACGTTGACCTGGACCGGGATCCCGCGCTGGTTGGCGCCGAAGATGTAGAGCGGGAAGGTCACGGTCGAGCCCGAGTTGAAGTTCGAGATCACGAAGTCGTCGATCGAGAGGGCGAAGGAGAGCAGCGCCGCCGAACCGACCCCGGGAGCGATCAGCGGCAGCGTCACCTTGCGGAAGGTGGTGAGGGCGGAGGCGCCGAGGTCGGCGGCGGCCTCCTCCAGCCGCCGGTCGAACCCGATCAGGCGCGATCGCACGACGATCACGACGAAGCTGATCGAGAACATGATGTGGGCGATCAGCAGGGTGCCGAACCCGAGCTTGGCCCCGTACAGCAGGAACATCGAGAGCAGCGAGGCGCCGATCACGACCTCGGGGGTGGCCATCGGGATCACGATCAGCAGGTTGGCCGCCCGTCGCCCGAAGAACTGGTAGCGGACCAGGGCGATCGCGATCAGGGTGCCGAGGATGGTCGCCCCGATCGAGGTGAGGAAGGCCAGCTGGATGCTGGTGATCAGGGCGTCGGTGAGCGGCGTGATCGAGAACGGCGACTGCCAGTACTGGGTGGTGAACCCGACCCACTCGAAGTTGTAACGGCCGGACGGGTCGTTGAACGAGAAGATCGCGATCACGGCGATCGGCAACAGCATGTAGACCAGGGCCAGGATCCCGATGAACAGGACCAGGTGCTCCTTGATCCAGCGCCACATCTTCATCAGGCCTCCTCTTCGTCGCCCATGAGAGCATCCGTCCCGGCGAACTTGATGTAGACGATCAGGGCAGCGAGGATGATCGCCATCAAGGTGAAGGAGAGCGCGGCCGCCTCCGGGTAGTCGTTCACGACCAGGTACTTGGACTGGATCACGTTGCCGATCATCGCCTGGCTGGTGCCGCCCAGGAAGATCGCGTTGACGTAGTCACCGGCGGCCGGGATGAAGGTCAGGAGGACCCCGGCGACGATCCCCGGCATGGTCAGCGGCAGGGTCACCCGCCAGAAGGTCTGGACGCTGGACGCGTACAGGTCGTTGCCGGCCTCCAGCAATCGCCGGTCGAGCCGTTCGAGGGCGGCGAAGAGCGGCAGCACCATGAACGGCAGGAAGTTGTAGGTGAGGCCGGCGATCACCGCGGCC